>CAMPNN010000001.1 GCA_946891915.1 uncultured Bifidobacteriaceae bacterium
AAAATACTAAAAATACTAAAAATACTGCCGCAAAGCACACACCTTGCGGCAGTATGTGGCTACTTTTATTTTTTAGAAAACAGGAAGCACAGCGCCCTTATAATTCTTATTAATATAGTCGCGAACAGCGCTTGTCTTCAAAGCTTTAAGTAAGGCTTTAATCTTAGCCAACTTTTCGGAACCCTTCTTTACGACAATAATATTTTCGTAAGTCTTAGCTGCAACTCCACCAACTTTTTCGGAAGTAAGCGGATCCTTAGTTGGGTTAAAACCGGCCTGAATTGCGTAGTTTCCGTTCATTGCAGCAAGATCGACATCCTTAATAGCTGTTGGAACTGCTGATGGGTCAAGCTCCTTGAACTTCAAATGCTTAGGATTGCTCGTAATATCGTTGACTGTTGACTTTACGTCCTTTGAATTCTTCAACTTAATCAAGCCCGCATCCTGAAGAAGCAGAAGTGCGCGAGCCTCGTTAGAAGGATCATTCGGCACTGCAATAGTAGCGCCGTCAGCCAATTCCTTAATGCTTTTTGCCTTTGCAGGATACAATCCGAATGGCTCAAAATGAATGCCGGCAATTGAAATCAGGTGCGAACCCTTTTCCTTATTGTAATTATCCAAGTAAGGAAGATGCTGGTAGTAGTTTGCATCAACTTCACCTTCTTCAGTTGCAGCGTTTGGTTGTACGTAGTCGGTGAATTCTTTAACAACCAGCTTGTAGCCGTCCTTCTTCAAAATAGGCTTTACTACGTTGTTAAGAATTTCGGCATGCGGAGTAGGTGTTGCTGCAACCGTAATTGTTTTGTCATTCTTGTTTGCGCCATTTGCGTTGCCGCATCCGCTCAAAGCGAAAGTTGCCAATGCAGCCAAAGCGGTTAGTGAGGCGATTACTTTAATTTTGCGCATTTTTCTGCTCCTTGTTTGTTTACGTTTTGTCCCCTTCGCGAGTAACGAGTTATCAATATAGGCCAGAAAAATTAAGAATTCTACACTTTGCTTATTAGTAATATTTATGACGTGTTAATAATGCGAATGCTTGCAATACGCGAAGGGAAAAAATAAGTTTTGCAACACGTCGATTACTTGCGTAATGCCTGCTATTAAACTGGTGAATATGAGTTTTTTGCGATTGGCATTAGCGCAGGTAGACACCTGCGTTGGGAATATTGATAGCAATTCTGAGAAAATTGTTGAATACGCAACTCGCGCTGCAAGGGAAGGCGCTAGAATAGTTGTTTTTCCGGAAATGACACTAACCGGCTACCCAATTGAAGATCTTGCTTTACGCGGTACGTTCCGTGCGTCTGCGCATAAAGCTGCCGGCTTGCTTGCAGCAAAACTTGCGGAAGAAGGTTTGGGGGAGCTTTACGTAGTAGTTGGAACTGTTGGCTTTGACGAGTCTTCCGGAAAGCCTCGTAACCGCCTGCTTGTGTTGCACGAAGGTAAATCCGTGTTGCAATACGATAAGCATTTTCTGCCAAATTACGGTGTTTTTGACGAGTTTCGTATTTTCTCTTCCGGAAATAAGTGTGAACTTATGGAAGTTGACGGCTTGCGCTTAGGATTTGCTATTTGCGAAGATATTTGGCAAGATGGCGGTCCCGTGGCGCAGCTTGCAAAGCTTGGAATTGACGCGTTAATTACGCTGAACGGTTCTCCATACGAGGAGGGCAAAACTCATGTGCGCTTTAACTTAGCTCAAAAGCGCGCGGCTGAAGTTAATGCGCCGGTTGTGTATGTGAACCAAGTTGGCGGGCAGGATGATTTGGTGTTCGACGGCGGAAGTTTTGTTGTTGATGCGGATGGAACTTTGCTTGAGCGCTCGCCTATGTTTGCTGAAGATTTGTCTTTTGTAGATTTTGATGGCGCGCTTAAAAAGCAGAAAGTTTCGAGTATCGCTCCAAAACTTGATGCTGATGAGGAAGTGTATTGCGCATGCGTTGTGGGCCTTCGAGATTATATGCGTAAGAACGGTTTTAAGGGCGTGTGCCTAGGTCTTTCTGGCGGCATTGATTCAGCTCTTGTTGCAACTATGGCTGCTGATGCGTGCGGAGGGAAAAATGTGTGGGGCATTTCTATGCCAAGCATGTACTCTTCGGACGGTTCTAAAGATGATGCTCGCGATTTAGCTGAGCGTATTGGTGCGCACTACGAAGTGCAGTCTATTGAGCCGCTTTTTAAGGCGTTCCAATCGCAACTTTCCTTAGAAGGTGTTGCTGCAGAAAACTTGCAGGCTCGCGTGCGTGGCGTTATTGTTATGGCTTATTCAAATTCGCGAGGTGTTTTGGCGCTCGCAACTGGAAATAAATCTGAGCTTGCTTGCGGATATTCCACTATATACGGCGATGCGGTAGGAGGGTATGCTCCTATTAAGGATTTGCTGAAGACTCGTGTGTGGGCGCTTTCTCGTTGGAGGAATAGTGCTGCAAGCGCTGGTGTTGGCGTTGGTATGCTTCCGATTGTTGGTTTTGAAGATTCTGCGCAAGTAGAAGCTCCGCAAGATGGCGTATTAATTCCGGTTAATTCTATTATTAAGCCGCCTAGTGCGGAGTTGCGTCCGGGGCAGAAGGATTCGGATTCTTTGCCTGAATACGATTTGCTTGATCGCGTTTTAGAGGCGCATATTGAGCTTGCTCACGGTAGAGCTGATTTACTTGCGGACGGTTTTGATGCTCGCACAGTTGATACCGTTATGCGCTTGGTTGATCGCGCTGAATGGAAGCGCAGACAGTATCCGCTTGGACCAAAAGTAAGCGCTATTGCGTTTGGTAGGGATCGCAGAATGCCTGTTACAACCGCTTTTCGTGAGTAAAATGTGACGCAATTCACTTGATTTTTTGCAAAACTCATGGTGAACATTTTTTGCTATGGCTTAACATAGTTAATTAGGGCAGCGTGAAGATGCGTTGCGATTACAGAAGGAGTTATTAAAATGACCTCAGTTGATGCTTCCATTCTCAATGAGGAGGATCTTCGCACCAAAGCGTGGAATGGTTTTGAGACTGGCAACTGGCAGAAAGATATCGACGTTCGTGACTTCATTTTGAAGAACTACACGCCGTATGAAGGTGACGAAAGCTTCTTGGCTAATGCCACTGAAAAAACGAAGCACATGTGGAAGTATCTCGACGACAACTATTTGGCTGTCGAGCGTGAGCGTCGTGTGTACGACGTTGAAACCCACATTCCTGCAGGCATTGACGCAATGCCAGCTGGCTACATTGAAAGCCCAGAAGTAGATAACGTAATCGTCGGTCTTCAAACTGATGAGCCTTGCAAGCGCGCTATGATGCCAAACGGCGGTTGGCGCATGGTTGAGCAGGCTATTAAGGAAGCCGGCAAGGAAGTAGATCCTCAAATTAAGAAGATCTTCACCGTCTACCGCAAGACTCATAACGATGGCGTATTTGGCGTTTACACCAAGAATATTAAGATTGCTCGCCACAACAAGATTTTAACCGGTTTGCCAGATGCTTACGGCCGCGGTCGTATTATTGGCGATTACCGTCGTGTTGCTCTTTACGGCGTGAACATGCTTATTGAGTTTAAGAAGCGCGATAAGGATTCGATTCCATACCGTAACGACTTTACCGAGACTGAAATTGAGCATTGGATTCGTTTCCGCGAAGAGCATGATGAGCAGATTAAGGCTTTGAAGCAGCTTATTAACTTGGGCAACGAGTACGGTTTGGATTTGACTCGTCCAGCTCAGACTGCTAAGGAAGCTGTGCAGTGGACTTACATGGGCTATCTTGCTTCCGTTAAGAGCCAGGATGGCGCTGCAATGAGCTTCGGTCGCGTTTCTGCATTCTTCGATTGCTACTTTGAGCGCGATTTGAAGGCCGGCTTAATTAACGAAACTGATGCGCAGGAAATTATTGACGCTCTTGTTATGAAGCTTCGTATTGTGCGCTTCTTGCGTACTAAGGATTACGACGCAATCTTCTCGGGAGATCCATACTGGGCAACTTGGTCCGATGCTGGCTTCAGCGATGATGGTCGCACTTTTGTTACTAAGACTTCGTTCCGTTTGCTCAACACTTTGACTCTTGAGCATCTTGGGCCTGGTCCTGAGCCAAACATCACTATTTTCTGGGATCCAAAGCTTCCAGAAGCCTACAAGCGCTTCTGCGCACGAATTTCTATCGACACTTCTGCAATCCAGTACGAGTCAGATAAAGACATTCGTGAGCACTGGGGTGATGACGCTGCTATTGCTTGCTGCGTTTCCCCAATGCGCGTCGGTAAGCAAATGCAGTTCTTTGCAGCTCGCGTGAACTCTGCTAAGGCTTTGCTTTACGCTATTAACGGCGGCCGCGATGAAATGACCGGCATGCAGGTTATCGATAAGGGCGTTATTGAGCCAATTCGCCCAGAAGCTGACGGAACTCTCGACTACGAGAAGGTTAAGGCCAACTACGAGAAGGCTTTGGAATGGCTTTCCGAAACCTATATTGAGGCTTTGAACATCATCCACTACATGCACGATAAGTACGCTTATGAGTCCATCGAAATGGCTTTGCACGATAGGGAAGTCTACCGTACGCTTGGTTGCGGCATGTCCGGCTTGTCTATTGCTGCAGATTCCTTGGCTGCTTTGAAGTATGCGAAGGTTTACCCAATCTACAACAAGGATGCTAAGACCACTGAAGGCCACGAGTACGAGTACATTGAGGGCGGTGACGACGACTTAATCGTTGGTTACAAGACTGTTGGTGAGTTCCCAATTTACGGTAACGACGACGATCGCGCCGATGACTTGGCAAAGTGGGTTGTAAGCACTGTTATGGGTCAGGTAAAGCGTTTGCCTGTGTATCGTAATGCTGTTCCAACTCAGTCCATCTTGACTATTACTTCTAACGTTGAGTATGGCAAGAACACTGGTTCCTTCCCATCCGGCCACAAGAAGGGTACTCCTTACGCTCCAGGTGCAAACCCAGAAAACGGCATGGATTCTCACGGCATGCTTCCATCCATGTTCTCTGTTGGCAAGATTGATTACGACGATGCTCTCGACGGCATTTCGCTTACGAACACCATTACTCCTGACGGTTTGGGTCGCGACGAAGACGAGCGCATTAGCAACCTTGTTGGTATTTTGGATGCTGGCAACGGCCACGGCTTGTACCACGCAAACATCAACGTTTTGCGTAAGGAACAGCTTGAGGACGCTGTTGAGCACCCAGAAAAGTACCCGCATTTGACGGTTCGTGTTTCTGGTTACGCAGTGAACTTCGTGAAGCTCACTAAGGAGCAGCAGCTCGACGTTATTTCTCGTACATTCCACCAGGGTTCAGTTTCTGACTGATTTGGTTGATTAGTAAACACCGCCGGGAGCGAGGCTAGTTTCGCTCCCGGCTTTTGTTAATTGCGTATATTTGCGTATATTATTTATTATTTATTATTTATAAATAGTTTGGAGGGCAGTTAGATGGCTGAAAACACAGCGTTTCGTACCACTACTCAGCATATGCTAAAGGAGTCAAAAGAGTATGCTCGCCAAACTTTAATGGGTGGACTTTCTGGCTTTGAATCTCCAATTGGATTAGACAGAAAAGACCGCTTGGTAGCTCTTAAAACAGGCGATATTGGGTTCGTGCATTCGTGGGATATTAACACTTCTGTTGATGGCCCGGGAACGCGTATGACAGTGTTTATGAGCGGTTGCCCGCTTCGTTGCCAGTACTGCCAAAATCCTGATACTTGGAAAATGCGCGACGGAAAGCCGGTCTACTTGGATGCGATGATTAAAAAAGTCGACCGTTATCAAAGTCTTTTTAAGGCAACAGGTGGCGGAATTACTTTTTCTGGCGGCGAGTCCATGATGCAACCAGCTTTTGTATCTAGAGTTTTTCGTGCAGCAAAAGAAATGGGCGTTCATACTTGCTTGGATACTTCCGGATTTTTGAATCGCAATTACACGGACGAAATGATTGACGACATTGATCTTTGCTTGCTAGACGTTAAATCCGGAACTGAAGAAACGTATAAAAAAGTAACTGGCGGCTTGCTTCAGCCAACTATTGACTTTGGTCAGCGATTGGCGAAGGCTGGTAAGAAGATTTGGGTGCGTTTTGTGCTCGTTCCAGGTCTTACAGACAGCGAAGAAAACGTTGAAAAAGTTGCTGAGATTTGCGATTCGTTTGGGGATGCTGTTGAGCATATTGACGTGCTTGGATTCCATCAACTAGGCCGCCCAAAGTGGCATGAGCTTAGGATTCCGTACCCTCTTGAGAATCAAAAAGGACCTTCTAGGGCGCTTAAAGAGCGAGTTGTAAACCAGTTCAAAGACCACGGTTTTGTAGTGTACTAAATCTAAATATGCGCATTGAATTGCCGTAGTGCTTAAATTATATCGCTCTGTAAGTTGTAATAATTCTGTTAAGAGTGTATTTTTCTATATTTACATTTTTTTTGTTTATGATATGATTTCAACAATATTCAATATTGCATAGGCAAAGGAGCTTATCGTGAAGAAGTTGAAGGAATACTGTACTTGGAATCGTGCGCATACTGTGGCCTCGATTGCTGTTATTGTTTCGCTTATTTTTTATGTGATTGTTCTTGCTTCCGCTCCATACGCATTAGTGCATAGTAGTCATTTAAGTGTTTCAGTTGCGTGTGGTCCAGCAGTTTTACTTGTTGTAATATTTTTTGTTATTCAATCGTTATTTGCTATGATGCGTTCCAGAAGCTTAACGTTGCCAATAATTACATCGATATTAAGCGTGTTATGTGGCATACTTTTCGACATTTTTCTTGCGTTTTATCCTTATGCAGGAGATAAGCCTTCTTTCGGATTGTTAATACTTGTGCTTCTAGCTATTGCTTTTGGAGGAATTATTGGTACTTGGGTTGGTTACGCCTTTGGATATTACGTTTTGGATGCTGTTAAAGAGTATTGCTTGAGTAAAACAGATTTTATGAAAGAAGATAGTTGGATTTCTAAGCATAATATTCTTGCTGGCTGCTGGTTCACTTTAGTTATTGGCTATATTGCTTCTACAGTACTCGTGCTATTGAGCGATGGAATAGGTGTTATGATTTCGCTTATGATATTCCCATTCTTGCTTATGGCTGGAGTGTCCGTGTGCGCTGCCATGGCTGGCAAAGGCGGATGGATTGTGGTACTTGTAGGTATTATTTATGACGCGCTTTTAGTGTGTTTTGCAGTGCCTTTGCAGCTTCTTGGTTTACCATGCGGTTCTAAGAATTTAGCTGAGAACGTGTGCTTTAGTATTGGCTCAATATCGTTAAGATTCTTCTATTTGGATGCCTCGTATTTCCTTAGTGCAATGCTTCCAACCTTAGTTATAAGCGTATTAGGTTTTGCGATTACGCGAGGAATACTATTGTTGCGTAAATCTCGTAATTAGGATAGCCAGTTGCGTTACTCGCTGTAGCAATGTGCAAACTATGTGTGTAATATTGCATATAGTTTTAATGCATGTGTTTGCTAAGCGTACAATCGGGAGGCGTTCTTGAACGAGGAACCAAAGCTCTTAAAGGAGCCTAGAGAAGGAGTTCCAGAAGTCATTGATACGCTTGAAGCATACAAAGATTATTGTAGTTTGTTGGCAGCAGGCTCCGGCCCTTTGGCTGCAGACGCTGAGCGAGCTTCCGGTTTTCGCTACAGTCATGAAGATTGGTTGATTCAGTTTAAGCGCAAAGGTGCAGGAATCGGGTTACTGGATCCAATAGAACTTACAAAACTTGGAGCTAATTGGAATGAATTTAACAAGGCTGTAGGAGATGCGCCTTGGATTATTCACGATTCGATGCAAGATTTGCCAGGATTTTTCGATATTGGTTTGCGCCCGCTTGCTTTATTCGATACCGAGATTGCGGCTAAATTACTTGGCAGAAAGCGATTTGGTTTAAGCTCTGTAACTGAATATTATTTGGGTCTTACTCTTGCAAAAGAACATTCTGCAGCTGACTGGTCATATAGACCTCTTCCTAGAGATTGGCGAAATTACGCGGCTTTAGACGTTGAATTGCTAATCGAATTAGAAGAAGTAATGCGTGCCGAACTAAAGAAACAAGGTAAGCTTTCTTGGGCGGAAGAAGAATTTGCGCACCTACTTAAAAAAGGTTCGCAAAAGAAAGCGCCGCACCCGCGTCCGTGGCTTAGAATATCGCATATAAGTGTTCTTATGCACGATCGTGTTGGCTTAATTATTGCAAAATCTCTGTGGCAGGAGCGTGATGCTCTTGCTCGCCAATACGATATTGCTCCTACTTTACTGCTTTCTGACGCTGCAATAATTGAGGCTGGTAGTCGTAAGCCGAAAAATTCTCGCGAGTTTCGAGCAATTCGCATACTGAACGAGCGTGTTCGTGTGCATACTGGCAGCGACCGGGACAAAATGTTTGAGCGTTATGCTCCGATTCAGCGTAAGATTCGTCCAAGTCTGTGGAAAAAAGTTATTGAACAAGCGATTTTGCGTGCTGAATCTGGTGAAACAGCTATGGATGACGTTCCTCCAGTTATTCCAAATGGCATAACGCGTGTTGATACTTATGAACCGAATAATTTGCAAGCTCAGAATATTGCGAATATTGCGGATATTGCGAAGATTGCGAATAGTTGCGCGACTAGTAATTGTGTAAATAGTTGTGTAGATAAATCTGATTGCGCGATTAGTGCAGTTAGCGCAGACAGTGCAGTTAGTGCAGATAATACAGTTAGTGCAGATTCAGCTAATTTGTGTAATTTTCAAGATTTTCAAGATTCACAAGTTGCTCCGCGTTCCATGCGCTATTGGAAGGAACATTACCCAGATCGCTATGAGATGCTACAACGCATCCGTGCATTGCTTACGCGCATTGCTGAAGATACTCATACTCCAGTAGAAGTTATTGTTAAACCGCAGATTATTCGCAATCTTTGCTGGAATGAAAATATTGCTGAAATTAATGTTTCGGACTTCCTTTTAGAGCAGGGCGCAAGGCCATGGCAGGCTGCACTTATTTCTGAGTCCGTAACTCGCGCTATCATGTAACGGTTGTGCCATACGGCAGAGATAAGAAAAACGTAATTTCAGGAGCGCAAGCGTGAAAATCAGCGTCAGGAATCTTGAGCCAACTAAGGTTAAGCTCACCATTACCGCAGATCTCGAAGACTTCAATCCATTCTTGGACGAAGCTCGTAAAGAGATTGCTAAGCAAATTAATGTACCAGGTTTCCGTAAGGGACATGTACCAGGCAAGATTGTAGATCAGCGCGTCGGTTTCGCAGCTGTTGCCGGTGAAGCCGTTAATTCCGCTGTACCAGAGCTTTATTCTAAGGCTTTGGAAGAAAAGAAGATCCGCCCGATGGATCAGCCAGAGTTCGATGTTCAGGAAGTTCCAACTTCCAACGATGATGACGCAAAGCTTAAGTTTGTTGTTACCGTTGAGCGTCGTCCAGAGTTCAAGTTGAACAAGTTTAAGGGCGTTGAGATTGAAGTTGAGAAGCCAGAGGTTTCAGACAAGGACGTTGAGGCTCGTTTAGAGGGTCTTCGCCAGCGCTTTGCTACTTTGGTGGGTGTTGATCGTCCAGCTTCTAAGGGTGACTTCACCAATATTGATTTGGAAGCTCGCATTAACGATGAAGTTGTTGACGCTCAGGAAGGCGTAAGCTACGAAATCGGTTCCGGCGTGTTGCTTGACGGCTTGGATGAGGCTTTGGATAGCCTTTCTGCAGGAGAAGAAACCACTTTCGAAGGTGCTTTGGAATCCGGTAAGCATAAGGGCGAAAAGGCTCAGATTAAGGTTAAGGTTAATTCTGTAAAGACTCAGGAATTGCCAGAACTTGATGATGAGTTCGCTAAGGAAGCTTCAGAGTTTGACACTTTGGATGAGTTGAAGGCAGATGTTCGCAAGGCTTGCGAGCAGGCAGCTGAAGGTCGTCAGGCCACTAATGCTCGTGACGCATTCCTTGCAAAGCTTCAGGAAGAAGTTGAGATTCCTGTTCCAAAGGGTGTTTTGGATAAGTCTGTTGCCGAGCATTTGAAGGGCATGACTCCAGATCCAGAAAAGGCCACTAAGGAGCAGAAGGAAGAAGCTCAGAAGTCTGCTGAAAAGGAGCTTCGTGACCAGATGGTTCTCGATGCTTTGGCTGAGCAGATGGACGTTTCTGTTTCCCAGGCTGATGTTACCAACTTCTTGGTTTCTGTTGCACAGCAGTACGGCATGGATCCAAACCAGTTCATTAACGCTATCGTGAATAATGGTCAGCTTGGTTCCGCAGTGCAGGAAGTTGCTCGCTCTAAGGGCTTGCTTGCTGGTATGCGCGCTGTAAAGTTCGTTTCCGGCGGTGAGGCTGTTGACTTGAGCGCATTCTTGACCGAGGACGACGACGAAGATGAAAGCGTAGAGGCTGCAGCTAAGGCAGCAGCTGTTGCTGACGAGCTTACTTCTAACAAGTAATTAATTCGCTATTACTTCGGTAGAATTTATAAATCAAGCTGTAAATAAAGCTGTAAATAAAGCTAAAAATAAGACCTAGCAGTGATTATCATTCTGCTGGGTCTTATTTTATAATTTAATTGGCTAATCGAGGAACAATCTCTGTAAATCTTAAGAATTGCGAGAAGTTATGGACAGTAGTACCGAAACGAAGATTGAAGCTCGTTGCAGATTTGGCGGCTTGCTTAATTTCGCAATTCGAGTAGCGCGTTTTGCTGCAGCCTCCATTGTTCTTGGTATTCTTACCGGCTTAGGTGCAACAGTTCTTACGCTTATTTTTTACGCAGTACAATATCTTGCTTTTGGTTCAATCGAATCTGCCGAAAAAACTGTATTTTCTGCTCTTCCGTGGTATCGCTACGTGCTATCTTGCACAATCGCGATGACTATTGCTGCAGTAGCGTGGTATTTGTTGCGCAAAAGAGAGAATCCTCCTCGAATCGTCACTATTCCGCAAGCTGTTAGCGGAAGCAAAATGCCAATTTTTTCTACTATCGCACACGTTTTGCTGCAAATCGGCATTGTCGGTTCTGGAATTTCAATCGGTAGGGAAGTAGCTCCGCGAGAGTTAGCTGCAATGATTGCTCAGCGTTACAGCCGCATTTTTCACTTGTCTGCTAAAGCCCAGCGCATACTAGTTGCGTCTGCTGCAGGCGCTGGATTGGCTGCAGTGTATCACGCGCCTTTAGCTGGCACCGTGCTTTCGTTAGGCTTGCTCAATAAAACTCAAGGTTTTGGTTTTTATTCGTGGCTAAATCGCGAAAATGGTTCTGTAGTAGTTAATGTAGTTAAGAATATTGCGCGTTCTGAGCGCTTGCATTGCTTGCCTTTTGCTCTTGTTATGAATTATATTTCGGCGTTTGTTGTTGAATTTTTATTGCATCATTCTAGCTACTACAATATTCCGCAATTTTCTTGCGCTATTTCTTGGCAAATTTGTGCTTTAGCTGTTGCTGTTGGTGCAGTGTGCGGCTTAGTTGGTTACGTTTTTCGCTTGGGTATTATTTGGTGTCGCACTCATGCTTTGCGTGGCATGCAAATGCTTTGTTTGATGCCTGTATCAGGCTTAATTATTGGTATTGCTGCTTGCTGGTTTCCGCATATTATGGGGAACGGTAGGTCGCTTTCTCAACTTGCGTTTTCTGTATCTAGTTTTCCATTTGTGGCATCTGTTCCGAATATTATGAATATTTTGCTGATTCTTGCAATAATGAAAATGGTTGTTACTTTTCTTGTTTTGCGATATGGCGCTTCCGGCGGCGTTCTGCAGCCGAGTATTTCAACTGGCGCTTGCTTTGGCGCGATTTTATACACTGCTTTCTCCTCAACTTTTGATATTTCGCAAGTTTCTGCGATTTCTGTAGCTATTATTGGCGCTGCTTCTTTACTTGCAGCTTCCAGGAAGGCTCCGATTATGGCGTGGCTTTTAGTTGCTGAATTAGTAAACGCACAGTTTGCATTACTTCTTCTTATGCTATTTGCTGTGATTGTGTCTAGTTGCGTAGCTAATTGTGTTGAGTACTTTATTTCGCGTTTTTGCTTTACGGTCACGCGCACACGATAATCTAGTAATACTGATTTATGGTAAGGAGATAATGTGACTGAGCTTTTTACAACTTCTCCCGTGATGGAACAGGCTGAAGCGGCGTCCCCAACCGATCCTATTTTTAACCGGTTATTAAAAGATCGCATTATTTGGTTGGGGTCTGAAGTAAAAGACGAGAACGCTAATGTCATCTGCGCTCAGATGCTGATGCTTGCTGCAGAAGATCCTAAGAAGGATATTTGGTTGTATATTAATTCGCCGGGTGGCTCTATTACCGCCGGTATGGCGATTTACGATACTATGCAGCTAATCGAACCAGATGTTGCAACTATTGCGGTCGGCATGGCAGCTTCAATGGGTCAGTTCCTTCTTAGTTCTGGAACTCCTGGTAAGCGTTTTATTACATCTCATGCTCGCGTGCTCATGCATCAGCCTTCTGGCGGTGTTGGTGGTACTGCTACAGATGTGCGTATTAATGCTGAACTTATTATGGATATGAAGAAAACGCTTTCTGAATTGACTGCAAAGCAGACTGGTCATACGGTGGAGGAGATTTACCGAGATAACGAGTATGATCATTGGTTTACAGCTCAACAGGCGTTGGAGTATGGTTTCGTAGATAAAATCGTTACCACTCCTGCTTCTATGCGAGGTGAGGAGTAACTTATGGCAAGTGAAGAAGCGAAGTTTGTGGCGCGTGCTGAGCGTTTAGCCGGTTTCGGCGGTGTTGCTTCCGCTCAGCGTTTTACTAATCGTTATATTTTGCCGCAGTTTGGTGAGCAAACGCCTTATGGCTTAAAGACGCAGGATCCTTATACGAAACTGTTTGAGGATCGCATTATATTCATGGGTGTTCAGGTTGACGACACTTCTGCTGACGATATTATGGCTCAGCTTTTGGTGTTGGAAAGCATGAATAGCGAACGCGACATTATGATGTATATCAATTCTCCTGGTGGTTCCATGACTGCTATGACTGCAATTTATGACACAATGCAGTATATTGGTCCGGATGTTCAAACGGTTTGTTTGGGTCAGGCGGCTTCTGCTGCTGCTATTTTGCTTGCTGCAGGCGCTCCTGGTAAACGAATGATTCTTCCTAATGCTCGTGTGCTTATACACCAGCCTGCAATGGGTCAAGATTTTGGTAAAGCAACTGAGATTGAGCTTCAGGCTAAGGAAATGCTCCGTTTGCGTGAATGGTTGGAATCAACTCTTGCCAAGCATACTGGTCAGGATATTGAGCGTATCCGTAAGGATATTGAGGTTGATACTATTTTGACTGCTCAGGATGCGAAGTCTTACGGAATCGTTGATGAAGTTCTTGAGCATCGAAATAGTAGGAGCTGATTTTCGCATATGCGTGCGTGAACGTGCGTGAACGTGCGTGTTTATGCGAGCTGCGTTTGCTTATGATTGCTTTCGTCTTTTCGTTTGCTTTCGCTTGGAAATCTTTTATTTAATAGCGCAAAACCCCGGCCGACACGCCGGGGTTTGTGTTTTACTGAAGATGGTTGTATATTAGTCAAGTTGCCGGAAACAAGGACGAGTTCCTTGAGGCCGGAAAACATGCGCCAGTAGCCCAACGGATTAGAGCATCTGACTACGGATCAGAAGGTTGCAGGTTCGAATCCTGTCTGGCGCACAAGTTGAACGCGGAGCTTTTGCCCGCGTTTTTTTGTTTGTATGAAACGCGCTCGGTTTATCCCTCTCGGCTATACTAAAAAAGGTGTAAATTTATATTTTTACACTTGTACGCAAATAGCTTAGGGGAGGAGATGCTTACAGCATGTTACGACGTAGTTGGAGAATAATTTGCAATATCGCTGATAATGAGCGCATTTCGGGCTTAATCATGCTTGGTTTTGCGCTTACTGGCCTTCTCCTTGCTAATATTCCTGTAACTGCGCCAATTTTTGAGGCGGTTTCGCATACGCATATTGGCATTCCTTTTACTAATATTCACATGTCAATTAGTCACTGGGTGCAGGATGGTGTGCTTACTATTTTCTTCCTCTCTGTTGGTCTTGATTTGAAGCATGAGCTTATTGCAGGCTCCCTTTCGGACCCTCGCGCCGCTGCAATGCCAATGATTTGCGCAGTAGGTGGAATGATTATGCCACCTTTGCTTTTTGTTGCTACAGTAACCGTATTTTCAGAACTCCATGCAGGGCAGGAGATTATGCGTCTTACTTCCGGTGCTTTACCGACTTTGGACATGGTTCGTGCAGGTTGGGCAATTCCAACAGCAACAGATATAGCTTTTTCTCTTGCGGTTCTTGCACTATTCGCAAAAACTTTGCCTCATGCTTTGCGCGCGTTCCTTATGACTCTTGCAACTGTTGACGATTTGCTTGGAATTGCGCTTATTGCGGTATTCTTCTCTTCTCTAAACGCATGGTACTGGTTTGTGGGCGTAGTTATTTGTGGTCTTATTTGGACTACTTTGGTAAGACTTAAGCATATTCCGTGGCCGCTTGTGGCAATAGTTGGCATTGTTGCCTGGGTAATGATGTATGAAGCTGGCGTGCACCCAACTTTGGCTGGTGTAATGGTTGGTCTTCTTACTCCTGCACACTTAGTTCACGGTGAAAAAACGCTTCGTGCGGAGCGTTACCGCAAAAAGATACAGCCTGTGTCTGCTCTAGTTGCGTTGCCTATTTTTGCGCTTTTTGCAACAGGTGTTCATTTTGAAACGCTCACTTGGGAACTGCTGCTATCTCCAATTCTTATTGCAATAACTATTGCGCTTGTTGTTGGAAAACCTTTGGGAATTATGATAACTGCCTGGTTGTCGAAGAAATTGTTAGGGTTAAAAGTTCCGGACGATCTTCGCGTGGTAGATTTGCTGCCAACTGCGTGCGCATGCGGAATTGGTTTTACGGTGTCGTTGCTTATTGCTTCTCTTGCGTACTCGGATGCAGATTTGTCTGCAGAAGCGCGTTTTGGCGTTCTTGTAGCTTCTATTGTTGCGGCCGGCGTTGCTGGATTCTTGCTTTCTATGCAATCTAGACACATGGAAGAAGTATTAGACGATGTTGAAGATTAGTTTTAGTATGCTTCGTCTTTAATAAATATCTTTGGAATTTTTTACAAGGAGTAGTGTGGTTATGAGTAAAGATCAGGGAGATTTCTCTGGCGAAATTCCTCCGTGGAATAACACGTATCATCGTGGTTCTGTGCTTATGCGTGGATCTATGATTCCTAAAGAAAGCACTACAGAAACGCTACTTCGTAAAGATAATCAGCAGACTGTAAATGGCACTAATACAGAAGCAGATAGTAAGTGGGATTGGCGAAGTGCTGATCCGTGGCGTGCGCTTCGTATTCAAGCTGAGTTTGTTGACGGTTTTGATGCTCTTGCTGGCTTGGGTAAGGCTGTTAGCGTTTTTGGCTCTGCTCGTATAAAAGATGACGAGCCGGAGTATGCAGCTGCGCGCACAATGGGTGCGGAGCTTGTAAAACGCGGTTTTGCGGTTATAACTGGTGGTGGTCCTGGAATTATGGAGGCTGCGAATCGTGGTGCTGCGGAGGCTGGCGGCACTTCGGTTGGTTTGGGTATTGAGCTTCCGCACGAGCAGGGTTTGAATCAGTGGATTAACCTCGGTATGCAGTTTAGGTATTTTTTCGTGCGTAAAACCATGTTTATGAAGTATTCTTCGGCAATTATTGTGTGCCCGGGTGGTTTTGGCACAATGGATGAAATGTTTGAGGCTTTAACTCTTGTGCAAACGCATAAGGTTGCTCGCGTGCCGGTTGTGCTTTTTGGAACTGAATATTGGAAAGGCTTAATTGACTGGTTGCAGTCTACTGTAACGAGTCGTGGATTGATTTCTTCGCTCGACCCGCACTTGTTTGCTATTACGGACGACCCTCTGGAAGCCGTGCGCATTGCGTCCGGTACTAATTAAGTTGTTAGCCGAGCTGCATTTTAAGCGAAAGTGACATTTTCTTTACAGTCGTGTATAAAAAATAACGAAATCTCGCTAGGAAACGACATTTTCTTTACAGTTGCGTATAAGTTTATATTGCAACTTGTTTGCTGTGGCGCGAGTTTTGTGGGATTTCTCTCCTCGAACGTCCCGTCCTTCGTCGCTCTGACTGTTAAAGGCTTTTTGTGTCTGCTTTGTTCTTTAAAGAATGTTGCTTCCTCAGTCCTCTTTTAGTTCTCGTAGAGAAATCCCCCAAACTCTGCGTGTTTAATCGTTAATAACCGTGTCTTATCGCAGAGATTTTTCGATTTTTCTTCTTCGCTCGGCTTGTCAGCAGCCTTCGGCTCTGACGTCCGCCTTCGTTCAGTGCGAAAAATCTCAAATCTCTACCACACGAATATCCACATGAATGAATAACGACGCAATCGGTTCAGTCCTGTGCAAGTATTGTGGCAAACTGTAGTAGTACGTATTTGGAGGTAACGCGCAATGAGTAATGAGCTTCGCAATAACACTGCGCTTGTTACCTTGCGTATATCCCGCTTTACGCCATGCACAGATGCACAAAATTCTGAAGACGCTACGAAAACTGTGCGAAAGCGCCACGAAAGTCCTTTCGCTCGAAAAAAGCGTAGTAATCCTTTTGCAAAAGTAGATTCTGCAGAAAAAGAAAATAGTACGGCTGAATCTTCCTCTCAATCTATAAAACGCATTCAAGGCAAGCATTGGGTTCAAGATTACAGTTTGCGCGTTCGTTCCACGGATACTATTCTTAGCTGCTTGCTAACTATTAAGCGCACAATCGACCCAACTTTAGCTTTTCGCTACTCTTGCGGTCACGGCGTGTGTGGTTCCGACGCTGCAAACGTAAACGGCATGCCAACTCTACTATGCAGCGCAACAATAGGCGCGAACGCACGTCCCGAAATAAATAATAACGTTCAATCGCGCGGATTTAGAAAGACCGGCACGGCAAGCAGCGGAGAGCAACCAGCAAAATTACCAAATTTACTGCAAGAATCTAAGGAAACTGCAGCTCAAAATAATGGCAGTTTTGGCATTATCGAGCTTGCGCCGTTAGCCGGATTTGCAGTTCAGCGCGATCTTATATGCGATCTTTCACCTATGGTTTCGCAAATAAAACGTTTAGAACCTTATTTACAAGCAGCAGACGTTTCTGTGCGGAATGCCGAAGGAAGATTCAAGCTTATTGAGTTTTTGCAGCATCCTGAAGAGTTACAAAAGTTTGAGCTTTTAAGTAACTGCATTATGTGCGGAGCTTGCGAAGGAATATGCCCAATTTACGCCGGCGGCGAGGCGTTTATGGGGCCTGCGGCTTTGATTAACGCGGCGCGTTTTATTTACGATTCCAGAGATAACGAAACTGAGCATCGTCTTGATTTAGTAGATAGTAGCGACGGTATTAGCGCGTGCCAGTCGGTTCGTGCGTGCTCAAGAAGGTGTCCGCGCGGAATTGACGTCGGCGAAGAAATTTGGCAGCTTACCACACTCGTGAACGAGCGCAAAAACTTGTAGCTTGATTACTGTTTTTGAAGTTTGTCTTGCTCCTCTCGTTAGGCTTGAGATTATGACTGACGCTTTATTTTTGCTAGATACTGACCACGATAATGCTCCCGTGCTTGCGGATGGGATAGAGGAAGGATGGACGCTTACGCTTCCTTCCAGCGTAAAACGCCACGCAATATCCGCTATGCGATTGGCAGAAGGCGACGCTTTGCAGCTTTCCGACGGCAAAGGCTTGCGAATTCACGCAACTGTTACGGATGCGGAAAATGGTTTAGTTCGAGTTGGCGCGTTCACTCGCGAAGCTCGCCGCACTACGCGTCTTGCGCTTGTGCAGGCTTTAGCAAAAACCGGCCACGATGAGCAAGCAATCGACATGGCTACGCAAATTGGCGTGGATGAAGTGATTCCTTGGTGTGCGGATCGTTCGATTGCAAAGTGGAAACCTGGCCGCACGGACAAGCGTTGGAACCAGGTGTTGCAGGCTGCTACCGAGCAGTCTCGAAGGGCGTGGATGCCGGAGCTTCAGGAATGCGTGTCCAGCAAGCAGATTGTTGCAATATGTAGGCGTGCATGCGTTTACGGAAACCTAGTAGTGGTATTGCATCAGGATGCAACCGACTGCTGGAGTCAAATCGAGCAAGCTGTAAACACTCTTACTGAGCGCTGCCTGGATGATGGCAAGGAGCGCACAGTTTACGTGCTTGTTGGTCCAGAAGGCGGAATTAGTGACGACGAAGTTTCGATGTTTGTTGACGCTGGAGCTAAAAGTTGCGTTTTGGGTAGTAATATTTTGCGCGCATCTACAGCAGGACCTGTGGCACTTTCGCTTCTTTCGCGCGCTTTAGGCCGATACGAATAGTGCAAAAATCATAAATAAAATGCGCAAGTTTGTGTAAAATAGTAGGTAGTGTGCCGATTGCTTTTGGCTTAAGGCATTGATTTCATTTAGTAGCGAATAGGGGAGAAACCATGAGTGATATCACTTACAATACTGAGCCAGACTGCATCTTTTGCAAGATTATTGCCGGCGAAATTCCAAGTAGCAAAGTTTACGAGGATGATTCGGTTGTTGCGTTTAAGGATATTAATCCGCAGGCAAAAGTGCATGTGTTAATCGTGCCGCGAAATCATTATAAGAATGTTGCTGAGCTTGCTAGCAAATCTCCTGAAACTTTGGCTCATATTGCTGGCGTTGCACAAAATATTGCTAACGATGCGTTTAATGGAGATTACAGGCTTGTTTTTAACACGGGTCTTGGCGCTGGTCAAACAGTATTCCACGTTCACGCTCATGTGCTTACTGGCGAAAAGCTGGTAGAAGGCAGCTTATAAATCGTGCAAAATTACGTATTTTGCGCAAAATCTAAAGTAAGTGGCGGCGCTGAAATAATAAAACTGCGAGAGGAATAACAAATAATCATGAGCATTGAAGTCATGAACGAAACCGTGTGGCAAATCGACGCTAAAATCTTCTCCGATCTTGGCATGTGGGTGTTGCAGCAAATGAAGGTGAGCACGCACTCCGATTTGTCAATCACTTTCGTTGACCCGGAGCCAATTGCTTGCTTGCATGAGCGTTGGATGAACTTGGAAGGCCCAACCGACGTTATGAGTTTTCCAATGGACGAGCTTACTCCTGGTAGCGATGACAAAGTTTCCGAAGGCATGCTTGGTGACTTGGTGATTTGCCCGTGGGTTGCGCAACAGCAGGCGCTTGCTGCAGGTCATAGCACTATGGAAGAAATGCTTCTGCTCAGTATTCACGGAATTTTGCATTTGCTTGGCTACGATCACACAACTCCTGAAGAAGAAAAGCAAATGTTTGGCTTGCAACGGCAGCTTTTGCTCACTTTCTTTGCTGCGCGTTCGGGAGAATTGTATGACGCAACGCTTCCGGAAGATGCTGTGAACGAGCTTGAACGTTACGACGCTGAACATGATGCAAAAAGCGGAAAAAATAAAAAGAAGTAGCGAAATTAGAAAACTAGTAATTGGTAGCAAAAGTGCGCTAAGAGCATAATTATGGAATATATTAAAGGTTTCTTTACAAATATCTTTACGAATATATCGGTACCAGAATTGCCGTTGCATGTGTGGCTGGGATTGGCTGCGCTACTAGTGTTGGCAATACTTCTGGTGTGGTTGTCTCTTGCCATGGCTGCCGCAGAAGGTGCGGTTCCTAGAGTTACGCGCGCAAGCTTGAACAATCTTATGATCGAGGCGCAAACTCACGATGACGAAACTAGCGCAATAGTTCGTATGCGCAGAATTTCAAGGATTCACCGTGTAAAGAATCTTATTGCCGACCGCTACGCAACTTCTGGAGCTTGTGCGTTTGTGCGCGTGCTTTGTAATGTGCTTGATGGCGTGCTGGTGGCTGCGTTGGTTGCGTTTTTTGGCGCTCCACTTTGGGTGACTCTTGTTGTTGGCGTTGTGGTTTCTGTAATTGTTGCTGTGATTTCTATGCTTGTGCGCCCGCGTTCTGTTGGTGCTGCTCAGCCTGTTGCTAAGCTGATGCGGCTTTCGCGCATTGTGTCGATTGCTATTGCGATTAATCCTTTGGTTCGTATTGCTGGAGATGCGGATGTTGCTTCAAGAAAGAAGCATTCGGATCTTTCTGACGACGAAGCTTTGGAGGATATTCAGCTTGACCAGGCGAAGGCTAGTATTGACCGTCTTGTTGAGGCGAACGATTTTGATCCTGAAGTTTCGGAAATGATGCGCAATGTGCTCACTCTTTCGGACACTTTGACCCGCGAAATCATGGTTCCTCGAACCGACATGATTTGCGTAAAAAGCGACGAAACTCTGGAAAATTTCCTGAAATTATGCTCTCGTTCAGGATTTTCTCGCGTTCCGGTTATTGGCGATTCTGTTGACGATTTAGTTGGCGTCGCATATTTGAAGGATGCTGTGCGCGCTACGGTGTTTAATCCTGCGGCTTCTACAAGAGCTGTTGATACGATTAGCCGTGATCCTATGCTTGTGCCGGAGTCGAAGCCGGTTGATGATTTATTCCATGAAATGCAGCGAATTCGACAGCATGTGGCCGTTGTGGTTGACGAATACGGCGGTATTGCTGGGTTGGTGACGATTGAGGATGCTATTGAGCAGATTGTGGGCGAGTTGGAAGATGAGCACGATCGCACGCAGCATGCGGATCCGGAAGAAGTTAGCGAGGGCGTGTGGAAGATGCCTGCGCGAACGCCGATTGCGGATTTGGAAGATATTTTTGAAGTTCATATTGACGAAGACGATGTTGATACTGTGTTTGGTTTGCTTACTAAGTTGCTTGGTAACGTGCCGATTGTTGGCTCTAGTGCGGTTACGCGCGGACTGAAATTAACGGCTGTGGATTCAGCTGGCAGGCGTAAGAAGGTGTCAACTATTTTGGTTGAGCGCGATGTTAAGGGACTTGAGGAACCTAAAGACGAGCAAGCTGAAAGTGGTGGCTCGGAGAAGCATTCGGAAAAGGCGCTTGAAAGTAAGCAAACTAATGCACTTAAACAAGCAAGCACTATGAAGCAAACGAATTTGCTTAAATAGGTGAGTAATTAAAGTAAATAATCTAAAGTAAAAAAACTAGAGTAAATAATCTAAAGTAAATAATCTAAAGTAAAAAACTGGAAGGCAAAACGTGAACGATATTAACGATGTAAACGATATGAACGAAGAAAACGAAGTTGATGACGCAGCCGATTTCGACGACGAGATGTTTGCGAATCTCGACCAATCTACGCACGCAACAATCCAAGCTCCCGATTTTCACGGCTACCGCTCCGGATTCGTTGCAGTAGTAGGTAGGCCAAACGTTGGAAAATCAACGCTTATGAATGCTCTTATTGGTACGCAAATCGCCATAGCGTCATCCCGCCCAGAAACTACCCGCAAGGCAATTCGCGGAATTGTGACTACAGAAAATGCGCAAATGGTTCTGGTTGATACGCCAGGTATTCACCGACCGCGAACTCTTCTTGGACAGCGCTTAAACGATATTGTTGACGAGTCTCTTTCAGACGTTGATGCCATAGCATTTTTGCTTCCAGCAGACCAGGAGATTGGTCCGGGAGACAGACGAATTTTAAGTCGACTTCGCTCCGATTTTGCCAAAAAAGACGCGTCTGGAAACTGGATTTGGAAAGTTCCTCTTATTGGCATTGTTACGAAGATTGACACGTTAAGCCGAGATGAATTGGTATCTCACTTGCTTGAAATTCAGCAATTTGCTGATTTTACGGATATTGTGCCTGTAAGTGCGCTGGAACGCGACAATGTTGACGAGGTTAAAAAGGTTTTGATTGATAATCTGCCAGAAGGTCCTCAAATGTATCCGGAAGATCAGCTTAGTGAGGAAAGCCCGTCAGATATGATTGCGGAGCTAATTCGTGGCGCATTTTTGGAAGAGTTGGACGATGAGCTTCCGCATTCTTTGGCAGTAGTTGTTGACGACATTGTGTACCCGAGTGGGGATGATGACACGCAGTACGACGACAACAAAGCTCACGTGCTTGTGTCCGTATATGTTGAGCGAGACTCTCAAAAGCCGATTATTATTGGGCATCGTGCGGAACATTTAGTTCGCGTAAAGAAACGTTTACGCACGGCAGTGAATCGCATTACTGGCACTAAAGCAGTGCTTGAATTGCACGTGAAGGTTGCTAAGGGTTGGCAGAGTGACCCGAAGAAGCTTGAGCGCTTAGGATTCTAATTTGGCTATTGATTAAGATTTATTCTTATTGCGTAAGCTTTTTATTGTAAGCTTTTTATTGCGTAAGCTTTATTGTTTAAGTTTTTGCGTAAGCGTTTATTTGAGTGTTCTTAGAATATATAAAAGTGGCGCAGCGGTTTATTTCCGTTGCGCCACTTGTTTAGCCTTTTAGCTTTATTCAGTTAGCTTTATTCAGCTTTGTACAGCCAGCCAAATAGTTTTTGCCATAATGAGTAGCTATCTTCGTTGGAAGATTCAGCATTATTAGCGTCGTAACCATTATTAGCGTCGTAATCAGCGGTGGCCACATCGTAATTGAATGTGTTATTGTAATATTCGAAATTATTGAGATAATTCAAATAATCAAAATCATACTCCGGCATTACGTAAGTGCTATTTGGCACTGTAAAGTCATAGTTTGCTTCTTCTGAATTGTTCACAGTTGCCGAATTGTAATCTTGCAACAGACTGCTGTAATCGCTTAGATCGTACGCACTATAGTCGTAAGCATTTGGATCGTACGCGCTGTAGTCGTAGGAGCTTACGTCTGGCAGATTGTAGTTTGGCAGTTCGTACGCGCTGTAGTCGTAGTTTGGCAGTTCGTATGAGCTATAGTCGTAAGAGTCGGCGTTGTACACGCTTGGATCATACGAGCTGTAGTCGTAAGAGCTTACATCTGGCAGATTGTAGCTTGGCAGTTCGTACGAACTATAGTCGTAGCTTGGCAATTCATACGCGCTGTAGTCGTAGGAGCTTACATCTGGCAGATTGTAGTTTGGCAATTCGTACGAACTATAGTCATAGTTGCTATAGTCGTACGCATTCGGATCATACGCATTATAGTCGTATGCATTATAGTCAAAGCCTGGAATGTTCGCATATGGATTGTTTACATCATATGTGCCGTTGCCAGCATTAGTATTAACATCGGCTTCGTTTTCGGAACCAGTGTTTACTCCAGTGCCGGAATTGGAGGTGTCTTCACCAGATGCTCCGCCTCCAGGCAAGTTATCGTCTTCATTTTGCGAGCCTGCGCCACCGGATGGCACATTATCATCCACGACAGGTGCCGGAGGAGTTGGTACCACTGGTGGTTCAACAGGTGCAGGTGGTTCAACAGGTTGTACTTGCTCTGGTGCAACTTGTGCAAGAGTCTTAGAAAGACTGTTTGCAGATGTGCTAAGCGTTGAAGCGGTAGAAGTAAGTGCGCTAGCTTTATTGCCTAGTTCACCCGTGAAAGCATTGAGACCGTTAATTGCGTCGCCAAACTTTTTAGCATATTCAGTCTTAGCTGCTTCGTCAGTATTAGCTATTGCTTCAAATGTTGCTTTAGCAGTAGAAACAGTTTGCTGAATATTTGCAATAGTAGTCTTTGCGTTTTCTACAACTTCTTGAGCATGCTGAACCTTGGCTTGAGCGTTTGCTACAGCAGTTTGAGCAGCCTTAACCTTCTCAACAACAGCATCGGTTGCAGTCTTAACAGCAGCCTTTGTAGTTTTAACTGTTTCCTCAGCCTTTTGGGCTTTTTCTTTCAGTGCCTTAAGTTGGTTTGTTGCTGTGCTTTGAGTTGACTTAGCGCCATCAAGAGCAGTCTGCGCACCCTTAGCTTTGGCTTTAGCATTTTTAACACTCTGATTCTCAGTTTCAATCTGAGCTTCAAGCTTAGCAATCTTTTCATTCAGAGCAGTTACCTTTGCTTCAGCTTCTTTAAGCTCTTGATTAGCCTTAGTTTTTGCAGCTTCAGCACGTGCAACAGCTTCAGTTGCTTTATCAAAATTGGCTTGAGCGGTTTTAACAGCAGTAGTAAATTCGCCATCAACTTTTGCTTGCTGTGTCTTGGCAGCAGTGCGTGCTGCTTTGGCAGTTTGCTCTGTAGTTTTAGCCTTTTCGCTCAACTTTGTTGCAGCTGTTTGCAACTTTTCAAGCTCGCCCTGAAGCTTCTGAATCTTCTCAGTGCGCTCTTTTTCACCTAGCTGAGCAGCTTGTTGAGCCGCCTGCTTAGCATCTTCATACTTTTTATTAAGAGTCTCCCAAGCTTTCCTCAGCTCCTCAGCCTTCTTAGCAGCCTCTTCCTTTGCCTTATTCGCAGCAGCAGAATCATTAATAGCTTTATTGAAGTTCTTCGATGCTTCGGCAATATTCTTTTCCAAAGCTTCAATAGCTGTACGTTTTTCGTTTGCAGAGCTAATGCTCGTGTTGAGTTTACTTATATTGCTTTCAATTGTGCTAAGTTCACTAGTATATTGTGCTAATCTCTTTTCAGCCCATGGGAGATACACATTCTTATTGTGGTTATAGCTATCTTCAGCACCAGATTCCCAATGATATTGAGGGTTCTTCTCGTATTTGTCGAGTCCATCCTTTACATCCTTTATGTCTTTGCTTAGTTCATCTTTCGCTTTGGTTAAGCTTTCTTTCTTTTCTTCAAGTTTAGTTTTTTCCTGATCTTGAAGACCGTCATTGGAGCGGTCTTTATCTTCATCGCCCAAATTTGACGCATCGCTCATGTTCAAGTCGTAATGCACTTTGCGAAGCTCATACTTTTTAGCAAACAAATTATAATTTGCAACGTTTGCTTCAGCATTCAACTTTTGCAGGGCTTCAACGTTTTCTGGTTGCGATTTTGCCGTTTCGCCTAACTGATTTTCATAATCGCCAAGAAGCTGTTTGTACTTTTCAACGCTAATCGAAGATTCATCACTTCCATGCCATACTGCTATGTCTCCAGGATAATATTCGCCACTAGGTGCACCTTCTTTACTGAATAGTTGATTTAGATACAAATCACTTTCAGCAAATCCTCCAGCAGTAATGCTTTTGTTTGCAAAGCTTGTGTAGTGGCCAATAGACTCAATGAAGATATGAGTGAATTTTGCATTATTGTCTTCAGCGTTTTCGAAAAATGCAAGGTCTGGAGTTTGCGCCATATATGCATTTAAATCATAACGATGCTCCCTAAGAGCTTTCTTACCTGCTTCGGAAAGCTTATGTTCTTTCCTATTGTTACTCTTGCCAGTTACGAATATTCCTTCAACAGCTTTGTCGTAGCGCTCCTTTTCAACCGTGTACCAGCCGCTAAGAGCGTTATACTTAGATTCAGAATCAATGCTGCAAGATGTGTTGCCGTTTCCCATTACGCTGCAATTGTCGTAAGTAGTAGCTTTATGGTCATTACTGTCGCCATCATAATTGCCCCACGCAAGGTTCTCATTAGCATTGTATGGGTTGGTTTCCATAACTGTATGCCCGTTATATCCAGGGTGATTTTGAGAGTGATCTTTATGTGCTGCAGAATAGAATGAGTTTACAATGCCTTCTGCGATTAAGCTTAATCTCACGTTTATATTGCCTAAAGCTGCACCATTAGCGCTACTGTTTTGCTTGCTGTCTTCACTGCGTAGCTTGTTTAGTGCATCGTAATATGTTGCGGCTTCCTTCATGTTTTCTAATGAATCTGCGCCGCCAACTTTACCAAGTTTCACAAGATCCTTATACCACATAGGAACTTCTATAATACGGTCAACAACGTTTTGTTGTTTATCTCCATCACCTACTGTCTTTGTGATTTCAACTTTTTCACCACGTAGAATCTTCTTGGCACGATTAGCATCTTCAAGAAGAGCTTTATCTTCCGCTGAACTTGCATTATTGTATTTGCTAATTACATATTCCAAGAAGTTTTCAAAATTTGCCTTAGTGGTAGAAGGATCCTTTGCGGCAGCCTCTGTGGCAGTTTTTTTAGCCTCTTTCACAGCCTTTTCTGCTTCGCTAAGCCTATTAGCATCGCTGTTTTCCTTCAACTTATCTTCTGCATTAGTTAATGCTGTGTGCTTAGTTGTTATGTCAGTAGTAGCTTTTTGAGCTTCCTGAGCTTTTGCGTCTGCTTCGCTTTGAGCTGCAGTATAAGCATTATGAGCTTGATCCGCTTCGCCCTCGAGCTTCTTTACATTCGGATCTTCGTCTGCAGGTTTATTATCTTTCAAACGATTTATTTCGTTGGTCTTCTCATTCTGCTGGTTTTCATTATCCGTTACAGCTTGCTCGGCTTCTTTGTGTTCATTCTCTTTTTGAGTTGCTACATCAGAAAGCTGAGTTGCGTGATCCTGAGCCTGCTGCTTATCCTGCTCAGCTTGTTCAAGATTGGTATTGGCGGTTTTCAGATTACCTGTTTCAGTTTCTAGGTTTTTTCCAGCTTGAGTCTGTTTTGTTGTTTTATTTTGAACGTTTTCCTTTGCAGCATCAAGCTCGCCTTGAACTGAAGCTTTTTCGTTGGTGGTTTTATTCAGAGTATTTTCAGCATCTTTCTGTTCTGTTTGTGCTCCCTCGAACAATTTTTGCTTATTTGCAACATCTTTGTTGGCGTTATCTACCTCAGTTTGCTTTCCTGCTAATTCCTTTTCGGCTGCAGTTTTCTGCTCTTCGGCTGTTGTCTCTTCTTTTTTCTTGTTTTCTAATTCAGTCTGAGCTTTAGTTACTTCCTTGTTAGCATCAGTGGCTTCGCTGTTAGCATTAGTAACTTCGTTTTCAGCCTCATTAACTTCCTCAGTAACCGTATTCTTCTGCTCGTTAGCATCATTGATAACTTTATCAGCTTCTTTTTTGGCTTTATCTACAGTGCTTTCTCCCTGATTCACTACAGGAGGATTAGAAGTGCCAGTTGGCGAATTAGATGCTGGATCAGTAGCGGCGTTTGCCACATTTGCCATTCCGAAAAATGCAAGGGAGCTGGCGCCCAAAGAGATTGCAACTGCAAGCTTTGCGTTCATAATTAACCCTTCTCTCGAATTAAGGAATTTAACTACTTTGTTCGCGAACTGCAAGTGCAAGCACTAATGCGAGTCTTACAATTCGCACTTTGGTTACATATTATACTATATTCTTCACGGGGGGGGGTAATCAAGTTGCCTTGACACTAAAAAGTGGCGCAACATTAAAATTATGCTGCGTCACTTTTTAATATTTTATTAAATTATAAATATACTATACTGCACTCTACTTATCTGCAGGAACTACTTGAAGTAGCGTGTCGATAGTAGCTGCAGGCGTAGCAGTTTCGTCACTTGCAGTGGCCGATGCATCAGCTGGCTTGCTGGCAGTTTCATCATTAGTAGAAGCTGGCTCTTCGGCAACAGTGTTGTAAGCGCTGGTGTCGAAGGCGTTCGCATCGTAAGCGTAATCGTAAGCGGTTGCGTCGTACGTATATGCGTTTGCGTCATAGCCGTAATCGTAGGTGTTGGTGTCGTACGTATATGCGTTTGCATCATATCCGTAATCATATGCGTTTGTGTCATACGTATAAGCGTTTGCGTCGTAGCTGTAATCGTATGCGTTCGCGTCGTACGTATAAGCGTTCGCATCGTAGCCGTAATCGTAAGCGTTCGTGTCATACGTATAGGCGTTTGCGTCATATCCGTAATCGTAAGAGTTTGCGTCATACGTATAAGCGTTTGTATCGAACGTATTTGCAACGTATGGAGTTAAATCATATGCGTTTGTGTTATAGCCGTAATCGTAAGCATTCGTGTCATACGTATAGGCGTTCGTGTCATACGTATAAGCATTCGCGTCGTAATTATACGTATTGTATGGAATTACATCCGTTGCTTCAGGAGTGTAATCCGCATCTGGAGCATAAGTCACGTCAACAGCGTCATTACTAACGTCTGGTGTTGCGCTAGGAGTCGTGTTATCGACTTCTGGAGTTGCAGAATCGTCAGAATTATTGGTGCTTTCGGAATTGCTGGTATCATCAGAATCTTCAGAATCGTTAGAAGAGCCAAAATCGCCATTAATGTAACCGTTAAGAAGCTTCTCGTACTCGTCAAGAGTGAAACGAGGATCATACGTTGTTGCATCCCATGTGGCAATGCTGCCGTACTTGTCGCTAATGTTTCCACTGGTGAAGCCCATAGAGCGAACGTCACCATTCATAAAGTTCAAATAATGGCCAACTTCTTTATGTGGCGGTTCGAGGCCCTTATTCTTATACTCGTCGTAAATCTTCTTTTCGTCCGTAATCCACTGTTCCATTGCATCGGTCATGGTATCCGGAGTAGTTCCACCATTGTAGGTGCCGTCGCCATACTGGGCCCAAGCCAAGTTTTCGAAGCAGTTGTAGTAATGAGCATGGTCTTCAATGTTTGCAGAGTAGAACGAATCGTTAATAGCCCAAGCAGTTTCCTGCAGGCCAACGCCCATAGGCTCCAATCCAATGCTCTTACGGAATTCGTTAATTGCTCGCATGTACGATATTGAATTCTTTAAGCGAGTAATGGAATCAGGGTACTCATCACCCTTTCCAAGTGTCACTTTTTCGTCGTACCAGTCTGGCCTATCCATTTTACCGAGTAATGTCTCATAAGCATTGCGAGCATCCTCGCGCTGCTCCTGAGTAAGAGAAGAATTATGCATTGCGCTCTTAAAGAAACCAGCAGCAGTGTTATTTACATCGCTTTGTAAGTTGAAATCCTTTGCGGAATTGTCTGTTTGACTAGAGGTAACTGAACTAGACTCACTTGCGTATGCGCTATTTGCTGCAAATCCAAGCATTGAAATAGACGCGCCAGCAAGAATTGTTGCTAAGCTTGCAGCAGTAATCTTTGCCGCAAAATTAGTATAAGCGGTTTTCTTCATAGACTTCATATATTTTTTATTCATGTCAATTCTTTCTCTGTGTAGGAAGCAATCCTTACGTTGTGCATTCTAATCACTGCATTGAACAGTTCTAAGAATTCTGAGTTTTTTTTTAACAGAAAAATGTAACTATTTTTTGCGCAAAGTATACATTTGCGTATTAAGAAGCGTTGCATAATGCTTAATGACGCGAGGGCGAATAATCTTCATAGAAGCTGTCATTAATCCGTTTTCTTGAGTAAATTCTTCCGGTAAAATAATGAACTTACGCACAGATTCAGCGCGAGAGACGCCCTCGTTTGCAAGATCAACAAACTTCTGAACTTCTGCACGCACCACAGCATTATGTGAAGCTTCTTCCATGCTCATATTCGAATCAAGACCCTTAGCCTTAAGCCAATTTCGCAAAGTCTCTTCATCCAAAGTAATCAGTGCAGAAATAAACGGACGCTTGTCGCCAAGAACCAGAGCCTGTGACACAATTTCGCAGCGTTTAATCACTTCTTCAATAGGTCCTGGAGCAACGTTCTTGCCGCCTGCAGTAATAATCAAATCCTTCTTGCGGCCGGTAATATAAAGCATACCTTCGTCGTCAATTCGCCCTAAGTCGCCAGTTGCGTACCAGCCATCTTCAGTGAATGAAGTTTCAGTTGCTTCGTCGTTTTTGTGATACTTATGGAATACGCAATTACCTTTAATTTGCACCTCGCCGTCGGCTGCAATTCGCAAAGTAAAAGCTGGGAATGCAATACCAACAGAGCCTTCGCGGAAAGGAACGCCAATAGGAGTGAATGCGCATGGTGCAGTAGTTTCAGTAAGACCGTAGCCTTCGTAAACAGGCACGCCAGCGCCGCGGAAGAATGAAAGCAGCTCAGGATCCAAAGGTGCGCCTCCGGCAACAATCCAGCGAGCGCGGCCGCCAAGAGCTTGACGAAGCGGGCGGTAAACAAGAGGATCGTAAGCTGTGCGACGAGCTTTTGTAAGAGCCTTTGCGTCGCCGAAATCTTGAACTTCCTTCATATACTGCTGTGCTGTAACCACTGCGCCTTGGAATGCTAATCCTTTAGCGCCATGTCCGGCCTTTTGTGAGGCTGCGTTATAAACCTTTTCAAGCACGCGAGGGACCACAATCATAACCGTAGGTTTTGCAATCTGCAAATCAGAAATCAAAGTAGAAATACCTTGCGCAATGTAAATTCGCAAATTACTTGCCACAACAATATAGTTGATTGCACGAGCAAAAGAGTGAGCTTGAGGCAGGAACAAAAGCACGGAACCATCTTTTTCACTAAGCAAATCTGGCAAGTAAACTGGAAGGTTCAATGCTGTAGTGCAGTAGTGTTCGTGCGTCATTTCCACGCCCTTAGGTGCGGCAGTAGAACCGGAAGTGTACACAATGGAGCACAAATCAGTTTTCTTTACGGAGTCAATTCTGGCATCAAGCTCTTCGTCGCTAACTGAGTAGCCGAAAGCTTGAAGCTCAGCCAAACCGCCTGTTTCTATGCAAATAATTCGTTCCAAGCTTGGGCATTCCTCAATAGAGCCTTCTGCTTTGTCGCGCATGTCTGTTGTGCCAACAATAAGGAATCTTGAATCAGAATTATTAACGATATTTCGAATTTGCTCTGCGGAATCAGTGTCGTAAATAGTGGCAAGAATTCCGCCGCAAGCCATAACCGCAGCATCTGCAACATCCCACTCGTAGGATGTTTTGCACATAAGCGCAACGGAATCTCCCTTGCGCAAACCGTAGTGCATTAAGCCTTTTGCCGCATCCCTAACTTCTTTAAGGAACTGGTTGGCGGTTTTTGTGACCCACTCATCGTTTTCTTTGTAAGTATAAAGAGGGTCGTCGCCCATTCTTGCAGCACGATCAGCATACAAGTCGTAAATACTCGTGCCTTCGTCCAATGGAGCGCCGCTTTCTGTTTTTGTAGTAAGCAAGCCAGTTTCTGGGTCAATGAACGTCGTAGTTGGCATTTCTGCGCCCCACTCATCTACGCGTGGAAGACGCTTATTTTTAGAAAGTAGACTGTTTGCTGCGGCGTCTTGATCTTCCTTTACGAAATCTAGTTCGCTTGTGCGGTCATCGCTGACTGGGTGTGCGAAATTGCTACCAATGCGTAATGCTTTGCGCGCAAGATTGAATGCTTGTTGTTGGAGTGCGTTAAAGACAGACACATTTGCTCCTTCATTATGCCAAAAGCGGCTTGTTAAAGCGCACTGGTTGTAGTGCGCCTAGTGCTGATATACATAATAATCGTTTGTGTGTTCAATAGACAACATTTTGACGGTATTGGCAATTGCAGTGTTCTGTTTTTGTATGCGTTGCTGGAATCGATGTTGGAAGTTCTGCTGGAAGTTCTGCTGGAATGGCCGCGTTTTTTGTAAGTCTTTGTATGTCGTTACACTAGAAAAGTTGCTTTGGCGAGGGAATATGTCGGCTATTTAGTTGGCAAAGTTCCGTTATCGACTGGGCTGATGCCACTTATGGTTTTCGGCGCGTCGGTGCGCCTGAAGCTGGATTTACAAACAAACTATCCAGACCATAAGGAGACCGATATGGCTACAAAGATTACTCTCGAAGGTGCAGTTCGCAACGAGTTCGGCAAGGGCGTTGCTCGCCGTTTGCGTGTTGCAAACTTGATTCCAGCAAGCCTTTACGCTGGCGGTGCTGAACCAGTACACGTTACTCTTCCAATGCGTGAAACCACTTTGGCTTTGCGTCACGCTAACGCTTTGTTCACTATTAAGTTTGGCAATGAATCTCGCATCGCCGTTGTTAAGGACGTTCAGCGCAACCCTGTTAAGCGCATCGTTGAGCACATTGATTTCTACGAGGTTAAGGCCGGCGAGAAGATTGATGTTGAAGTTCCAGTCTTCGTTGAAGGTACTCCAAAGGGCGCTGCTGTTGCATTCGTTGACGTTCAGGAGCTCAAGGTTCGTGCAGACGTTGCTAACTTGCCAGAACGCTTGGTGGTCAACGTTGACGGTTTGACCGACGGTACCAAGGTGTTCGCTAAGGATGTAAAGCTTCCTGAAGGAGCTGAGCTCGACATGGATGGCGAAGAGTCCGTCGTGAGCGTTACCGTTCCTGAGGATGCTGCTGAAGCTGCCGCTCCTGCAGCTGCTGATGCTGCTGCTCCAGCCGCCGCTCCTGCTGATGCTGCTGAAGAAAAGTAAGTTCGTTAAACTTAAGTTTGCTTATCTTATAAATTAAGTTTCTTAAGATTATAAAAATATTTTAAGTATTTTTAAGCCGCATGAGTTCAACACTTGTGCGGCTTTTTTGTACCAAAATAAGCGCGTTTTCTTAATAAAAATTTCGCTTTCTAAGTATATTTCTTAAAATATTTCTTAAAAAATTTGGCGTGTAGGTTTTGCTAAAAGCAAGAATCGTATTAATCTATACGTTAATTGCGGTAAAAGCAAGCATAAATAATACAGATAGAAAAGAGACATAATGGCTGATTTAGAAATCGCTCCAGAGTTTTCTGATGCCTATGAATCCACAGATCATAGCGATCCTGCTCTGTTGAACAAATTGGCTGGCAACTTTGAAGTTCTGCCTAACGACAATCCAGTTTCGGATGCAAAGCGCAACGAACTTATTGACAAGCCTGCTTTCGGTCAGATTTTCTCCGACAATATGGTTCACATGTCTTGGACCAAGGGTGAAGGCTGGTCGGATCGTCGTGTGGAGCCTTACGGCCCGTTGAAGATGGATCCAGGCGCATCTGTTTTGCATTATGCGCAGGAATGCTTCGAAGGTTTGAAGGCATACAAGCGCGCCGACGGTTCAATTTGGCTGTTCCGCCCAGATATTAACGCTGCACGTTTCCAGAATTCTGCTAAGCGTTTGTATTTGCCAGATCTTTCTATTGACGACTTTATTGGTTCTGTTGCGGCTTTGGTTAAGCGAGATAGAGAGTGGGTGCCAAGCCGCCGCGAGTACACTCTTTACATGCGCCCGTTCATGTTTGCGTCTGAGCCGTTCCTTGGTGTGCGCGAAGCTCATGAGGTTGAGTATTGCGTGATTGCTTCTCCATCCGGCCCATACTTCAAGGGTGGTTTGAAGCCTGTGAGCATTTGGGTTGAAGATCAGTGGTTCCGCACCGGCCCTGGTGGTACCGGTTTTGCTAAGTGCGGTGGCAATTATGCTGCTTCTTTGCTTGGTGAATACAAGGGTATTGAGCATGGTTGCGAGCAGGTGTGCTTCGTGGATGCTGCAACTAAGACTTATTTGGAAGAGCTTGGCGGCATGAACATGTTCGCACTCCACAAGGATGGTCATTTGGAAACTCCATCTCTTACCGGTAGCATTCTTCCTGGCGTTACGCGCCGTTCTTTGATTCAGCTTGCTAAAGAGGCTGGTCATGAGGTTGTTGAAACTATGATTCCGCTTCAGGGCTTGCTTGACGACATTCGTTCTGGAGAGGTTACGGAAGTCTTCGCTTGCGGTACTGCTGCAATCATTACGCCAATTGGTCGCTTTAAGTCCGACGACTTTGATCTTAAGGTTTCTGACGGTGGCGTTGGTGAATTGACTCAGGCTTTGCGCGACGAACTTCTTGGCATTCAGCTTGGTGATGTTGAAGACAAGCACAACTGGATGTGGAAGGTTTGCGACTAATAAATTAATAAAGTTTGCAAACGCTTACGCAAGTTGCAAATAATTTAATATAAATAATTTAATATAAATAATTGCGTGTGGCGCGTCGTGCTCTATATATTTAGATTCATATAAGGTGCGGCGCGTCACTTATTTGCGTAATCGGTTTTTCGCAATCGGTTTTTCGCAATCGGTTTTTCGCAATATTGATAATTATTTTTTTGAAGGGATATTTTGTGGAAGGCGCATTAGGGGATAACATCTTCTTTCTAATAGTTGAATATGTTGCTGTTGGCTGCTGCGGAATGGTTGGCGGCTTGTGGGCTATTCGTAAAAAGTACGATGTTTTTGCCATTATTACCACTTCTTGGATTACTGCTTTGGGCGGCGGAATTGTGCGTGATGTTTTACTTGGAGCGTTGCCGCCTGTTGGAATTGCAGATCGTGGATTTGTGATTGCTGGATTACTTTCCGGCATAATTGTTGCAATCGCGCATCCTGAGATCGATAAGTGGCGCTGGTTTATGCTTACTATTGATGCGCTCGCGTTGGGATTATTCGCAGTGAACGGCACTGCAAAAGGCTTAGATTTTCACATGTCTGGCACGACTTCAGTATTTTTAGGAATGGCAACCGCTTTGGGAGGCGGTCTTATTCGCGACATGATTTTGAATCAGGTTCCAGTTATTGTGCGAGATAAACATTGGTATGCTGTTCCGGCTGCAGTTGGTTGCGTTCTTACGGTTTTTGTAGTTAAGGCAAAACATGCTGGTTTCTTTGGCGTAACTGTTGAGATTATTCTGGACATGCTTATTGTTGCGCTGGTGGTTGCAATGCGTTTGCTGTCGGTGAAATTTGACTTGACTCTATTTGGAGCAATGAATCGCACAGAGCCGATTAAAATGCATCGCCCGAGCATTCGTCGCATTAACAATCGTAGGAAACGCTAAAAAATAACCCCCAGTACCGAGTTGGCACTGGGGATTTTCCTTACATGCTGTGTTATGCAGTTACCTGCACAAACTTCACAGAGCGTTAATCGCTACAGCAAGACCAGACTTGCGGTTTGCGGCCTGATTCTTGTGAATCACGCCACGGCCTGCAGCCTTGTCGAGCTTCTGAGCTGCGACTGCGAAAGCGGCCTCAGCTGCAGCCTTATCACCAGCGGTGATGGCTTCGCGAGTAGCACGAATAGCGGTCTTCAAAGCAGACTTTACTGCTACGTTACGCTTGTGTGCTTTCTCGTTGGTGAGAACGCGCTTCTTCTGCGACTTAATGTTTGCCACTGTTACTCCAAACGACGTTTGCTATATAAGGACATACAAGGCGTAAGCATAGCATGCTTATTGGATAACTTTACTAGTTTCCTTGTTTGTAGTTGTTTTGCTGTTTGGTGGAACATTTGCGGGAGATAGTTTCGACTGTTTCTTTACGCTCGTGTAAAGTAATTGTCGTTTTTTGGCGAGATTTCGTTATTTTCTGTACAGCGCTGTAAAGAAAAAATCGTTTTTTGGTTGGATTGCGTTTTTTCCTTTACGTGGCTGTAAAGTAATTGTCGCTTTGGTGGAACATTTGCCGGAAAATTCCCGGCGTTTGTAGCTACGCCAGCCATTTTTTGGAACATTTGCGGGAAAATTCCCGGCGTTTGTTTTCGTAGAATAGGGTAGTAGAGTTGGTAAGATTGATTACTTGCGTAGATTGCGCAATTTAATACCATCCGCGTATTTAGTAAGGAGATGCTTGCTTTGATTACACCGCATAACCAGCCAGGATTTACGGATCAGTCGTTGATACGCAATTTCTGCATTATTGCGCATATCGATCACGGCAAGTCTACCGTAGCTGACCGCATTTTGCAGCTTTCCGGAATCGTTCCGGAGCGCGAAATGCGCGACCGCTTCCTTGATCGCATGGATATTGAGCAGGAGCGCGGAATTACTATTAAATCGCAGGCTGTGCGAGTACCGTGGACTTTTGAAGGCAAAGAGTATTCTCTTGGCATGATTGATACTCCTGGTCACGTTGATTTTACTTACGAAGTTTCTCGTGCGCTGGCAGCGTGCGAGGGTGCGGTTTTACTTGTTGACGCAACTCAGGGCATTGAAGCGCAAACGCTTTCCAATCTTTATATGGCAATCGACCATAATTTGACTATTATTCCTGTACTTAACAAAATCGACTTACCAAGCGCCGAGCCAGATAAGCATGCTGAAGAAATCGCTGGCTTAATAGGCTGCAAGCCAGAGGACGTGTTGCGCGTTTCTGGTAAAACCGGCGAAGGTGTTAAAGACTTACTTGATCAAATCGTGCTGGAAGTGCCAGCTCCAACAGGTAATCCTGATGCTCCTGCTCGCGCGCTTATTTTTGACTCAGTCTACGATTCGTATCGCGGAATCGTCACCTATATTCGTATGGTTGATGGCGAACTTAAGTCGCGCGAAAAGTTGCATATGATGGGAATCGGTATGACGCACGATCCTATTGAAATCGGCGTAATCAGCCCAGATATGATCCCAACTAAGGCGCTTGGAGCGGGCGAAGTTGGCTACGTAATTACTGGTGCTAAAGACGTTAGCCAGTCTAAAGTCGGCGACACTATTACCAGCGCAGCAAATCCTGCGTCCGAACCTTTGGACGGCTACCGCGACCCTAAGCCTATGGTTTATGCTGGCCTGTTCCCAATCGACAACGCGCAATTCCCGGAACTTCGAGACGCTCTTGACAAGCTAAAACTTAACGACGCTGCTCTTCTTTACGAACCAGAAACGTCTGTTGCGCTGGGATTCGGCTTCCGTTGTGGATTCTTGGGACTTTTGCACATGGAGATTGTTTCCGAGCGTTTAAGCCGCGAGTTTGGTTTGGATCTTATTTCTACTGCTCCTAACGTAACTTACGACGTTACTAGCGAAGATGGCAGCGAGCATCACGTAACGAATCCTAGCGAGTTTCCGGAAGGCAAAATTAAGCGCATTATTGAGCCAATGGTTGCGGCCGATATTATTACGCCGAAAGAGTTTATTGGTGCTGTAATGGATTTGTGCCAGGAGCATCGCGGAGAAATGGGCACAATGGAATACATTAGTGCCGACCGTGTGGAAATGCACTACAGGATTCCTCTTGCAGAAATCGTCTTTGACTTCTTCGATCAGCTTAAAAGTCGCACAAAAGGCTACGCTTCTCTTGACTACCACGAGGATGGCGAGCAGTCTGCTGACCTTGTGAAAGTTGATATTCTTATTCAGGGAGATAAGGTTGACGCTTTTAGTGCGATTGTGCACCGAGATAAGGCTTATTCTTACGGCGTTATGATGACGAAGAAGCTTCGCGGACTTATTCCTCGCCAGCAGTTTGAGATTCCAATTCAGGCTGCAATCGGCTCGCGTATTATTGCGCGCGAAACTATTAGTGCTCTTCGAAAAGACGTTCTCGCAAAATGCTACGGCGGCGATATTACGCGTAAACGTAAGCTTCTTGAAAAGCAGAAGGCTGGTAAGAAGCGCATGAAGATGCTCGGACATGTTGAAGTTCCGCAGGAAGCATTCGTTGCGGCTTTGGCTACAGACGAAAGCGCAAACGACAGAGACACTAAAGATAAGATTCGCGCTGCGCAAAAGTCTGAAGGATGAGTTTAGAGTTGGATGCTGAATTAAATAAATCAGCTATGCAAACTAAAAGTATGCCTTTTGAAGTGTACGTGCACGTGCCGTTTTGCTTGAGACGCTGCGGATATTGCGATTTTAATACGTATACTGCGCGCGATTTGGGTGAGGGAGCAAGTCGCGAAGGTTATGCTGACGTTGCGATTCGAGAAATGCAGATTGCTAAAAAATGGCAGGAATTTCACGGAATTTTCGAGCCTGAAGCGCAATCTGTTTTCTTTGGTGGCGGCACCCCAACTGTTCTTAAAGCGCAAGATTTAGTGCGAATTTTGCAAGAAGTGCGTAACTTGTGGGGACTGTGTAAAAACGCGGAAGTCACTACTGAAGCAAATCCGGATACTGCAGACGAAAAGTATATTGCAGAGCTTGCAGAAGGCGGATTTACAAGAATATCTTTCGGAATGCAATCGGCTGTGCCGCACGTGCTAAAAACTTTGGATCGCACGCATACTCCTGAAAATGTTGCGCGAGGAGTAAACGCAGCAAACGCATTTGGATTGCGTTCAAGCGTTGATTTGATTTATGGTGCGCCTGGGGAAAGCTTGGATGATTGGCGAAAGTCAGTAGAAATGGCTTTAAGTCTAGGAGTAAACCATATTTCCGCATACGCGCTAACTGTTGAGCCGCGCACAAAAATGGGCCGTCAGATTGCTGCTGGCACTATTCAAGCGCCAAACGACGATGATGAAGCCGCAAAATACGAGTTAGCAGACGACATTTTTACAGCCACAGGCTTAAAGTGGTACGAAATTTCAAACTGGGCGCGCCCCGGTTTTGAGTCCCGTCATAATCTTGGCTACTGGCGGAATATTGATTGGGCTGGAATTGGTCCTGGAGCGCACTCTCACTACAATTTCGCAACTCGTCTTAGTAAACAAAGCATGGACGATAATGCTTCTTTAGCTGATTCAAACGAGTTTTACAACTTGCGCGCATGGGATATTTTGCACCCAAAACGTTGGGCGCATGCAATAAATCTTGGTAACGTTCCTTGGCAAAACTACGAGTGCATAAATAGCGAAGATGCGCTAATTGAAGAAGTAATGCTTGGGTTGCGCATTAAAGAAGGCCTTGATATTGCGCAATTATGTTGCAAAATGCGCGAAAATTGTAGAGAATTTGACGATACTTATTTGCAAAAAGTTGTAAAAGAAGTTATTGAGGAATCGCTTGCAATATTGAGCGAAGATCGTCTAGTAGTAACGCGCAAAGGAAGATTGCTTAACGATTTATTAATCGAAAGAATCGTTGACGCTTGCCAAAATGGGCTAGATGTGCGCTAAAATAAAGCGTATTGTGTGAAAATTCAGTGCAGAAAGGAACAATCATGGCAAACCGCAGGGAGCGTCGTGCAAAAGCCAAGCAGAATCGTAGGGGAATACCATCTCAGTACGATCAAACGAATGGTCGCGGTCGCGGTGGCATGATTGATGAACGTAATTTGCAAGATCGTGCTAGAACTATAAGACAGAGGGGTGCTGCTCCTTGGAAGCCAACGTCTAATGTGACTGCTGAAGAGGAGAAGATTGCTAGAAACGTTCAGCGCGCTGAATCCGGAGATGAGACTTGGAATACTGTTCGCAAGGTTGTTGGCGTGTGCTCTTGGGCTGTGCTTTTGCTTTCTGCGTTTGCGTTCTTGGTGATTATGTGGTTCCCAAGCCAGCCGATTGCGCTTGTTATAACTATTGCAGTGCTGTTTGCGCTGGGCGTGTTTGGCTTGTTCTTTAGCTTTAGCAATGCTAAGCAAAATCCTCATCTTGACGAGCATGGCACCGCGCTTTAGGTTGATTTAAGTAGATTTAGGTTGATTTGAGTTAATTTGTGTAGCTTTATGTCAATTTAGGCGCGTTTATAAATAAATAAAACGGTTTTAATAATTAAGGCGAACACTTGCTAATAACAACGTGCTCGCCTTAGTTGTTTCTTAATAATCTATTCGTTGAACACGTCTGAGTGTGTTCCTGTGCGAGAAGCAGTTAAAACAAGCTCATTTTCCTTAATTATGTAAATTAATAGCCAGTCTGGTTTTACATGGCATTCGCGGAAGCCTAAATATTTTCCTTTAAGAGGATGATCTTGGTACGTTTCGTCAAGAATCTCTTCGTTGCGCAACTTCTCAAGTAATATATCAACAAGATGCGTGTCGTATCCGCGCTTTCTGATTCGCTTCATGTCTTTTTTGAACTGTGAAGTGTATGTTAAAGTAAGCATAATTAGTCGTCCTTAAAAACATCATCCATCATCTCGGATACTGAGTTATAGCGTTTTGCTGGAATTTTTCCAGCTAAAATATCATTTGCTTCCTTAAACGCGGCGATTGTTTCTTTATTGTATTTTGGCTGTTTTAAGTCGAAGGGGAGTCCTTCTACCATAAGCGATTTATGCAAGAACATGTTGATTGCGTCGCTAAGAGTTATGCCGAAGCTGGCGAATAATTCTTCTGCCTGAGCTTTAACATCCTTTGTGACTCGCACGTTGATACTTGCGGTTTTTGCTGTAGTTTTTGCTTGGGTTGCAGTTGCGCTGATTGCCATAATATGCTCCTTGATTTTATGTTTACAATGCTTTGCTTTTATTGTTGCGTTAGTTTTTTGCGCGTTAATTTTGTTTATTTCTCTAGTTTTTTGTTTGATATTCAGCTATCAACTTTTATTACATTCTACAATGTATTGTCTCGTTTTACAATGCATAATAAATGTTTTACATTGTATTACTATTGTATTATATTTGCTGTTACGAAACTCGCGCGAGCGCATACTGCGTTATGGTCTCTGCTTGCTTGTTTTCTGACCTTCGCGCAATTACACAATAGGATGCTTAATGTAGTAGTCGTGCATTGACTGCTTCGAAATGATTTCTTCGCTGCCTTGATTCGCCGGTATGCCGATTCTCGCGCGAATCCATGGATCTTCTCTGTGTGTTCTTGCACTAAGCTCATTGCCTGTAAGATTTCCAAGCTTCGTGCATACTGCATAAATTATATCTAGTTGTGGCTGATCTAATATGATTGACTGCTCATGCAATGTCAAAAGTAAATCTTTGTGACTAATAAGGAATCTGCCTCTGTGTCTGTTAAATAATTCCAACGAAACAGGTCCGTTTCTCCAAGCTTCAAAATCCTCAGAAAAAAGCGACAATCCGGTTGTAGCCAGACTATGTGCTTGCGAATAATATGCAAGTTTTTGCAATTTCATAGTGGTCATTGGTCCATTAATATTCAGTATCACTTTAGCAACGTTGACAATAGACATTTCGCACATCCTTTAGAAAGAATAAATTAATATGGATTTTATGGAAGGCAAAAAATAGCGTCAATGAAATTTAAGAAATGTGGATAACTTTTAGCGTAGCTAATTTACAGCTCCAACTAGCTAGATTATTTGCAAATAAAACTAAGCTAATTAACTAATTAACTAATTAACTAACTAACTAGCTAACTAACTTGAATTAGCAAATAGAACTAATTTTGCGATTCTATAAGAGTATAGCCGTGCTTAACAATTACAGATTTAAGCTGAGTAAGATACGCGAGTGATGCTTTTGAAAGCTTCGTACGTTCGTTTGTAATCCAGCCAACAAGCATAGTATCATCGCATTCTAGCGGAATCGTAACGATTTTCTCGTTGTTTAAGTCGCCGTTGTCAATTCCAGTGCAAACCGTGTAGCCGTTGAGTCCAATAATAAAGTTCAAGATTGTTGCACGGTCAGAAACGTTAATTTTCTTAGGCGCGCGAGTTGGCCAAACTGCTTCCTCTGCAAAGAAGAAACTTCCCTCCTCACCCTGCTCATACTGAATAAACGGGTATTGCTTCAAGTCGTCAAGGCTTAAACTTTTTCGCACTGCAAGCGGATTATTTCGCGAAATATAAATGTGCAGCTTTGCTCGAAAAAGCGGGTGGAATTCCAAATGTTTTTCGCGAAGTAGTTTTCCAATCACATCTTTGTTGTAATCAGAAAGATACAAAATTCCAAGATCTGCACGCATATCGCTTACTTGCTTAATAATATTTTTTGTGCGAGTTTCGCGAATAGAAAACTCGTATTCGTCGGAATGAATGTTTCGAATCATCTCAACGAATGCTTCAACTGCAAACATATAATGCTGTGTTGCAACGCTGCACAATTGCGGGCGAGGCTTTGTGCTTTTATAGCGTTCTTCAAGCAAATCTGCCTGTTCGATTACTTGCCGAGCGTATGTTAAAAACTCTGCACCGTCAGAGGTTAAGGCAATTCCTTGAGTTGATCTTGTAAAAATCTCAATATTGAGTTCTCTCTCAAGTTCTTTTACGGATGAGCTCAACGCAGGCTGCGAAATATATAGCGCACGCGCTGCTTCGTTCATTGAACCGCAGTCGACGATTTTTACAATATACTTCAGTTGCAGCAAAGTCATGTTGGGCTTCCTTCGTATTAGCGCAATACAGCTAATTTTCTAATCGAAAATTAAATAAATTAAACCGTAACGAATTTAGCAAAAGGCATCGCCATGCAAATTTGCAAAATTAAAGTTCAACGCCAATTGATGCCAAATCTTTACGCGCCTGCTCGGCTGTAGTAAAAACGAAGCCGTGCATGCCAACATTGTGAGCGCCGTCAATGTTCGCCGGCTTGTCGTCAAAGAACACTGTGTGCTCGGCTTTAATCCCAAATCTACTCATTGCAAGCTCAAAAATTTCCGGCTGCGGCTTGTGTAAATGTTCAACGCCAGAAATAATAGTTCCCTGCAAAAGCGTTGAAAGTTCAGGGAATTTACGAAGTGCCAAAGGGAAAGTTTCGCTCGACCAATTAGTTAGTCCCCACACGCCGTATCCAGCTTTTCTTAAATCGTGAAGCAAATCAACCATTCCTGGCATCATACGCGTCAAAACCTGATCATAATGCGCACAATACCAACGAAAAGCCTCAGCCAGTTCGCTTCCAAAACGGCGCTCATATTCTGGCATAAGGTCTTTTAGCAGCTCTCCGCCGTCCATTCTGTCTTCAAACTCGTAGAATCCTGCTAAATCATCTTTGCCAAAACTTCCATTAGGGCAGATTGTGTCAACTAAATGCGGGAATTGTTTTTGCAAGCAATTGCGGCAATTCCACTCGAGTAGAACTCGGCAATAGTCAAACATAACATCGCGTATTTCAAAATTTTGTGCGTTAGTCATTTATTTTGTCCCTTTTATTTATTCTCGTTACTTATGTTATTTTGCGTTACTTTTACTAGCGCTACTTTATATACTCTCTCTACTTTTACTTTCGCTACTTCATATTTATAAGAATCCCAAGAACGTGCGGAAGTGCGCTAATTATATCGCTTGCTACAATCGGATGCTCCAAAGCTAACGGCTTTTTTGCTTTTAACATATCTTGCACAAGTTGAGTGTAACTATTTCCTCCGCTACTCCTAGATGCAAATACTGCGCAAATTCCGTGTATTATTGCGGCACTTGCTGCAATAAACGCGTAGTTTGTGCCGCTTTCGTCTTGTTTTTCGCGTTGCGCAAGTAGCGCTCCAAGAATTCCTGCCAAAACATCTCCAGACCCAGCAGTCGCAAGCCAAGTTGGACCGTATTGAGCAATATATATTGGAAGATTCAAATTATTTGGTGACGCAACTGCTGTTGTGGCTCCCTTAACAAGAACTGTTGCTCCAGTAAGATTTGCCGCTTTTTGAGCGTATTCAACAGGATTTTGCAATATTTTATGAGCGCTTATTTCTAAGTCGTATCTAGCAAAAAGTGAGCTTAACTCTCCTGCGTGAGGAGTTAATACTACTTTCGCGCAAACTTTTTTAGGAAGTAAATCTAAAGCACCTGCATCTACGCATATTGGGGGGAGTGCGTTTTGGGATTGCAATTCAATATTGCTTGAATTGTTTGAATTGCTTGATTGGCTTTTGTTTTCATAGTTTTTAAGTATGTTTGCAATTTGTTCTCTTTGCGCTTGTGCGCTTTCACTGCTGCAATGTTCGCGGTCCGGTATTCCGGAGCCTACTGTTATTGCGTCCAGTTTTCCGCTTAATTGTTCTGACACAACTATTTCGGGGGAGGCTTGTAATACTAAGTTTTGTGCTCGCAAAGGCCCTGCGTAGCGAACCATGCCGATATTGCTTTGCGCTCCTGCGCGCGTGCTTAATATTGCGGCTCCGGGGTATTCGTTTGATCCGGTAATTACGCCCAGCACGCCTCTTGAATACTTATTGCTTGATTGATTTGGTATTTTTAGGCATTTGCCAGCATCTTTTGTTGCTAAATTTACAAGTGGACTCATATATATGATTGTAGTCAGCGTATTAGTCAGCATATACACTATTTGTTGTCAGAATGCAAGAAAAAATCGTAATTATAACAGACAAAAATTTTGAGACACGCGCTTTTATAAAAAATATAAAGAAATTTTTGGAATATTATTGACCCTTGCGCATATTTTATTTAAGCTGTAAACGTTATTGCGAATGATTATTTTTTTCATGAGTGAATTTCATGAGTACCTCTCACAATCAAAACCCTGCAATAACAGTAAAGATTCCTGAAAGGAACGAGTGTGAAAACATCACGAATGTTCGCAACTGTTGCGGCGGTTGCATTATTAGCAACTTCTATGAGCGCTTGCGGCTCAGCAAAAACTGCCGAAAACAAGTCTCAAGGCAAACAAGTAAATGTTGTAGCAACTACTACTCAAATCTGCGATTACGTAACGCAAATCGCTTCTACTGCCGATGCAAATTCCGGCTTAAGTCTCAACAAAACCGATTCCCAAGGTAAGAAGTCTGTTATTGGCGCTCCAGCAAACAAAGCAAAGTCAACAATTAATTTGACTTGCTTGCTTGCTCCAAACGCATCTGCTCATGAGCACGAAATGACTCCTGGTCAGTCTAAAGCTCTTTCTAAAGCTGATTTGATGCTTGTCTCCGGTGTTGATCTTGAGCACTTCTTGGATGAAGCTGTAAAAGCAACCGGCTTTAAGGGCATTATGGGCGTAACCTCCGGTATTCTCACTGCAGACGAAATCAAGGATCCAAAGGCGCAAGCCGCTAAAGAAAAGAATCTTCCTTACAAGATTGACCGCGGTATTGCTAAGGTTCATGCCGAAAAGTGGCCATTCCCTCCAGAGGAAGGTGAAAAGGAACCTGAATTCCAGTATGATCCACACATTTGGACCAGCACGAAGAACACCATGATTCAGGTTAAGAATATTGGTGAATTCTTGGGCAAGGCTCTTCCTGCAAGCAAGTCTATTTTTGACGAGCACGTTGAAAAGTTCGTTAAGTCTTTGACTGATTTGGATGCTTGGGCAACCGAAGCTTTGAACAGCGTACCTCAAGAACATCGTGTTCTGTTCACCTCTCATGACGCATTTGGTTACTTCTCTCGCGACTACAATGTGAAGTTCATTGGTGCAGCACTTTCTGACTTCAACAGCCAGCAGGATGCTACCGCAGATCACATTAAGAAGGCTGCGGAAGATGTGAAGAAGTCGGGTGCTGTGGCAATCTTTGCAGAAAATTCCAACAATTCCAAGTCCATTAAGGCTGTTGCTTCCGCTGCAGGCGTTAAGGCTATTATTGGCGACGACGCGCTTTATGGCGATTCCTTGGGACCAGTTGGTTCTGCTGGTGAAACTTATATCGGCTCCATTGTGCACAATGTTGAAACATTGGTAAAGGCTTGGGATGGTAAGGTTCCAGACCTTCCAGAGTCAGTTAAGGCTGCATTGAAGAAGTAATTTCGTAAAAAGCGAAATTTCGTAAAAAGCGAATATCGTAAAAGCGAAATACGAAATTAAAATACTAAAATTAAAAAGACTGGAAATATAGTGAATAAGAGCGTCCTTGCAATGGAAGATTGCAACCTAGCCTACGGTTATAAAACTGTAGTAACTGGGCTTAATGGCAATGTGGAAGCCGGGGAGGCTTTGGCTTTAATAGGTCCTAATGGTTCTGGAAAAACAACGTTTTTGCAAGCCATTATTGGTATTGTGCGCGTGAGCCACGGCGAATTGCGTATGCCAAAAGCTTTGTCAATTGGTTACGTGCCGCAACAAGTTGATTTGGATTTAACATTCCCAATCACAGCGCGTCAAGTTGTTGCTATGGGCTTAAGTAGACAAACTGGATTCCTCGGCTTGCTTAAAAAAGATCAGAAAAAAGCCGTTGAGGACGCTCTTAATCATGTTGGATTGCTTCATCGCGCGGATGTTCGATTTGGCGATCTTTCGGGCGGTCAGCGTCAGCGCATTCTTCTTGCTCGCGCTATTGTTGCGCACCCGACGCTTATTTTGCTTGACGAACCTTTTAATGGTCTTGATGAGCCGAATCGTCGCGAACTTCTTAATATTATGAAAGCTGCAAAGCAAGAGGGAATAGCTTTCGTTGTTTCTACTCACGACTTAGTTATTGCGGATGCTATTTGTGAAAAAGCGTTGCTTTTGGCAGGTCGCCAAGTTGCTTTTGGTCCGCTTAAAGAAGTTATGACGAAAGAAAATATTACTTGCGCATACGGTGGAAGTGTGCCTGCTGCTTCTGCAGGCCTTACGCTTTCGGAAATTGCGGAAGGCTGATATCATGCTCGCCGAATTAGTTGAATCGTTAAGACAAGCTTTGGAGCCAATTCCCGGTTTCGACTTTATTGCGTCTGCGCCTTATATTTTCCGCCCGTTTTGCCTTCTTATAGTTCTTTCCATAGCCAGCGGAATCGTAGGCGTATTTGTAAACTTACGATGCGCAGAATTTAATGCGGAAGCTATAGTTCACGGAATTTTTCCTGGAATTGTGGTTGGGGCTTTGTACGGAGGAATTGATCGAATTATTCCAGGAGCTGCAATTTGTGCAGTATTTTTGGTTGCAGCATTAGTGTGGGCTTCGCGTTCGGCTAAAATTAACGAATCTGTTATTGCCACTGTTCTCACAACTTTCTTCGCACTTGGCGTAGTAATCTCCCTTAAAAAAGGCGATATGTCTGGCCAGCTTGAATCTCTTATGTTTGGCAGGCTTCTTGACGTTACTGACGAACGTATGACTCAAGCTATGTGGATTTGTTTATTTGCAATTATTGTGCTTATTGCAACTTGGAAGCAGCAAACTATTGTTGCTTTTGACCGTGCAAGCGCGCCTCTTATGGGAGCTAACACTTTACTTGTAGATATTGTTCTAAACGTTGGTATTGCAGCTGTTGTTGTTTCTGCATCTTCTGCAGTTGGCGTGCTTCTTGTTATTGGATACCTTATTATTCCGGGCGCTAGTGCTCGCTTAGTTTCTCGCACGGTTTCTCGTATGGTTGCGGTTGCTATTGCGGTTGGTATTACTGGCGTTGTGCTTGGAATGTATGCTATGAATCTTGAGCTAGATCATCCTGTTTCTCCTCAAGCTGCAATCGCTTTAAGCATGTGTGCAATGTTTGTTGTTGTGCTTATATTGCGTTGGGCTTTTCGGTTTGTTTCTTCAATAATTCAGGCGAATAAAACCTGTGAATCTTGCAAAACTTGTGAATCTTGCAAAACTTGCGAAACTAATAAATCGCACAAATCAATCGCAGAAAAAGTAGGGGCTTAAATGGTAAGTATTTGGCAAATTATTGCGCTCCCAATTGTTGAAGCGATTGTAGTCGGCGCATTATGCGGTTTCGTAGGCTCTTTAGCTCTTCTAAACCAGCGCATATTCTTTACTGAATCCATTACGCACGCAGCTTTTCCTGGAGCAGTTCTTGGCGTAGTCTTAACTTCTATGTACACAATAGATCAGAATGTGCTGTCTATTGGATTGTTTATAGGTGCTGCAGTGGCATGCGTTGTGCTTTCTTTCATAATGTACGCGCTTTCGCATCTTAAAGGTATTTCTTCTCAAGCTGCGGCAGGAATTACGCTTACTGTTGGTTTTGCTAGTGGATACTTTTTGAATAAGTGGTTTGCGCCATTGCCGCTTCGTATTGAAGGCTTTTTGACTGGATCTTTACTTAATTGCACTCCTGCAGATGTGATTTCAGCATCTGTTGCCTTCCTGCTTGTTCTTGGATTGTGGATTTTTAACGCTGCTAATCTTGTGCATTGCTCATTTGATCCGATTAATTACCGCGCTTCCGGCGGAAAAGCTGGATTTATACAAGGAATGGTTCTTGCGCTGATTATTGTTACAGTTTCGGTTATTATCCCAGCGGTCGGAACCGTTGTTTCAGTATCTCTTATTGCAGCTCCAGCAGCAGCATTGAAGGGAAGAATCGCATCTATTAATAAGTTTGTGCTTGCTTGCGTACTTTCGTCTATTGCGATTGCGCTTACTGGCTTGGCACTTGCTGTAATATTAAAGCTTTCAGCAGGAGGCACTATTGCTATTTGCGCTGGAGCTTTCTTCTTAATTGTTAAATTTGGCGAGTGGCTTATTTTTAATTTGCGTAAGTGCAAATCTGTTGCAGCATAGTTGAAGTCTTACTCGTGTCCTAAAGTATCAATGAATTGCGCGTGAAAAATGCGCGCGATTGACGTCGTTTTTGCGCGTTTTGTTTATTTTTTAATCGCGTAAGTTTTATCGACGCCACACAAGTCCAGGTCTGCACATTAGTAACGCAAGACCCCGATAGAAAAGGACAATTATGGCTGAAAATACCATCTCCATCACAGTAAACGAGGAACGCAAGGAGGTGGATGCAAGCTTCACTGGCGTTGAACTTTTCGCGGAAGATAAAAATATTATTGCCGTGCGTTTGAATGGCGAGTTGCGTGATTTGTACACGCCTCTTCATGACGGCGATACCGTGGAATCAGTCGCGCTTGATAGTGAAGATGGCATCGCAATCATGCGTCATTCTGCTACTCATGTGATGGCTCAGGCTGTTCAAGAAATTCGACCAGACGCAAAGTTGGGCGTTGGTCCTGTGATTAAAGACGGCTTCTACTACGATTTCGATGTTGATACTCCATTTACGCCAGACGATTTGAAGCAAATCGAAAAGCATATGCAGCGCATTATTAAAGAGTCTCAAAGCTTCCGTCGTCGCGTTGTAACTGAAGATGAAGCGCGTGCTGAAGAAGCAAATCAACCTTATAAGTTGGAGTTGATTGGGGATAAAGAAGCTGCTCTTGATCCTGCTGCTTCTGGCGAAATCAGCAAGCATGAGCTCAGTATGTACGACAATGTGGATCGCGAAGGAAACAAGGTTTGGAGCGATTTGTGCCGTGGGCCTCACCTTCCAAACACGCGCTATATTAAGGCTTTTAAGCTTGAGCGTGTAGCTGCAGCTTACTGGCGTGGCTCCGAGCAGAATCCTATGCTTCAGCGCATTTACGGAACTGCATGGCCAAGCAAGGAAGAACTTAAGGCTTACACAACTCGTATGGAAGAAGCTGCTAAGCGTGATCATCGTAAGCTCGGCCAAGAGATGGATTTGTTCTCATTCCCAGACGAGATTGGTCCAGGCTTGGCAGTGTTCCACCCAAAGGGTGCTGCGATTATTAACGCAATGGAAGATTATTCTCGCGAGCAGCATCGAAAGCATCACTACAGCTTTGTGCAAACACCACATATTACTAAGGGTGGATTGTACGAAACTTCCGGCCACTTGCAATGGTACAAGGATGGCATGTACCCTCCAATGAAGCTTGATGAAGAGCGTGACGAAAACGGTAACGTAACTCGTCAGGGTGCTGACTACTACTTGAAGCCAATGAACTGCCCAATGCATAATTTGATCTTCAAGTCTCGTCAGCGTTCTTATCGTGAGCTTCCTTTGCGCTTGTTCGAGTTTGGTACCGTGTATCGTTACGAAAAGTCTGGCGTTGTACATGGCTTAACTCGTGTGCGCGGCTTAACTCAGGATGATTCGCACATTTACTGCACTCGCGAGCAGATGCGCGACGAATTGAAGAGCTTGCTTAACTTTGTGCTTGGTCTTCTTAAAGATTTTGGTTTGAACGACTTCTACTTGGAGCTTTCCACTAAGGATGAGCACAAGTTCGTTGGTTCCGACGAGATTTGGGAAGAAGCGACTAACACTTTGGCTGAGGTTGCTAAAGAATCTGGTTTGGAGCTCGTGGACGATCCAGGTGGAGCTGCATTCTACGGTCCGAAGATCTCTGTGCAGGCTCGCGACGCAATCGGCCGCACTTGGCAGGTTTCTACTATTCAGCTTGACTTCAACTTGCCTGAGCGCTTTAAGTTGGAGTACATTGCAGCTGACGGTAGTCACCAGCGCCCGGTGATGATTCACCGCGCACTCTTCGGATCTATTGAGCGTTTCTTCGCTATTTTGCTTGAGCATTACGCAGGCGCGTTCCCAGCATGGTTGGCTCCGGTTCAGGTAACTGGTGTTCCTGTTGCGGACGAGTTTGCTCCACACTTGCAAAAGTTTATTAGCGATTTGGAAGAGAATATGGTTCGTTGCGAAATGGACAGCTCTGACGATCGCTTCGGTAAGAAGATTCGTAACGCTTCTAAGTCTAAGGTGCCTTTCACTTTGATTGCTGGCGAAGAGGATGTGAACAATAATGCTGTGAGCTTCCGCTTCCGCGATGGCAGCCAATTGAACGGCGTTCCTGTTGCTCAAGCTAAAGAGTGGATTTTGTCCATTATTAAGCAGCGCGTTCAGGTTAATACTGCTGAAGATTTCGAGCGCTACACTAAGTAACTTAATTTAAGTAAGCTAAGTTAAGTAAGCTAAGTTAAGTAAGCTGAATTTTAACTAAAAAAGCCCGCACTTCTTAACGTTGTGCGGGCTTCTTACTATTTTCTTACTATCTTCTTACAGTCGCACAGTTACTATAAAAGTGTTATTTGAACACAAGTTTTACTTGCGATTACGCTAGGAAGGTTGATTCAATGTTGGAATCATTGCGAAGCGGCTTTAAGCGAGTTATTGCTCCGGTTGCAAAATTGCTAGTTCGACTAGGCGTAAGCGCTAACGCTGTAACAGTTGTTGGTACGTTAGCAGTAGTTGTTACATCTTTCGTAACGGCTTTTACAGGCCAACTTATTGCAGGAACCATATTGCTTACAATTTTTGTGCTTGCGGATGGCTTGGACGGATCCGTTGCTGCACTAACTACAGGCGGCACAAAATTTGGAGCATTTCTTGACTCAACTCTTGATCGCATTGCAGATTGGTCTCTTTTTATGTCGGTTTGCATTTGCTTGTACAACGCTAGTAACAAAAGTGTTTGCATGTGGATTCCATCTGTGATTGGAATGTTACTAAAATACGCAGGTTTATTTAGTTGCATGATTGCACTTATGGCAGCTTTCGTAACTTCGTATGCTCGCGCACGCGGACAGTCGATTTCGGTTGATCCTAAAATCGGATTGATTACTAGAGCGGATCGTGTTGCGATAATACTTGTTGCTATGGGATTATCTGGTATAACTAATCAACTTTTCTGGTTAAGTTGCGCTATGATACTTCTTGCAATTGGCGGAATTGTAACTGTTATCCAACGTATTTTTGAAGTAAAGCAAGGTCTTCAACAAAAAGATAAGTAAAATTGTCGCGAAAGCGCAATAAAATCGTTTCGTTTGATTAACTGTACATTTTAGGAGTATCATGTCAGGTCATTCCAAGTGGGCGACCACCAAGCATAAGAAGGCCGCTATCGACGCAAAGCGTGGCAAGCTTTTTGCCAAGCTCATTAAGAACATTGAAATCGCTGCACGTTTGGGTGGTGGCGATCCTGATGGTAACCCTACGTTGTACGATGCCATCGTTAAAGCTAAGAAGGCTTCTATGCCTGCCGATAACATCAAGCGCGCTGTTAAGCGTGGCTCTGGTGAAGAAGCCGGCGGCGCCAACTATGAGGAGATTGTTTACGAAGGTTACGCTCCTGCAGGCGTTGGCTTGATTATTGAATGCCTTACCGATAACCGCAATCGTGCTGCTGCTGATGTGCGTTCAACTCTTACCAAGGGCAACGGCTCTTTGGCAACAAGCGGTTCTGTGAGCTTCAACTTTGAGCGTAAAGGCTTGATTGAGGTTCCATCCGAAGGTGTTGATTACGATAAGCTTTTCGAAGTTGCAGCTGAAGCTGGTGCTGAGGATGTAGCTGACGATGGTGATGTGTATTCCGTCTACACTGGTTCCAGCGATTTGGTTACTGTTCGTAAAGCTTTGCAGGATGCTGGTTTCGACTACGATTCTGCAGATATTATTATGCATCCAAATAACGAAGTTGAGTTGAGTTTGGAAGATGCTCAGAAGGTTTCTCGTTTGATTGATAATCTCGATGACCTTGATGATGTTCAGAATATTTATAGCAACTGGACTGCATCTGATGAAGTTATGGCTCAGCTTGAGGAAGATGAATAATCTCCTATGATGATTTTGGGCGTTGACCCCGGGCTTACACGTTGCGGGGTCGGCGTGATTGAAGCCGGCGTTTCACGTCGGCTTTCTTTTATTCACGTCGATGTTTTGAGATCTGATCCTGATCTTTCGCAAGATTTGCGTTTGCTTAAGATTTATAACGGTTTAGTTGAAAAAATTGAGCGTTTTTCTCCGGATACTGTTTCTATTGAGCGCGTTTTTGCGCAAGAAAATCGCAATACGGTACTTGGCACTGCGCAAGTTGCTGGTCTTGCTATGCTTGCTGCTGCTCAACGAAATATTCCAGTAGCATTGCATACTCCTACTGAAGTTAAGCTTGCTGTTGCTGGCAATGGTAAAGCGCAAAAGCCGCAGGTTGAGCGCATGGTTGCGCGTCTTCTTGGTCTTAATGTTTTGCCTACTCCTGCTGATGCTGCAGATGCTTTAGCTCAAGCTATCTGTCATGCTCTTCGTCCGGCTGGAGCCTTGCAAGGTGGCGAGCGCGAGCAGCATTTAACTCCTGCTCAAAAGCAGTGGGCTTTGGCTCAACGTGTTGCGCTAAGTGGCGAGTCTGTCTCTCGCGGCATGTAAGATGCTAATAGAACATATGTTCTACTGTGATTGTTTTCAGAATGTTTCGTTGCAACTTTTGTTGCAATTGTTTTGTTGCAATTGTGGTGGCTTTTAGCTGATTTTACAGTTTCTTAGAAGGCGAAGGTGAGCGTTTATGATTGGTATGCTTGTTGGCCAAGTTGTGTCAGTTGATTCTCGTACTGCGCTTATTCTTGTTTCGGGAGTTGGCTACGAAACTTATATGTCGTCTCAAGATTTGTCTTCTTTGCATGAGGGTCAAGAAGTTTGCGTTTACACGTCAATGCAAGTTTCTCAGGATGCAATAACTCTATATGGTTTTACATCTCAATCTGCTAAACGCATGTTTTTGCAAGTGCAAAAGGTTAGTGGAATTGGTCCTAAGGTTGCGCTTTCTTTGCTTTCAACTCTTAATGTTGATCGTTTGGTTAAAGCAATTGCGGATGGGGATGTAACTTCGCTTTCATCGGCTCCTGGCTTGGGTAAGAAGGGTGCTCAGAAGATTATTTTGGAGCTTAAGGGTTCGCTTGATTCTGCTTTATTATCTGGTGATAATAGCGATAATAGTGATACTTCTAGGCTACATAAACAGATTCTTGACACTGGTAAGCAGTCTGTTATTGATGGTCTTGTATCTCTTGGTTGGCGTCAATCAGATGCTCAAAAAGCTGTTGAACAAGTTTGCGCTGAAAATAATATTGTTGCTCCTGTAACTGAAGCAGATATGCCTAATATTTTGCGCATGGCATTAACTTTGCTAGATAGGGGTAGATGATTATGCTGCGTAACAATCATAAAGTATTGGGGGAGTTGAAGTGAGTGATGAATATACTTCTGCAGTAAATACTGGCGTTGCTGAAGAATCATTGCGAATGGTTTCTTCATCTTCTTTAAGCAATGAGCAGTTAAGTGATGAGGAGCTTCGTCCGCACGCTTTAGAAGGTTTTATTGGTCAACCGGTTTTGAAAGCGCAGCTGCAACTATTTTTGGATGCTGCAAAAAAGCGTGACGTTCCACCTGATCACATGCTTTTAGCAGGCCCTCCAGGTTTGGGAAAAACTACTCTTGCAATGATTGTTGCTAACGAATTGCAAGTTCCTATTCGTATTACATCCGGCCCTGCTATTCAGCATGCTGGTGATTTAGCTTCTATTCTTAGCGCTTTGGATACTGGTGAAGTTTTGTTTATTGACGAAATTCACCGTCTTCCTCGCGCTGCTGAGGAACTGCTTTACATTGCTATGGAAGATTTCCGTGTGGATGTTATGGTTGGCAAAGGTCCTGGAGCATCTTCAATACCTTTAACTCTTCCACGCTTTACAGTAGTTGGCGCTACTACTCGTGAAGGCATGCTTCCTTCTCCGTTGCGCGCTCGCTTTGGTTTTACTGCTCATCTTGATTTTTATCCTCATGAAGAGCTTGAGAAGCTTATTGAGCGTTCGGCTCAAGTTCTTGGAATTAAGCTTGAAGATCAGGCTGCGAAAGAGTTGTCGTTGCGTTCTCGTGGCACTCCTCGTATTGCGAATCGTTTGCTTAGGCGCGTTAGAGATTGGGCTATTGTTCATGATTTGAATTCTGTGAATCGTGAGGCTGTTGTTGAAGCTTTAGCGTTGTATCAAATTGATTCTCAAGGTTTAGATAGGCTTGATATTGCAGTTCTTAAAGCTATGGTTTGCCAGTTTAATGGCGGTCCGGTTGGTCTTAATAATTTGGCTGCAATGGTTGGTGAGGAATCTGAAACTGTTGAAACAGTTTGCGAACCGTATTTGGTGCGTGAAGGATTCCTTATACGCACTCCTAAAGGCCGTGTTGCAACTAGTAAAGCTTGGCAGCATTTGGGCTTAGAAGCGCCTCGCAATGTCAGTGAGATAGCCTAGAATCATTGTTTTGGGCGGCATTTCGACCGTCTTAGGGTTGGACACTTAAGGAGTTTACTGTGCCTCAATTTTTCCAGCAGTACGGCATGCTTATTGTACTTATTGTAGTTATGGTTGGTATGATGTGGTTCCAGTCTCGTAATGCTAAGAAGCGTCAGGCTGAAATGCGTTCTTTCCATGATTCTTTGCAGACTGGTACTGAAGTTATTACTATCGGCGGAATTATTGGCAAGATTGTGAGCGTCGATACTCAGTACGAAGAGATTGTTATTGATTCCGAAGGTAGCTTAATGCGCGTGTCTTTCCGCGCTGTGAACAGGGTGTACGTACGTCCAGCGTTTATTAGCGACGAAGAAGCTGAAGCTGCTGAAGCTGCTGAAGCTAACAAATCTGTTGAAAATACTCAATCATCGTCAGTAGAAGCAGATAAGCCGGCAGAAGCTTCAGAATCTGCAGAAGAATATAACGCATCCGACGCTGAATCTGAAAAATAATAGCGTTTGCTACTAAGTTTTATAATTTAATATTTAATGCGTGATGTATGAGCTAGATTATGTCTCATGCATCACGCGAATATGCGACATTCTTTTTCCCATATTCCAGTAACACATCTTGCGAAGAAAAGAACGTTAGGACTATGACAACAGCGGATATTACAGTGAAATCGTTGAAAACAGTGAGTGAAGAGGACGCCTCTTATCTCGCTTCGCTGATTCGTACAGTTCCAGGATTCCCAAATCCTAGTATTATCTTCCGTGATTTTCTTCCGATATTTTCTGATGCGCGAGCTTTGCGTATTCTTGTTGATTCTTTAGTTGACGCTTTACCTGTTCCAGCAGGCTCAATTGATTTAATCGCTGGTCTTGAAGCTAGGGGTTTTCTTTTCGGACCTCTATTGGCTGAGCGTTTAGGCAAGGGTTTTATTGCTATTCGTAAAGCTGGTAAACTTCCACCTCCAGTGATTAACGAATCTTATATGCTCGAATATGGTCAAGCTAGTATTGAAATTGAAAGTGACGCAATTAAACCTGGTCAGCGTGTACTAATTGTTGATGATCTTATTGCAACTGGTGGAACTGCTAAAGCTGCTGCAAATATTGTTAAGCGTGCGCAGGGGATTGTTGCAGGGTTCAGTTTTGTTATTGAACTTACTGGCATTAGCGGAATGAAGGATTTGCAGGATTATCCTTGCAGTAGTTTGATGACTATGCCTGCGTAGAATTTTGCGCGCTGCTTATTAATAGTTTTAATATGTACGTAAAATGCAATATTAGGTACTAGTTTCACATCTTTGGAGTAGAAGCGAAAGGAGAAGCAATGGTTGAAAAACTTAAGTCATCCTTGATTAAAATATCCAAAGGTGTTGTAACTCCGATTATTGTTATTTTTATTTTTTCTCTTACTCTTGGATTATTTTTATCTCTTACTCTTCTTGTTATTTCCATAGAAGAGGGTACTGGGAATCTTTCCGACTCCGCAATGTCTATGACTTGGGCCGTGTTTCTGTTTGCTCAAGGAGTTGGTCTTAGTATTGGTGATTGCTTACTAACAATTGTGCCTTTAGGTATTACTTTGCTGCTTGTTGCATCGTTAATTGTGGTAATTCGTAAAATTCAGGGCGGTGCTTTAGCTTACTTCACTGGATTTGTGGTTTGGGTTGCTGTTAATGCTGTTCTTTCTCAGAATACGCATGTTGTCCTAGCTGATTCGCTGATTATTATTTTGTGCAAAACGGCGGTAGTGTACTTAATATCGTTGTTTATTGCTGTTTTTCCAAGTAGCTCACTGTTTGCGGCAGCTAAAAAGTGTTATAAGCAAGTATGCCCTGAGCGCGTGCAGAAAAATATTAGTATTGTTAAGCGAACTGCAGTATTGCTGTTTGTTTTATATTCCTTAGTTGCGTTAGTAACTGTAATAGTTTGGTCTTGCACGCATGTTGGTTCTGTTAATTCGTTTTTCATAAAACTGGGTATGCAAAACGGTTCACGCATTCTTACTACGATTGCTTGTTTAGTTTGGTTGCCTAATGTGGCAATTTGGGCGTTGTCGTGGATTTGTGGAGCCGGTTTTAGCATTGGTAAAGTTGCTTATTTTACGATTGCTGCTGCACAAAATAAGGATTTGCCGCCTGTGCCAGTTTTTGGAATATTTCCTGAGTCTATTGGTGATGTTGCGTATCGCATACTGTTTTATGGGATTATTCCAACGGTTTGCTTTATTTTGATGCTTGTTATGATATTCCACAAGCGTGGATGTTGTTTACGAATACGCAATATTGGGGATAAAGAAGGTCGAAAAGATTTTATTTTAGGAGCTATTGAAGCTGCAAGTGACTGCGTTGGGGTTGTGGCTTTAATAACTGTGATGTGGACGATTGTTTTTGCTTGTGCTAATGGATCGTTAGGTCAGTATCGGCTTTCGTTTGTTGGCGTTGATGTTATTGAAAGCACTCGTGCTGTTGGCCACCTTACGCTTTACGCTGTTGGTGCGGCTTGGTTATTAGCTATTGTAGGTATTTTGCTCGCTCATGGTGTGAAGTACATTTTTGGACTGATTCATATTAAGAGTTATTTTCATAGTAAAATTTCTGAAGCTATTGCTCCAGCAGTAGCTTCTGTTAGTGAAGAAGGTAAATTCTTTGCTAAAACTGCATCATGCGTTTCAAAGAATATTGTGAAGCAATCTTCCAAAATTAAAGGAATACTTAATCTAAAAGAGACTTTCAAAAATAAACAATCTTCTAAAAATAAAAACCTAGCTTCAACAAAAGTGCCGCGTACGGCAATATCAAGTAATGCTGGTCACTCAAAAATTGATTCCGAAATCAATTCCGAAATCAATTACAAAAAAGAAAAGCAAAAGTCACCTTTGTCTTTGAAAAAAGCCGCTCCTAGAACGGTTTCATCAAAGGCCAAAAGAAAATAAATTCCTCACCACTATTTAAGGAAGGACGACCACCGTGCAACAGACACAGAGCAAAGAATTAAACGCAAATGTGCTGATAACCACAGGGGAAAGGTCAATTCGCCGTGTGCTAGTTTCAGTTTTTCATAAAGAAGGACTTGAAATACTAGCAAACGCGTTTATTAAAGCTGGTACTGAAGTAGTGTCAACTGGTTCTACTGCTTCTAAATTAGCCGAGCTTGGTGTTAATGTTACTGAAGTTTCTACGGTTACTGGATTCCCAGAAAGCCTCGATGGCAGAGTAAAAACTTTAGATCCGCATATTCATGCAGGAATTTTGGCAGATATGAATAATGCTGATCATGTAAAGCAACTTGAAAACCTTAATATAAAGCCGTTCGATGCTGTGGTTGTTAATTTGTACCCATTTGTTGACACGGTTATGAGTGGTGCTGATAGTGATGCCATTATTGAGAAAATTGATATTGGCGGACCTTCTATGATTAGAGCTGCCGCAAAAAATCATAAGTCTGTTGCTGTTATTACAGATCCTTCAGACTACCAGCTTTTGGCAGACCGTGTTTCTTCCGGTGAAGGATTTAGCTTAGAGGAGCGCGAATATCTTGCTGCTAAAGCATTCGAGCACACTGCTTCTTATGATGCTGCAATCTCTCAGTGGACTCAAAAAGCGTGGCCAAAGCCAGAAAGCCTTAACGCAAAAGAAGTTGAAGACGAGTCTAAAAACGCTGAAGACGTGTTGCTTCCGGCAGAATATACGCGTACATGGCATTTGGAACATGAGCTTCGCTATGGCGAAAATCCTCATCAGCAGGCTGGATTGTATTTGGATCCTTTGCATAAGGGTGGCTTAGCTCAAGCTGAGCTTCTTGGTGGAAAGCCAATGAGCTACAACAATTATGTGGATGCGGATGCTGCTTGGCGTGCAGTTTGGGATTTTGCTCCTCAGATTGCGGTTGCTGTTTGCAAGCATAATAATCCGTGCGGCTTGGCAATTGGCGCAACTGCTGCGGAAGCTCACAAAAAAGCGCACGCTTGCGATCCAGTAAGCGCTTATGGTGGCGTGATTGCTGCAAACACTACGGTGACTTTGGAAATGGCAGAAAGTGTGCGTCCAATTTTCACAGAGGTTATTGTGGCCCCAGATTACGAGCCTGAAGCTTTGGAATTGTTGCGCACAAAGAAGAAGAATCTTCGTATTTTGAAGGTTGCAAATCCGCCAGTTTTGGACTTGCAAGTGCATCCTATTGACGGTGGTGCGTTAGTGCAGTCGGCAGATAAAATCGACGCTTTTGGTGATAATCCGGAAAATTGGACTCTTGCGTCTGGTCAAGCTGCAGATGCTGACACTTTGCGAGATTTAGAGTTTGCTTGGCGTTCGCTTCGTTGCGTAAAATCTAACGCCATTTTGCTTGCGCATGACAATGCTACTGTTGGCATTGGTATGGGCCAGGTGAATCGCGTGGATTCCTGCCATTTGGCTGTTGAGCGCGCTAACACTTTGGCAGATGGTGTTGAGCGAGCTAAGGGAGCTGTTGCAGCTTCCGACGCGTTCTTCCCGTTTGCAGACGGTCCGCAGATTCTTATTGAAGCGGGCGTTAGCGCAATTGTGCAGCCTGGCGGTTCTATTCGCGACGAGGAAGTGTTCGAAGCGGCTCGTAAAGCCGGCGTAACAATGTACGTAACCGGCACTCGCCACTTCTTCCACTAAATCCGTAAATTCGTAAATTTGCGAAATAAGTAAAATAAGTAAATCAGTATTCTGAAAATGCAGCGTTTGATAACTTCGGCGCTGCATTTTAGTTATGGCTTATTTTTGCTTGCGTTGGTGCGCGTGCAGTTTGTGTGCATTATGTTTTGTGAATTATTATATGTGTTATTAGAGGTTGCTATTCACTAATTCTTGTTTACAAAAACAAATTATAATATCATAACAATAGACGTTTGTGCATGTTGTGTTTTCGTTTTTTAGTGGGAGGCATGCAGATGAAAAGTGTAAATAAAAGTGTAAATAATAAAAAGTTCAGCGTGATTAGCGCTGTAATTATTGCTTCGCTTATTATAGCTGGTGCAATATCATCTGCTGCTAGTGCTTCGAACATTTCTAATATGAGTCGGGGGGGGGGTACTAATTCTGTTGTAAAGTCTTCTGCAAACACTCCTGCAAACTCTGCAAATACTGGTACTAATGAAACTCCAACTTCTCCTTTAGTTAATAAGCCACCTAAGCTCAAATTAGATGATCATAATGTACTTTCTATGGGTGTGTGCACGGCGAATATTACAACAGAGAATGGTACGAAGTATCTTGTTATAAAGCCTGATGGCAATAGCACTGACTGTGTTATTAGTGGCAATCATCATCCCAAAAAGCTTTTTTGGGATAATGTATATAAAGTTATTTCCAGTCCCGAATCTGATGGTGCTACGCTTCGTTTTGAAGGCAATGTGTATGGTTACGGGGAACTTATTAAGTATCCTGATCCAGATTTGTCTGGGGTTGCAACCGGTTCATGGGGTCTTTTTGAAAATTCTGGCATAAAATCTTTGGGTAATATTTGGCGGTTTGATGTCAGCAATGTTACTAGTTTTGAACAGTTGTTTAAGAATTGCAAGAATTTAACTGATGTAAGTGGTTTGAAAGATTGGGATGTGAGCAATGTTAAAACAATGGAGGAAGCTTTTAATGGCTGCAATGAACTAAGTGACATCAGTGCGTTAAGTACTTGGAACGTAGGCAAAGTAACTAGTTTTAGGGTGATGTTCGGAGAGACTGCTTTAACGTCCGATAGTCTTAAGGCTCTTAAAGATTGGGATGTGAGAAATGTTAAAGATATGAGCAGTCTTTTTTATAATTGCACGTATCTCACGAACGTTGATGCTTTGAGCAATTGGAACGTGGGCAATGTTACCAGTATGGCTGGAATGTTTGATTCCTGTTCAAATCTTAAGAATGCTGATGGCATGAAAGATTGGAACATGAGTAAAGTTACTTCCATGCATGGGATGTTCCAGTATTGTTATAGGTTGGAGCGTCTTGATGCCTCAAACTGGGATGTAAGTAATGTTACGCAATTCAATCAAATGTTTGACGGCTGTGGAGCTAAAAGTGTAAATGATGCTGTTATTAATTTTAGTAATAAAACTTTTAACAAAAATGCGGATATGCAATCAGCTTTCATATACTATAATGGTTTATTTATTGCTAATAATTGGAACACTGGCAACATAACTTATAATCTTAAAGATAAATATGCTTTTGGCACTTCTGATCAGAAGAGTTCAGGAAGTATTGTTATCACAGATAATGATAAAGTTCTTAAGGAGTTTAACAAATATAGATTTATTGGAGCTACTATACGTTACAAAAATAAAAAGAATTCTATTGACAATTTTAAGAATATTTCTGTTCCATTCAAGATGTATGCTTTTTACGATTCGCGTATTGATACTAGTACGGGTGAGGTTGACGAGAGTAAGCCAGCTTCTGATGATGCTTTCGCTATTGTGAAACCTTACGTGAACAAGTGTATCGATATTTATGTTAAGTTCCTTCGTAAAACATATCCTGATGCTAAATTCCCTGAAGACTATGACCCTGTTCCTTCAAAAAATTTTGATAAAACAAATGTTATGTCGCTGTTCCAAGAGTACTATTTAGCTCCCATAAAAGAATCTAAAGACATTGAAGTCAAGATGAAGTACATAGCAAATAAAAACTTGAATTATAAAAAGCAAAAGGTGAGTAAATACACTGTTATCGGGAGTGGAAAGGTAAGAATCGGTGCTTTTGGTGCAGATGAAAATTGGGATGAAGGCATTATCACTGTATTGGGGAGTGGCACAAAACCACAAGATGGACAAACTGAAGTTGGTAATGTAGAAACTAAAGAAGAAGTTATTAATTATAGTACTGAAAAATTTGATGATTCTACATTGAATAAAGGTCAAACAAGGATAATACGTAAAGGCAAGAATGGATCAAGGAAGGTTACTACTACGTATGTTGTTGATCCAGATAAAGGCTTGACTAAAGAAGTTGAAGCTGTACGTGGTGAGTATATCGCACCTGTAGATGAAGTGATTTTGGTTGGCACGAAGGAGGATCCAAAGCCACCTACACCGCCAACTCCACCTGCACCGGAGCCTCCTACGCCACCAACACCGCCGGAGCCTTCGAATCCAGAGGAGCATGGCGGTAATAACCCAGATACTCCTCATAACCCTCATAATCCGGATTACCCTAACAACCCTCATAATCCGGATAACCCACCGTATCATGGTGACGACACCACTCCTGAAGTTCCTGCGGATACTGGTCATGGTATCAATCCAGTATGGACGTATATTCCTGAGTTGAATATTCATGGCGACGGAGATAAAAGACCTGATACATCGAGTAATAACAATGGCGACAATCATAGACCTGGTTCTGCCGGTGGCTTAAATAGTTCGCCAAGTGCTAACAGTAGTGATACTGGCAACGCTAATAACGCAAATAGCAACAACAGAAACGGCATGAATCTTGCCAATAATGCAAAAATTCATGGAGTACTTTCTAAGACTGGTTCTGCTGCTTTTGCTGTTATGCTAGTTGCTTTTGCTGCTGTAATTATTGGTTTGATTGGCATTTATGCAGTAAAACGTAATAGTTCTAAACATAAAAACTCGCGTCATAGCATAACATATAACTTTATTAGATAAGTGTATGTATTATACAAGTATGACAGATAGCGAGCAGCGGATTAAGAGCTGTAAAACAGAGCATCCATACGTATCGGAAAAGACTGAAGGAAAGCCTTATGCTGAGTGGATTGTAGCAATTATTGTTGCAATAAGCGCAATGCTGGCTTTTACTGGATACACAATGGCCGCCACAGTTGTTATATCTGCGACGGCCATCATGCTTGGTTTTATGCGATTAATTATGCGTCAGAATAGTTTGTGGAAGGTCCGTTCTGTGGGCTTTGATGCTTTTATAAGCATTGCTCTTGGAATCGGTTTACTCGTAACATACGTTTCAATCGCATTTTTGCTATAAGTAAAAATAATCAAACTAAACTCAAGCTAGAATCAAACTAAACTCAAGCTATTGGATTTTCCAAATAGCTTTTATCTTCTGCAGATTCTGCAGTAGGTGCTTCTTCATACGCTGATTTATTTGATTCAGCGTGAGTAGCACTTGCGTAGCTTTGTGTAAAACTATTTTCAGAAGCGGAAAGTAACTTTGTTAGCAAAGTAATAAAGCCAACAAGTGCCGCAGCAAAAATAGGAGCAATCCAGAAAACCCAAAGCTGTGATAGTGGATTAACCTCTAATTCGCGTAAGCTGGCGATTACGGCAATGCCAGTAGAGCGTGCAGGGTTAAGGCCGGATCCAGTAATTTGATAAGTCATAAAAGTTCCAGCAGCATACGCAATACCCATGTTAAGTGCGTAACCTTCATGAACCTTACCATCGTTGTCAGTTTGGCTAATAGCAGCAGCCACTACTATAATCGAAGCAATAATTTCAACAACAAACGCTGTAACAATGCCGAAAGAAGCATTCACGCCTTTAAGCTGACTGTAAGAAATAGAACCGTTTTCAAAACCGTTCACAACTGGAGCAAACCAATTAACGTCTTTTACCATTTTTGTTTGTGGCAAAATAAAAACAAACAAGTTTGCCGCTATAATTGCGCCAATAACTTGCGCAACAATATACGAGAAACCTGCAAGTAGCGACGTGCGTGAAGTAAGCATAGAAGCAATAGTTACAGCAGGATTAACATGCCCGCCGGAAACTTTAGCCGCAATAATAGACGCTGCAGCATAAGCAATGCCTGTGCCAATGCTAACCATCAAAATGTTAATACCGTACATTGCGGTTGCTAAAGAATAAAAAGTGTAAATAGTAAACATTGCTAAAAAGCTTGCAATCAACTCTGTTGCCGCTCGAAGAATAAGCGGGGATTGTGATTTTTGCTTGTTAGAAGATGTTTTTGGAGTGTGAATCATAGCATTCCTTACTTGTAGGTTGTGTTGCTTTTGTTATTGCAACGTATTAAAACCTATGCTATAGTAGCACGGCTATGCCATACGGTAGCATAGAAAAACGTGGTAATTTTCTAATTTATTACAATTTGCATAAATAACCACGCATCATACAATTTTACGAAAAGCGAATTGCTGGTATTCTGCGCATTTAGTTTTGATTATTAGCGCAAATAACTGCTTGCAATTCATGAGGTCACGTTGGGAGAACGATGCCAAACGCATATTCCCGCGCCAATCAGGCGCATTCAGATGACAACAACGCCATTCGACTGCAGAAGCTACTTGCGGAAGCGGGATTTGGTTCAAGACGCAAATGTGAAGAGATTATTCTTGACGGGCGTGTTGAAGTAGACGACGAATTGGTTACAACACTTGGTACTAGAGTAGATCCGAAGCGCCAAAAAGTGCGCGTTGACGGATCTCGCGTAAAGTTCAACACAAAGCTTGTAACGCTTGCTTTGCACAAGCCTAAGCGAGTGTTGAGTGCTATGGACGATCCTAAAGGTCGCTTTACTTTGCGAGACATTGTGGGCGACAAGTATGAGCGCATCTTCCACATGGGACGCTTGGATTACGATTCAGAAGGTCTTATTTTAATGACCAACGATGGTGAGCTAAGCCAGCATGTTATGCACCCAAAGTATGAGGTTGAAAAAACTTATATTGCAACTGTTGAAGGCAAAATAAACGGCATGGTTTGCCGACGCTTGGTTTCGCAAGGCGTAAATCTTGAAGATGGTTGGATTAAGCTCGACCGTTGCGCAATAATCGACCAGAATCACGACACGACTATTGTAAAAGTCGTTTTGCACTCTGGTAAAAACCGTATTGTTCGCCGAATTTTTGGCGCTGTAGGCTACCCTGTAAAGCGCTTAGTTCGCACGCAAATCGGCCCTATTAAGTTGGGTGACTTAAAAGCTGGATCTTACCGTGTGCTTTCGCCTACAGAAGTGCGCTCGCTTTCTAAGGAGGTTGGCCTGTGATTTGTGTAGCAATTGATGGACCAGCAGGAGTAGGCAAGTCTTCTACTTCTCGCGCTTTAGCGCAATATTACGGTTTTGCGTATCTTGATACGGGTGCCATGTATCGTGCGGCTGCATGGTGGTGCATGCAAAAAGGCATTGATTTAAGCACTCAGCTTTCTTTAGATGATGAAGGTCAGCCGACGAATCCTGCAGACGCTGAACGTTTTAACCAAATTGTTGAAGCTGTTGGCGCTCTGTTTACTGAAGATCACGTAACTTTTAGCGTGGATCCAAAGAATCCTGTAGTAGCGGTTGATGGTGAGGATATTAGCGAAGAGTTGCGTTCCAGCGAAGTTTCTTCGCACGTATCTACTGTTTCTTCAATTCCTGCAGTTCGCCGCATGCTTATTGCAGCTCAGCGCGCATATATTTCAGCTGAATCTGCGGATGATTCTTTCTCTAAAGGTGAGGGCATTGTTGCAGAAGGCCGTGATATTACTACTGTTGTGGCTCCTAATGCTCAAGTTCGAGTGCTGCTTACTGCGCGTGAAGAAGTGCGTCAAGCTCGCAGAAACAAGCAGGAGATTACGCAAGAAAGTTTGCAAAATAATCAATCTTCCGAAGAGGACGATATTCGCGCTCGCGACGCTAAAGATGCGAAAGTTACGAGTTTTCTTCAGGCTGCAGACGGCGTAACTACGCTAGATAATTCTGATTTAACTTTTGAACAGACGCTTGACGCGCTTGTTGAAATTGTTGATGCTGCTATTGAGCAGGACGAGTACGACCGTTATGCTGCGAATCTTGAAGGATACGATCTTGACGATGAAGATCGTGCGCTTCTTGCTGGAGATTTTGCAAGTAATGACGAAGCAAAAGATTCTAAAGCAGTTGGTGTAATAGCTGTAATTGGTAGACCAAACGTTGGAAAATCAACGCTTGTAAACCGTATTTTGGGTCATCGCGTGGCTGTTGTAGAAGACACTCCTGGCGTTACGAGGGATCGCGTAAGCTACGATGCTGAATGGGCTGGAACCAATTTTAAGCTGGTGGATACCGGCGGTTGGGAAGCCGACGTTGAAGGTATTGATTCTTCTATTGCTCAGCAGGCGCAGGTGGCTGTACGTTTAAGCGATGCTGTGATTTTCCTAGTGGACGGCCAAGTTGGTTTAACAGCCACAGACGAGCGAATTGTTTCAATGCTTCGAGCTGCAGGAAAACCTATTACTTTGGCTGTGAACAAGGTTGACGACGCTAGAAGCGAATATTTAACTGCAGAGTTTTGGAAGCTTGGCATGGGTGAGCCTTACGGAATTTCTGCAATGCACGGCAGAGGCGTTGGAGATTTGCTTGACGCTGCCCTTAACTCTTTGAAGAAAGCGAATAAAACTTCAGGATTCTTAACTCCAGAAGGATTGCGCAGAGTTGCTTTAGTAGGTAGACCAAACGTTGGCAAGTCTTCGCTTTTGAACCATTTGGCTCACGAGGAGCGCGCTGTTGTAAACGACTTGGCTGGCACTACTCGTGACCCTGTTGATGAAGTTGTGCGAGTTGATGGCGAAGACTGGCTTTTTATTGACACGGCTGGTATTAAGCGCAGGCCGCATAAGTTGACTGGCGCTGAATACTATTCTTCACTTCGTACTCAGGCTGCTATTGAGCGTTCGGAACTTGCGTTGATTCTTTTCGATTCTTCTCAGCCTATTGCAGAGCAGGATTTGAAAGTTATGAGCCAAGCAGTTGACTCAGGTCGCGCAATCGTACTTGTGTTTAACAAGTGGGATTTAATGGACGAGTTTTCCAGGCAGCGCATGGAAAGATTGTGGAAGACTGAGTTTGAGCGCGTTACTTGGGCTGAGCGCGTGAATCTTTCTGCAAAAACAGGCTGGCATACGAACCGTCTTGCGCGCGCTATGCGAACAGCTTTAGATAGCTGGGATAAGCGTATTCCTACAGGCAAGCTTAACGCTTTCTTAGGTCGTATTCAGTCTGCTCATCCACATCCTTTGCGAGGTGGCAAGCAGGCTAGAATTTTGTTCGCAACTCAAGCTTCTACTAAGCCTCCGCGTTTCGTAATTTTCGCAACCGGATTCTTAGAGCACGGATACCGTCGCTTTATTGAGCGATCTCTTCGCGAAGAATTTGGATTCGAAGGAACTCCTATTCAAATCTCCGTAAAAGTGCGAGATAAGAAGAAGCGAAAGTAAAGTCGCGAATAAAGTGAAACTAAAGCGAAAGTAAAGTCGCAATAAAGTCGCGAATAAAGTTAAGTAGGAGCGCATATGGCTGGATTAGGCGAGTTAGCTCTTGATTTGCATCATGCTACCGAAGACGAGATTTTTCAAGCGTTTGTTGATTGGGTTAAAGACAACAAGCACGTGGACTTGTGGCAGCATCAAGAAGAATCCATTATGGATCTGCTTGCAGGAGACCACGTAATCTTAAACACTCCAACAGGTTCCGGAAAATCTCTTGTTGCGCTCGGTATGCATTTTGCAGCACTCGCCACAGGCAGACGCTCCTACTATACTGCGCCAATCAAAGCGCTCGTATCCGAAAAATTCTTCGACCTAGTTGCTATTTTCGGGCGCGATAACGTCGGTATGATTACTGGCGACTCGCATATTAACGCGGATGCTCCAATAATCTGCTGCACTGCGGAAATCTTAGCAAATCAAGCGTTACGTGAAGGCGCAAATGCTGAAGTTGACTGCGTTGCAATGGATGAATTCCACTACTATGGAGACCCAGAGCGCGGATGGGCTTGGCAAGTGCCGCTACTTACTCTTCCAAACACGCAATTCTTACTTATGAGCGCAACTCTTGGCGACGTAACGGATATTGCAGAACGCTTAGAAAAATCAACAAAACGAAGCGTCGATATTATTGCTGACGCGCCTAGACCAATCCCACTCGAATACGAGTACACAGATAAGCCTCTTGCTGCAACTGTAGAACTCTTATTTAACAAGGGTTTAACGCCGATTTACGTAGTTCACTTTTCGCAAGATGCAGCACTTGAAACCGCGCAAGCGCTCGCAAGCACGGGAGTTTCAAGCAAAGAACAGCGAGATAAAATCGCTCAAGCGATTAAAGGCACAAAGTTTACTACCGGATTTGGCAAAATCTTACAAAGATTATTGCGCACTGGTGTTGGTGTGCATCATGCTGGCATGCTTCCGCGCTACCGCAGGCTCGTCGAACAGCTTGCGCAGCAAGGATTACTACCTGTTATTTGTGGCACGGACACGCTCGGAGTTGGAATTAATGTGCCAATTCACTCTGTTGTGCTTACAGCTCTTACAAAGTTTGATGGGAACCGTAGCCGTAAGCTTCGCGCTCGCGAATTTCACCAAATTGCAGGCCGCGCAGGCAGAATGGGTTTCGATACTGAGGGCTTAGTTGTAGCTGAGGCTCCAGAGTTTGAGATTGAAAACGCGCGCGCTGTTGCAAAAGCTGGGAACGATCCTAAAAAGCTTAAAAAAGTTAAGCGTAAGAAGGCTCCAGAAGGTTTTGTTGTATGGGGTGAGACAACATTTACCAAGCTTATTGAAAGCGCTCCAGAAACTTTGAACCCGCACATGGTTGTAACACATTCGATGGTTTTGAACGAAGTTACGCAAGGTGGGGATGCTCGCGCTCGCGTTGAAAAACTTATTGAAGATAGTGCGCAAAAGCCACAGGATAAAGAGAAACTTCTTGAGCGCTGCGACGATATTTTCCAAACATTGCTCGATACTCAAGTGATTGAATGTAAAGAGTATGCGGATGGTTCGTGCGATTATGAGCTTGATGTTGCAATGCCTGAAGGTTTTGCTTTAGATCAGCCGCTTTCGCCGTTCTTGCTTGCGGCTTTGGAATTGCTTGATCCTGAATCTCCAAGCTACGCGCTTGACGTGATTTCCATGGTTGAAGCAACTCTGGATGACCCTAGGCCTGTGCTTCGCGCTCAAGAGCGCAAAGCTCGCGATGCTGCAATGGCCGGAATGAAGGATGATGGTGTTGACTACGAAGAGCGCATGGAACGCTTAGCTGAAGTTAGCTACCCTAAACCTTTGGAAGATTTGCTAACTCCTGCTTTTGCGCAATATCGCAAGGATGTGCCGTGGGCAAACGACTACTGGATTAAGCCAAAATCTGTGCTTCGAGACATGGTAGAAACAGCATCCGATTTTACCGGCTATATTTCGCGCTATGGCATTGCTAGAAGTGAGGGAACGCTTCTTCGCTACCTTTCTGACGCTTACCGTTCTCTTGCGCGTACCGTGCCGGAAGATATGCTTAACGAAGAATTGCGTGATATTATTTCTTGGCTTCGTCTTGTTGTGCGTTCGATTGATTCTAGTTTGGTTGATGAGTGGGAGAGTGCAGGCGGCTCGGATGCTGAAGCTAATGCTGTAACTATGGCTGCGCCTGGAACTTCCGAGTCTGTAGTTGAAGATCGTAGGGGACTTATTGTGCTTATTCGAAACGCAATGTTCCGTCGCGTGCAACTTATGGATTTGGAAGATGCGGATGCTTTAGGTGAGCTTGACAAAGCTTGGGGTTACGGCGTTCACGAGTGGAATGATGTGCTTGACGATTACTACGATGAGCACGAGTATGTTGGTATCGACGCTAAGGCTCGAAGCGGCGACTTGTTTATTCTTGACGATTCGCTTGAAAAAAGTGAGCATTCTTGGAAAGTTCGGCAGATTATCGACGATTCAGACGGCGACCATAATTGGGCTATTACCGGCATTGTTGATTTGGATACGACTCAAGATGAAGGCGAAGTTGTGTTCTTCGATTACCAAGTTTCGCACGTGTAGTGCTGTAAACTGTTGTAAACTTGCTTTGGTTGGCAATTTATAACTATAATCGAACGTTTGTTCTATATGTATTGTAAGCTGGTATTTATGGAGCAGGATTTATTTGCAGCAAGTAGCGCACCTAACGATGTAACGCGTCCGTTGGCTGTGCGAATGCGTCCAAGTAGTATTGACGACGTTCTTGGGCAATCTCATGCTCTAAAAGAAGGTTCGCCTTTGCGTAGGCTTGCAAATCCGCAGTCTAAAGGTTCTCTTACTTCGCCAAGTTCGGTTGTGCTTTTTGGTCCTCCGGGAGTTGGAAAAACTACTCTTGCGTATATTGTTGCTCGCCAATCTGGGCGCGTTTTTGAAGAGCTTTCTGCTGTAACGTCTGGCGTTAAGGATGTTCGTGCAGTGCTTGATCGCGCGCACGAGCGTTTGGTTAGCAAAGGTCAAGAAACAGTACTTTTTATTGACGAAGTTCATCGTTTTTCTAAATCTCAGCAGGATGCTTTGCTTCCAAGCGTAGAAAATCGTGACGTAACTTTTATTGGAGCTACAACCGAAAACCCAAGTTTTTCAATAATTAAGCCGCTGCTTAGTAGATCTGTAGTAGTAAAACTTGAGTCTCTTAGTGTAGAAGATTTACATACGCTTATAGAACGCGCTATTTCAAGCGAAAATGGTCTTAATAATCAGCTTAAAATTGACGAAGACGCAATAGATTCTATTATTCGTTTAAGCGGTGGAGATGCGCGCAAAACTCTTACTATTTTAGAAGCTGCAGCAGGAGCAATAACAGGAGATTCTGCTTTACAGTACGGCAAAAAGAAGCCTGTTATTACTGCCAGTATTGTGTCTAACGTAATGGATACAACTACTGTTCGCTACGACAAAGATGGCGATGATCATTACGACGTGATTTCTGCTTTTATTAAATCGATGCGCGGAAGCGACGTTGATGCTTCTTTGCATTATTTAGCGCGAATGCTTCGAGCTGGGGAAGACCCGCGTTTTATTGCTAGGCGAATTATGATTGCTGCTGCCGAAGAAGTTGGTATGGCAGCTCCTCAAATTTTGCAAGTAACTGTTGCTGCAGCTCAAGCTGTAGCTTTAATTGGCATGCCGGAAGCGCGCATTATTCTTTCGGAAGCTGTGATTGCTGTAGCAACTGCTCCTAAATCGAACGCAAGCTACAATGCTATTAATCAGGCTTTGCAAGATGTTGATGCTGGAAATATTGGTCAAGTGCCTCTTCATTTGCGAAACGCTCCAACTAAACTAATGAAAAGTTGGGGGAATCACGAAGGATACCAGTATGCGCATGATTGCCCGGATGCTGTGGCGTCGCAACAGTATATGCCAGACGAGCTTGTTGGCCGCGAATACTATCATCCATCAAACCGTGGCTACGAGCACGAGCTCACTCAGCGCTTATCTCAAATCCGCACCATTCTTCACAAATCTATCGATAATAATTAAACATAATAATTAAAAGGCTTCTTAGAATTCTAAGAAGCCTTTTAATACAGTACTAATATTTTTTTTAAGTTACTTTTATTCGCGCACAAGCATAATGTGGTCAACGTTGTCGAGTGTAGATACGCGGAACAGCACAAAACGATTGCCAATAACTTGCACAACTTCGGCGCCAAGCTTTTGAGCAAGTGCATCAGCTGCTTCTTTAGCGCTTAATCCGGAACCATCTTGCACAGCGCACTTCATAAGCTCGTGGTACTGCATGGTTTCGTCTGCCTGCTTCACAGCCGCATCAGTAATGTCGTTCTTGCCAACGTACAAAAGTGGGCTTAGCGTATTAGCAAGCGCGCGAAGCTGCTTCGTCTGCTTTTTAGTCAATGCCATAAGGCGTCCTTTCAAATGCAAGTTTAATTAAGTTTATTAATCAAGTTTAATTAAACAAAAGTATTGCATGAATTACATAAATGCTTAACGGATTATACAGTATATTGCGAATTATTGCATATTAAAAATTTACCAAGCACTTTCATATTATTCGTGCCGTAAAAGTGTCTATAGTTTTATTTACACCTTAATTGTGCGTTATTCAGTCGCATGGATATTAGTGTGGTAGAGATTTGAGATTTTTCGCACTGAACGAAGGCGGACGTCAGAGCCGAAGGCTGCTGACAAGCCGAGCGAAGAAGAAAAATCGAAAAATCTCTGCGATAAGACACGGTTATTAACGATTAAGCACGCAGAGTTTGGGGGATTTCTCTACGAGAACTAAAAGAGGACTGAGGAAGCAACATTCTTTAAAGAACAAAGCAGACACAAAAAGCCTCTAACAGCCAAAGCGACGAAGGACGGGACGTTCGAGGAGAGAAATCCCACCAAACTCGCGCCACATTAAACAAGAACAGTAAATCAAGTTAAAAATTAATCGCAATAATCGCGCTTATAACGCAAACCGTAATCGCCAATAACAGCACATCTTTTGCGCGCACTTTCAGCGTGTGCAAGTGAGACCTTGTTGCTCCTGGCGTGTAGCAGCGAGTGTCAAGCGCTAAAGAAAGAGTTTCTGAGTGGCGAATAACACCTGCAAAAGCAGGAACTATAAGCGACGACATTGCGCGAATTCTTTTGCTAATCGAACCATCGTGTATACTTCCGCCTCTAGCGGTTTGAGCGTGCGCAACTTCTACTGCCTCGTTGGAAAGAGTTGGCAAAAATCGCAATGCTAGGCTCATAATAAGCGATATTTCTTGCGTTGGTATGCCAATAGTTTTAAGTGGTGAAAGTAAAGATGTGCAAGCTTCGGTTAGCATTGTGGGGCTTATTGTCATAACTAATATTGCGCCAATAATAATTACAAGCGAGAATCGTGTGGCAAATAGTATTGCGCAATGAATGCCGTCCTGCGTTATAATAATTGGCCCAAGTTTACAAAGTATTGTGCCTGTGCGAACGGCAAGAATATTTAGTAATCCGGAGAAAGTGAATACTGCAATAAGCATATGCAGTGAAGATAAAAGTTTTATAAATTGTATTTTTGCTGCAAGTATTAGTGAAAATGTTGCGAAAGCAAGAATAGCTAACTGCGTGTAGTGATTAATACTAAAAGCGCTTAGCATAAGCATAAAGCAGGAGAGAAGTGTTATTCTAGGGTCAAAAGATGCAAGTAGCGAACTTGCTTTTTCTTGCGTAATTTTTTCTTTCGTAATCGTTTCTTGCTTACTTTTTTCTTTGGATGATTCCTTTTTATCTTCTAAACTTTCATTATTCTTTGCTTTTAGTGTTACTAATCTTGCTCCTAAAGATTTTGCTTCTTGAAGATTATGCGTAATCATAACTATTGTTACGCCTTGATTATTAAGAGTTCGAAGAATTTTTAGAATACGCAACGATGCTTCAAAATCCAATCCTGCAGTTGGCTCATCAAGCACAATCACGCGCGGTTTACAAGCAAGAACGCCTGCTATTGCAACAAGACGCTGTTGGCCTCCAGAAAGCAAAAAAGGCGATTTTTCGGCCAAATGTTCAAGATTAAGCATTTTCAACGTTTCGTCTACGCGCTCTTTAAGTGCGTTTCCGTTTAGTCCAAAATTTTTAGGACCATAAGCAACATCTTCGCGTACAGTTTCTGCAAAAAGCTGCTGCTCTGGAAGTTGCATAACGTAGCCAATAGTTTCGCGAAGTTTTTGACGATTCTTTTTAGAAGTTTTCGCGCTAACAGGTATTTTTTCTACGCTTATAGATCCAGATTTTACTTTTAATAATCCGCACAAAGCTTTAGCAAGAGTAGATTTTCCGCATCCGTTTTCGCCCATTATTGCAACGATTTCGCCATTTTTTACTTCCATAGAATAGTCGCTAATTGCGTCTGGCAATTTATCGTCGTAGCTAACAGTTAAGTGCGATATTGAAATTGCTGTATTTGCGTTTTTGTTATTAGCTTTTTTCGAAAAATCCGACTTAGAAAAATCTGATTTTGAAAAATCCTGCTTCGAAAAATCCTGCTTCGAAAAATCCTGCTTCGAAAAATCCTGCTTAAAATTATCGAAATATGATTCAAGCTCTTCTAAACTAATTTCGCGAAGCACACCATCTTCTAACAGAAGTATTCGATCTGCATGCTTGCATTCGTCAAATCGGTGCGTAATTTGCATAATACTCGTGCCGTTTTTATGCAAATTTCCAAATAATTCGTCAACATCTTCTAAAGCTTTAGAATCCAGCATAGAAGTTGGTTCGTCTAGCACAAGTAGCTTTGATTGCATTGCAATTGATCCTGCTAAAGCAACTCGCTGCATTTGCCCGCCGCTCATAAGGCTAGGGTTAGATAATCGATGTTTTTCCATGTGAACAGCTTCTAAAGCATTATCTATAAGTTTTCGCATTTTATGCTGTTCGACGTTTAAATTTTCCAGCCCAAAAGCAACATCATCTTCAGTAACAGTAGTCACAATCTGATCTTCTGGGCTTTGAAACAGAGCGCCAATAAACTTTCGTGCGCTTTTGTAAGCATCAGCATAAGCAGTAGTATTTTCAAAAACTTTTTCGCCACACAACTTAACGTAACCACTATCCGGAGCAGCTAATCCTGCAATAATTTTCGCTAGAGTAGATTTTCCGCATCCGTTTGCGCCAACAATTGCCACTCGCTCGCCAGAGTGAATTGTAAGACTTAGATTATTAAGTGTCCAAGTTTTTCCATCATCGTAGCTGAAGCAAATATTGCGCAGTTCTACTGGCGTATTTTCGCTAACATCGCATGTTACTGTTTCTTTGAGATTGCTACTGCTTATGCTTGTATTTTGCATAGTTTATGCCGTTTAGAAGATTTACTTGCCTTGGTGAAGTAGTTTAGAAATTGGCTTGTAAACAAGCATCGTAACTACAACGTGAATCGCAAGTTTAACAATATTAAACGGAAGTAATGCTGGAATAATAAGAGCGGCAACCTGCGAAACAGTCATATGAGCGTAAAGCGGCGTAATAATAAGGTTTCCTACTATTGCGAGCGCAATTGCAACAACAGAGCCAGATATAAGGCTAATTATTGCGCCTTCTTTGGTATGCATTTTTTTGTATACGATTGCTGCTGTAACGCTGGCTCCTAAAGAAACCAGCACTGCCATAATTGTGCCAAGTGGGTTTGTAAACAAGTGTGGAGCGAATCCGAGTATGCTTACGATTGCTGCAGCTGCCGGCCCGTATGCGAATCCTGCAACTAGGCACACGATTCCTGAAGGATCGTATTTTAGGAATGAAAAGTCTGGAATAAGTGGGAATTCTATGAAACTTACTGCCATTGAAAGTGCTACGAATAGCGCATATTTTGCTATTTTTTCGCTTGACCAGCGTGCGTTTGAAGAGTTGATTTTATGATTGTTATGATTGCTTGTATTAGAAATGCCCATGATGGGTCTCCGTTTCTTCCATCCGGACTGTAACCGTTGGCTTCGGATTTTAACCGAATCAGCAGCTTTTACGCCGCTCGCGGGCTTCAAAAAACGCGTAAAATACGTTTTTGTTACCGCCAGTAAGGATTTTCACCTTCCCTGAAACTACTATTCTTTTGTATCTCATGCTAGGAACATTGTTTAGACAATCGTGTGGCGAGGGTAAGTGCAAGAATACAAGTATGAGCGATACGAGTACATTTGAAAAAACTGACAATAATAACGCGAATATTGATAAGTTGGCTGTTGTTGTAGTCACTTATAAGCGTCAGGAGCTTTTGGATAATTTGTTCCATTCTTTTGAATGTTTGAACGAGTGCCCTTGGAGAATTGTTGTTGTTGACAACGAGAATAGTGATAAGACTTGTGAAATGGTTTCGCGTCTTGATTCTGATTTAACTAACCGTTGGGGTAAGGCAGAAAAAGATGCTGAAGGCAATCAATCTCATGTTGTTTACGCTCCGCAAACTGAAAATCTTGGTGGTGCTGGCGGTTTTAGTGCTGGAGTTAAGAAGGCTTATGAGCTTGGAGCTGAATGGTTCTGGGTTATGGATGACGATGTTGAAACAGTTCCTGAGTCTATTGAGCGTCTTGCTCCTTGGACTAAGAGTCACGCTGTTATTCAGGGTAGCCGCTTAGATTATGACGGCGGTAAATTCTATTGGCAGTATGATTTTCTGGTTCCTCTTGGCATTCCGAATCCTATTGCTCCTGCAGCTTTTGGTAATGCGGGTTATCGTGTGATGAATACGATGTGCTTTGAGGGTGGTTTAATTCGTCGAGATATTGTTGAAAAAATTGGTTTCCCTGATTCTCGCTACTTTATTTATTGGGATGATACTACTTACGGCTATCTTGCAAGTAAGGTTACGAATCCTATTGTTATTCCGGATATTATTCTTCGTCGCACTCGTGATATTCCAAACTGGGATATTGCAGGAGTTCGTCAGTTGAATTCAACTTCGGACATGAATCGTTACCATATTATGCGAAATCGTGGGTTTATGGCTCGTTACTTTATGGTTCATGGTGATTTTCGTCCGTTTATGTTTGCGCTTGGAACTGCTTTAACTGCTGCCAAAGAGGTTATTCGTCTTCTTGCGGTTGATCGTGAGCATATTCTATCCGGTATCTGTAAATTGTTTACTGGTTGGCTTGATTCTCGAAAAATTTTGCACGATAGCATGTGGAAGCCTATGCCATCTTTGAAGTAGAAGTGAGTTATAAGTTAGTAATCGGCAAGCGTGTCGTGTTTAAAATACGGTAGAATACTCTTGAATATTCTGTTATCGGCACACATTCAGAGGGGAGTGTTAGTGAGATGATTAGCACTGCACAAGCATTTGGCGTTGATATTGGCGGCTCTGGCATTAAGGCTGCTCCAGTAAATTTGGAAAAGGGCGAGTTTGCTGAGCCTCGCTATAAGATTCTCACTCCTGCAGTTTCTACACCTCAGGCTGTTGCAGATATTGTCCGTCAGCAGCTTGAGCATTTCGCAGTCCCAGCAGATGTTCCTGTTGGTATTGCGTTCCCAGCTCCAATTAAGCCAGGCAAGAAGCTTGATTTTATGGCAAATCTTGACCAGTCTTGGATTGGTGTTGACGTTACTGAGGTTTTCAGTGAGGCTTGTGGTCGTCCTGTAACAGTGGTTAATGATGCTGATGCTGCAGGTTTGGCTGAGCAAAAGTTCGGTGCTGCTAAAGACAAGGATGGCTTAGTTATTGCAACTACGCTTGGAACTGGTATTGGTACTGCTTTGATTTACAATGGCGTACTTATTCCAAACACTGAGCTTGGTCATATTCAGCTTGAAAAAGGTAAGGGAGATGCTGAAAAGTATGCTGCTTCTTCCGTTCGTGAAAAGCTTGATATGGGTTACAAGAAGTGGGCTAAGCGCTTAACTAAGTACTACGGTTTGATGGAAAAGTACTTCAACCCAGACTTGTTTGTTGTTGGTGGTGGAGTTAGCCGCGTAAGTGAAAAATTCCTTCCGCATATTGATATTAAGACTCCTATTGTTGTTGCTACTTTGCATAACGAGGCTGGAATTATTGGTGCAGCTTATTACGCAATGCAAAAGCAAAATCAGCAGGACTGAATATTAATAAGTAATACCGTTTTATTTGTTGTTGTTTTAAGCTGGGTGCAGATTTAATCTGTTGCCCAGCTTTTTTATGCCAAGTGTTAGTGTAGTGACGTGCGATTTTCTTCAAGAGTAGACGTAAGCGAGCCAAATCCTATTATTTTAGCGCAACGAAAAGCTGTGGCTCAAGGTATAAAACTTACTAAATTAAACGATTCTAATCCTACTGTTCACTCTCTTGCTCCTAAATGCTTATCTGAACGTTATGCTGCAAATCCTAGGGGACCTATTGAATCTCGAAAGCTGTTAGCAGACTTTATTAATCAGCGTGATAATCGAAACGATACTTCCGTTCCAGCAAAGCTTAATCCGGATCAGCTTTACGTGCTTTCTTCAACATCTCAAGCTTACGCCTGGCTTATGATGCTTCTTTGCGATGCTGGTGATGCTGTTATTGGGCCTACTCCTGGATACCCGCTTATTGAGTCGATTGCGCGATTGCAATGCGTGAACGCAATACCGTACCCTTTGCATTATGACGGTTCTTGGACTATTGATTTGCCTCGCGTAAAAGAGTTGCTTGAAAACAAGTCTTTGCGTATTAAAGCGCTTGTGCTTATCAACCCTAATAATCCTACTGGCTCTTACGTAAAGAGTGAAGAGCGTAAAGAATTATTGCAATTATGTCACGATAATGGCGTTGCAATTATTGCTGACGAAGTGTTCTACGATTATTATCTTGAGCCTTTTGAAACAAACGCTAGGCTTGCTGGTGAATCCTCTACGCTTGTTTTTGCTTTGGATGGTTTTTCTAAAATGCTTGCAGCTCCTCACGCAAAAGTTGGTTGGATTGAAGTTTCAGGCCCTAAGGATGACGTTTGCGAAGCTCAAAAAAGGCTTGACGTTATTGCAGACGACTTTTTGCCTATTGGAACAACTGTTTCAGAGCGCATACCTGAGCTGCTAGAGTACGCTTCTTTGCAAACTCAAAAGGTGCGTAACAGGGTTAGTGAAAATCTTAAAACTCTTCGCGAGATTTTAGCTTCTTGGCCTAATTGTTGCGTAACTGCTTTGCGCGCTGAAGGTGGTTGGAATATTTTACTGCGTGTGCCGTCTTGCATTGACGATGACGTTTTAGCATTAAAACTTATAGAGGATTACAGATTAGTTTCTCAGCCTGGATACTATTTTGACATGCCTGCAAACGGGTATCTTGCGCTTTCGCTACTTCCTGAACCTGAGCAGTTTGTTGATGGTGTAGAAAAATTATTGCGCACTGTAGATGCTTTGCTTGCGTAGTGATTACTTGAGAATTTATAACTTACGTAATAATAACTTGCGTAAGTATTACTAGTAATTAATTATCTGCGATTGCATTTTACATTAGCGTAAGCCACGAGCGAACCATATACCACAAGTCTGGGTTAAAGCGAAGAGTACTATCTTCACGGCCTGTAACGAACCAGCTCAATGCTGCAATAATAATAGAAACCAGCAATAAAACTAAAATTACTGTTCGAAGTAAGTAAACGAATGTTTTTTTGCGCAAAGAATCTTCTTCTTGAACTGTAGCATTTTCCAGAAGAAGCGTAATGCCAACAACTGCAACAATTGCAAAAGACCAAGCAAAATCAGCAATATAACGCCAGCCAATTCCAGCTTTCAGACTGTCGAAAACAATAAGCACAACTCCTATTACTAAAGACGTTACACAAGTGTGCCAAGCAACGCTTAAATGGCAGCGTTTTCGCATAATAAAAGCAAATATTACTCCTAGTAAAGCGAGCGGAGAAAGCACGAACATTCCGCCAATCATAGGCTCAGCGTACTGCCATCTGTCAAAAGATACGGGCTGAATACCAATCCAAGGAAAAGTTGGAATAAAACGCAAAGGTAACGCAATATAGCTAAAAATAGACGGCAAAATATTTTGCGAAGGCAAACGCATAGTCGTCATATCGGTAATAGTGATTTGATATTCGTTACCAAAGTTCAAAGCGGATCCGAAACGAAGGAAATTATATAATCCAAACGGAATCGCGGTAATTATGCAAGGAAGAACCCAAGCTGAAACGTATCGCAAAAGCTTATGCCAAAAATCGGGCTTGTTAAAAATCTTAATAAGATTAGAAAAATCTTTTTTAATATTATGGCAAGTATTAAGGCAGGTATTGAGGCAAGTAGGGGAGAAAGTGTGAGAGAAGGTATGAGAGAAAATAACTGGTATTGCAAAAAGAACAGCTATAACAAACGTAGGGCGGCAACCCAAGTTCAACGTAATAAAGAAAGAGCCGAGAATAATATTTCTTAAAGGATGCGCTTTTAATGCACCAAGGTAGAACCATATGCCAATAGCGGTGAAGAAAAGCGAAGCTGCCATTGGAACAGAATAGAATGATGTTCTAAACCACAAATAAACAGTATTTGCGCTAATAAAGAACAGTGCTAACGCAATTGATACTGTTCCCAATGAAACGCTTTTTGAAGTTTGCTCAATAATTCGAATAACAAGCAAAGACCCTGCAATAAGAAAAGCAATCAGAAACACAAGAGTTGCAACAGTGGTTGGAAGCATTGCGCCTCCAGGAATCCAAATACTAGTAATAATTCGATACGGCAAAAACAGTAATACTGCAGGAAGCACGCCAAAATACGAATACCAGTGTCCTTTATAATATGCGTAATCCCAGTACATGTTGTGCACGTAACGGTCAAGAAGATTATTCCTAGCCATAGGATCATAAGGATTTTGCAATTGAGCTAATTCGTGAGGAACCGGAAGATTAAGATGCACTTGACCTTTTAGAAGAGCGTCTGCTGTGTGAGCGTACTGGTCGAAATCGTAAGTGTAATTTCCTGCAGTGTCAAAATGCATTGGCGTAGCGTTACGCAAATTCCAAATAATTGTTGCTACTCCAATAGCAATAAACGGCAACCAAGATAACGCAAGATACAAGCGCTGGCGTAAACAACTAGTGTCTAATTTAATGCGCCAAAGCTTAGACCATGGATTCCATAAAGCTATAAGCATTGCAAAAACAACAAGAAGTCCTACTCGCCCCCAAGACCAGCTAAAAGGCGCTCTAACATTCGCTCTAGCATCTTCAATGTCAAGTACTGTTCCTAAAGGATGCTGCAGCCATACTCGCACGATGCAAGGTTGGCCGATTGCTTCTTCTGGAAGTGTTAATAAAGAAGCGCCCAATGCGCGAGGATTCGTGCTTTGAGGCTCGCTCATATACTGGTTTGCTTCAACTCGAACATGAATATCGTAAGCAATTTTATTATTCGTATTTGTTTTCTGCGTTTTAATATTTGCAGGTTGCAGACGAATATAAGGTGATGTGCCGTCTGAAGTCACCTCCAAGTACGCTTCAGACGGGTCTGTTATAAGAAGACCTCCAGAGCTAAGGCGTTTAATACCGCTTCCAAGAGTATTGTGTGCGGATACGCTATCGGTGCTGCCGGTAACACTATTCCAAAAAGGAAGATTTCCAATAGAGCACTCAAATAGCGTAATAAAAATCAGTATTAGCAAAGGAATACGCAAAAAATTCCATGCGCGTCGCATGTAACTACTATGAGTGCCGTTACCGCGATTATTATCGCCAGATACTTGCGGCAAATCTTTACACATACCCGTTGCAGTCACCACATAACCATTCTATTGCAAAGTTTCAAGCAAAACGTAACTTAGTTACTTATGCTTATAGCTTATTTTCTAGCTTATTCTTTTAGCTTATTTTCTAGCTTATTCTTCAGCAACCAAATCAAGATACTCGTCATTCCACAAATCTTCATCACCGTCAGGCATAAGCAGCACGCGCTCAGGTTGCAAAGCCTCAACAGCGCCCTCATCGTGTGTAACAAGCACAATAGCGCCCTCATACTTAGCTATTGCTTTCAAAATTTCGTCACGAGACGCAGGATCCAAGTTGTTAGTAGGCTCATCGAGAAGCAGCACGTTAGCTTGCGAAGTAACAAGTGTTGCGAGCGCAAGGCGCGTTTTTTCGCCACCTGAAAGCACTTTAGCTGGTTTCATTGCGTCGTCGCCTGAAAACAGGAAGCTGCCTAGCATTGAACGAGCTTGAGTGTCGTCCAAGTTCGGCGCAACGTGCTGAAGATTCTCAAGAACCGTAGCGTCCAAATCCAAAGTGTCGTGTTCCTGCGCAAAATAGCCGATTTTGCATCCGTGACCGTATTGCACTTCGCCAGTATCTGCTGTTTCTTCGCCTGCTAAAATGCGCAAAGTTGTGGTTTTTCCAGCGCCGTTATAGCCTAAAATAACAACCCTAGAACCCTTATCTATTGCAAGATTAATTCCAGCAAAAACAATATTAGAACCGTACGCTTTAGAAATATCTTTTGCCATAATTGGCGTGCGGCCGCATGGGGCTGGCTCTGGGAAGCGAATATCGGCAACTTTTTCGCGGCTTTGAGCTTCGCTTGTTTCACTAAGCAAACGTTCTGCTCTTCGCATCATATTTTGAGCTGCTACAGCTTTTGTGGCTTTTGCGTGCAAACGAATGCCTTGCTTCATAAGGCGTTCTGCTTTCTTTTCGGCAACTTCGCGCTCGCGGCGACGGCGTTCTTCGTCCACTACTCGCTGATGCAAGTATGCTTTCCAGCCCATTGAATACATATCTATTTTGGCAAGCTGAGCGTCCAAATGCCAAACTTTATTAACTACTTCGTCAAGGAGTTCCGTCGAGTGGGAAATAACAAGGAACCCACCTTCAAAGCGTTTCAAATAATTACGCAACCAAATAATCGAGTCAGCGTCCAAATGGTTGGTAGGTTCGTCAAGAATCAGCGTGTCGGCATCAGAAAACAGAATTCTTGCGAGTTCGATTCGCCTGCGTTGGCCGCCGGAAAGAGTTCCAAGAGCTTGTTGCATAACTTCTTGCGGCAACCCTAGGCTTGCAGCCATTGAGATTGCTTCAGATTGCACTGAGTAGCCGCCTGCTTTTTCAAAATCTTGCATAGCTTTGTCGTAGCGGTTCATGGCTTTAGTCATAACGTCCGGATCAGGATCTGTCATTTCCTTTTCGGCTTTGCGAATACGCGAAACAATAGAAGAAATATCGCGAGCGCTCATAATGCGATCTATAACGCTTTGTTCAGGGTCTGCTGCGTGAGTGTCCTGAGGTAAATAACCTAAGCCGCCGCTTACTCTAACGGATCCTCCTGCTGGAAGCATATCCCCAGTAATAACGCGAGTAAGTGTTGTTTTGCCAGCGCCGTTTCTGCCAACTAAACCAATTTTGTCGCCTTTTGTAACGTGAAAATCGGTAGGATTTAACAGCGTTCGCGCACCAATCTGAATGGTTAATGCTTGTGCGTCAATAGGCATAATATTTATCCGTTCCCCGAAACTACCAAAATTTTTTTAGGTTGCTATTACTTGTTACTAAATAAACTGATAACCAAACTCACCATTATACCGCCTACTGGTCACGAACGCAGCTTGCTTACGGTAATAAAATGCTTTACTTTTTCGAACACTTGTTCTATGATTGTTTTCTATAGGTGAATAAGAATTGAGGGGATTCTTAGTTTTTACGTGTTCTAATATTGATATTAGTTGGAGGTTGCAATGGTTCAGCAGGGGAATAATCAGTTAGATGCTTTACAGAGCTTGCTTGACTCTGCGCCGCTTAACGAAAATAACGGAACAATTATATCCGATTTGTCAAAAGTTCCTTCGGAATGGAAAATAACTATTCAAGGAGCGCGTGAACACAATCTTAAAAATGTTAGTTTATCTATTCCGCGAAATCGCATGGTTGTGTTTACTGGGCTTTCTGGCTCTGGCAAATCTTCTTTAGCTTTCGACACACTTTTTGCAGAAGGTCAACGCAGGTATGTTGAGTCGCTTAGTGCTTATGCTCGCCAATTTTTAGGGAGAATGGACAAGCCGGATGTTGATTTTATTGAAGGTTTAAGCCCAGCTGTTTCGATTGACCAAAAAACCACCAACCGTAACCCTCGTTCTACTGTTGGCACAATCACAGAAATATACGATTATTTAAGATTATTATTTGCTAGAGTTGGCGTTCCTCATTGCCCTGAGTGCGGTGAGTTGGTAAGTGCGCAAACTCCTCAACAAATGACTGATACTTTGCTTTCAATGCCAGAGCGCACACGATTGCAAATTTTGGCTCCTGTTGTTCGAGGACGCAAAGGAGAATTCAAAGATACGCTAGAATTGTTGCGCGCTGACGGATATGCTCGCGCAATTATTGATGGCAAAATGCTAGAGCTTTCAGAAGATATTACGCTTGCCAAACAAAAAAAGCACACTATTGAAGTAGTGATTGACCGTCTAGTTATAAAAGACGGCATTCGTGTTCGACTAACCGATTCAATTGAAACAGCACTAAAACTTTCAAAAGGTGTTATGGTTGCGGATTTTGTTGACGAAGCTGAAAACTCGCCAAAAAGGCGACAACTATTCTCAGAGCATAGAGCATGCCCAAATAATCATCAACTAGAACTTGACGAAATAGAGCCCCGCACATTCTCATTCAACGCACCATACGGAGCATGCCCAGAATGTTCTGGAATTGGGTACAATCTTGAAATCGATCCTGAACTAGTCATACCAGACACAAGCAAATCCCTTGCTCAAGGAGCAATCGAACCTTGGGCAATGAATAAGTCTGCAGGAATGTACTATCAGCACCTACTATCTGGCCTTGCAGAAGACTTAGGCTTTAGCATGAGCACGCCTTGGAAGGATCTTCCTGAAAATATAAAACAAGACATAATGTACGGACACGATTTTACAGTACAAGTTTCATACACAAACAGGTGGGGTAGGCAACGCGAATATTCAACAGGATTCGAAGGAGTTGTGCGAACGCTTATGCGCAAACACGACGAAACAGACTCAGAACAAATGCGGCAATACTACGAATCGTACATGCGCGAAGTTCCATGCCAAAGCTGCAAAGGTAAACGTTTACGCCCAGAAGTGTTAGCAGTTACAGTAGCGAACACTTCCATTGCTGAAGTGTGCGATATGCCAGTTGAACGCAGCCTAGAATGGGTAAACTCACTAAAACTAGAAGGCTCCAAAGCGCTTATTGCAGGAGAAGTATTAAAAGAAATACGCGCTCGACTTGGATTCTTAAACGACGTAGGCCTAAGCTATCTCACACTATCCAGAGCTGCAAAAACATTATCTGGAGGTGAAGCACAACGTATTCGACTCGCAACACAAATAGGATCAGGATTAGTCGGCGTTATGTACGTGCTAGACGAACCATCTATTGGACTTCATCAGCGAGACAATGAGAGACTTATTGCCACACTGCACCACTTAAGAAACCTAGGCAACACGCTTATTGTGGTAGAACATGATGAAGATACTATTCGACAAGCAGACTGGCTTGTTGACATAGGTCCTGAAGCAGGCGAAAACGGTGGAGAAGTAGTATATTCTGGACCATCTGCACAGATTACAAAAGCAAAACGCTCAATTACCGGAGACTACATTGCCCACAGGCGATTAATTGAAGTGCCAAAAAAACGCAGGCTTGCAGACGAAAACCGCATGCTACATATTATTGGCGCTCGCGAGCACAATCTTAAAAACATTGACGTAAGCATACCTCTGGGCGTATTCACATGCATAACTGGAGTATCTGGATCAGGCAAATCAACACTAATAAACTCAATCCTTTACCCAGTTCTTGCTGACAAACTAAACGGCGCTCGCATTGTGCCTGGAAAGCATACGCGCGTAGAAGGATTAGAATATTGCGACAAAGTAGTTCATGTTGATCAAAATCCTATTGGTAGAACTCCGCGTTCTAACCCTGCAACATACACAGGAGTCTGGGATAAAATCCGCAATTTGTTCGCTCAAACTCCGGAAGCAAAAGTTCGAGGCTACGGTCCTGGAAGATTCTCCTTCAACGTAAAAGGTGGTCGCTGCGAAGCATGCCATGGAGACGGCACGCTAAAAATTGAAATGAACTTCTTGCCGGACGTGTACGTAGAATGTGAAGTGTGTCACGCAAAGCGATACAACAGGGAAACTTTGGAAGTTACGTATAACGGAAAATCGGTTGCAGATGTTCTTAACATGCCAATTTCTGAAGCTGCAGAATTTTTCAAAGCGTATCCGTCTATTTCGCGCTACTTGGATACGTTAGTAAAAGTTGGATTAGGTTACATTCGTTTAGGTCAAAGCGCAACAACACTTTCTGGCGGCGAATCTCAACGCGTAAAACTCGCAACCGAATTGCAACGCAGGTCAACAGGCAAAACAGTTTATATTCTTGACGAGCCAACTACCGGGCTACATTTTGAAGACGTTAGAAAACTATTAACTGTGTTGCAATCACTAGTAGATAAAGGCAATAGCGTTATTGTTATTGAGCACAATCTTGACGTTGTTAAATCAGCTGATTGGATTATAGATTTAGGTCCAGAAGGTGGAGATAAAGGAGGAACTGTAATTGCAGAAGGAAGCCCAGAAAGCGTTGCGCGTTGCAATGAAAGCTGGACTGGTAAATTCTTAAAAACAATGTTAGATTCTTAAAAATTAAACTCGCATATTAGGCGTAAAACTTAAAAGCAATTGTTTATATTTTGTGCTTGAAAGGAGGTGAAAATGGAAAGTAACAATACTAAATATTCGCAGAAATTAGCGGACTTGCAAGGAGAAAATCAAACGCAAAACAATGAAAACTGGCATAAAACTAAATCTGATGTAGTAAATCTTAGTGAAGTAGCGCAAAACGAAAGTGGTGTTAATGCTTTAGGAGCACCATTATTAGGTGATACTCGCGATTTATTCCGTCCAGCTGCAAAAGATATTCCGGCGCAACCAGGAGTGTACAAGTGGCGTGATGAAGACGGACGCGTTATTTACGTAGGAAAAGCAAAAAATTTACGCAACCGCTTAGCAAACTATTTTCAGCCTCTATACCAGTTACACCCAAGAACTCAGTCCATGGTTCTTACTGCCAGAAGCTTGGAATGGACTGTTGTAGCAACAGAATTTGAAGCTTTAACTCTTGAATACACTTGGATTAAAGCATTCGATCCGCGTTTTAACGTTGTTTTTCGAGACGATAAAACATATCCTTACGTTGCTGTTACAGCGGGTGAGACTTTCCCTAGAGTATGGATTACCAGGAATCGTGGCACAAGAAACACTAGGTATTTTGGTCCATATGCGAAAGTGTGGCCTTTGCGGCACAGTTTGGATTCGCTGCTTAAAACTTTCCCGGTACGCACTTGCTCGGCATCTGTTTTTAACAAAGCGCACAGAACCGGTAGGCCATGCTTGCTTGCTTCAATTGGCAAATGCTCAGCTCCATGCGTTGGGAAAATTAAGCCGAATGATCATCGTGAGCTTGTTGAGCACTTGGTTGGTGTTCTTACAGGCAGTATTGGTGAGTCATATATTGCGAAGATTACTCGTGAAATGAAGCAGGCGAGTGAAGATTTAGAGTTTGAGCGTGCAGCTAAGTTGCGCGACGAGATTTCAGTTCTTAAAACTGTTATGCAGCAGAATGCTGTGATGTTTGATGACGATGTAGAAGCTGATATTTTCGGATTGTGTTCAGATGATCTTGAAGCGTCGATTCACGTATTTTTTGTGCGTGCTGGAATGATTCGTGGAGAGCGCAATTGGTCAGTGGAACGAAATGAGCAGATTAGTGACTGCGATTTGTTGGCTGATTTATTGGCTCACGTATATGCAGAATATGAGCAGGATTCTTTACAAACTCAGCAGGATTCTATTAATATTAGGCAAATTCGCGATGCTGTTGGCAGCACTCAGAAAACTACCGCAACGGATTCTATTCTGCGAGCGCAAGCTACTCGCACTCGACGTGAGCGGCAAGAAACTACAGGCAGAGAGGATTTACTTGCTCCTATTTCGCCGGTTCCGCGCGAAATTATTGTTCCAATTGATATTTCTAAAAGTAGGCTTGAAGAGCTTGAATCGTGGCTGAGTAATATGCGCGGCTCTAAAGTGAGTATTCGAGTGGCTGAGCGTGGAGAAAAACGTGCTCTTATGCAGCGAGCAAACGATAACGCTTCGCAAGCATTAAAGCGCATAAAATCTAGTCGTATTAACAGCATAGAAATGCGCACTAAAGCTATGAATGAAGTGTCGAAAGCTCTTGGCATGAAGGAAGCTCCTTTGCGCATTGAATGTTACGATATTTCGAATACGGTAGACGGAAGTTATCAGGTTGCTTCGATGGTCGTATTTGAAGATGGTATTGCTCGCCCTAGTGAATACCGTCATTTTAAGATTCGTGGCGAAAACGGTGATGGAAAGCTCGATGATTTAAGTGCAGTATACGAAACATTGTTTAGAAGGTTTAAGCATGAGTCTGCAGATTCTACTGCTGATCAAGTTTCTTCTTCTACTTCTTCTTCTACCGATGTTACTTCTTCTGCTGCTGCTACTACTTCTTCTACTACTAAGCAACGTTTTGCTTACAAACCGCAGTTGATTATTGTTGATGGTGGCCGTGAGCAAGCAAAAGCTGCCAGACGAGCTATTGAAGATGCTGGTGTTGATGATATTGCCGTATGCGGGTTAGCTAAAAAACTCGAAGAAGTATGGCTTCCTGATGACGATTATCCGATTATTTTGAAAAGAAGCTCTGAAGGATTGTATTTGCTTCAGCGCGCAAGGGATGAGTCACATCGCTTCGCTATTACATATCATCGTAACAGTCGCAGAAAATGTGAGTTGCGATCGGCTTTTGATGTTATTCCTGGAGTTGGAACAGTTTATCGTAAACGATTGCTTTCTGCTTTTGGTTCTATAAAAGAATTGAAAAAAGTGTCGTTAGAAGATTTGCAAAAAGTTCCTGGAGTAGGTAAGAGCCGTGCAAAAGCTATTTATGACGCTTTACATATTAAACTTACAAAAACTGACGAAAACGCAGAAAAATAAATAAATCTAAATAATAAATAAGCACGAAAACTCCTCTATGTACCTTGTTTATTGCGCGTTTTATTTGCGAAATATCAAGATACAAGGAGGAGTTTTCTGTAATTTTGTTTGTTTATCATAAAGCTATTTATGTATATTGCAACATCACTAACTTTTGATTGCATAGTTATCCTAAGTCTGCATAAGTGCAAATCCACTTGTTCTGCCGTAATTCCAAAACAAGCGACAGCCAATACTGCACAGGGCCAGCTGAAATTTTCACAACTCCCTCAAAATGATTAGGGCTAACAAACATGCCATTAACCAAATTTGGAATCGGCGGCAAATTGCAGAATGCAGCGCGGCTCTTTGCATCGTTTTTATATTTTAGATATTCGTCTACTAGTTTCCACATGTTCGTCAATTTATCAATACATTTTTGTGTTAATAACTGCGACATAACTGGGGAAATAGGTCTGCCTCTTGAAATGTCTGTGGCGATACAAGCGATTTTGCAAGTTCTCAATGCAATGTCAATAAATTCTCTTTCTTCTTTATTGTCATTGTAACATTTGCTAATGTGGTACTCTAATTTTCCGTTTGAAAAAGCAACAGGCAACTTTCCTTCGTACACAGGCAAAAAATTATTCTTCTCATGTAAACCATGCGGAGGATGACCCTTTTTATTATTGTCACCGTAATCGTTGTTTTTCGGCTCGTCGTCATCGTCTGTGTTGCCCATGCTATAGGCATCCATAAAATCGATTTTCATTTTCTTCTTCTTCCTGTATAAATAAGAGCAAAAGCCATTATTTCCAAATCTTTCAGAATTCGTATTTTATAAAATTCAGAAAGTTAAGATAAAATCTTACAACCTAATTTTTGATTAACTGTCTAATTTACAAAAATGTGGATAAATTACAAAATATTTGCCATTTTTATTGAAAATAAACGCTTTTAAGTGTGTCGAATTATACACATTACGGTTTAAGCGTAATGTCGTAATAACAAAAATATTTGTAAACAACCCAAAAAAGCAGTATCAAGTCCACTTCGTCAGCATAGGGCACTAGCCTAAGAAGTATGTCTCAAGAAATTGAAATTGGTTTGGGCAAAAAAGCCCGAGTTGCATATTCGCTTGACGATATTGCTATCGTTCCTTCGCGCCGTTCGCGCGATCCTCAAGCTGTATCTACTTCATGGCAGGTAGATGCTTACACGTTTGACATCCCAATTATTGCCGCACCAATGGATTCGGTTACTAGCCCGGATACTGCGATTGCAATTGGGCAAATGGGCGGTCTTGGAGTTCTTGATTTGGAGGGTTTGTGGACTCGTTACGAGAATCCAGAGCCTCTTCTTAAGGAAATATCCGAGCTTCCTGCAGATTTGGCCACACGTCGTATTCAGGAAATTTATTCTGAGCCTATTAAGCCAGAATTAATTGCTAAACGTTTGCACACTATTCGTGACGCTGGCGTTACTGTTGCTGGTGCTCTTTCTCCACAGCGCACGCAAGAGTTTTACAATACTGTGTTGGAAGCTGGCGTTGACTTGTTTGTAATCCGCGGAACCGCAGTTTCTGCAGAGCATGTTTCAAAAGATCATGAGCCGCTCGATTTGAAGAAGTTTATTTACGATCTTGACGTTCCTGTGATTGTTGGCGGTTGCGCTGACTACACTTCTGCTTTGCATTTAATGCGCACTGGTGCTGCAGGCGTTTTGGTTGGCTTTGGCGGCGGAGCTGTTTCCGCAACCATGAATACTTTGGGTGTGCAGGCACCTATGGCTACTGCAATTGCTGATGTTGCTGAGGCTCGCCGAGACTACATGGATGAATCTGGCGGTCGCTATGTTCAAATTATTGCTGACGGTGGTATGGGCAATTCTGGAAACTTCATTAAGGCTCTTGCAATGGGTGCTGACGCTGTTATGCTTGGCACTCCTCTTGCTCGTGCAACTGAAGCTCCAGGTCATGGCACTCATTGGGGTGCTGAAGCCCGCCATGCTTCGCTTCCTCGCGGCGTGCGTTCAAAGGTTGGCACGGTTGCTCCTTTGGAGAATATTCTCTTCGGTCCAAGCCATGAAGCTGACGGCACTACCAACTTTGTTGGCGCTTTGCGTCGCACTATGGCGTCTACCGGCTACGTGGATGTAAAAAGTTTCCAGCGTTGCAGCGTAGTATTTAACCCGTTCCATCAGGATGTGCGTTAATAGTATTAATTTTGCTTACGTTTGCATAAAAGTAGCGGTTCAGTATTTCGGTGCTGAGCCGCTACTTTTTTGTACTTACTTTTGTATCTTCTTTTTGACTTATAATCCTACTTTTTAGTATTTTTAGTATTTATTTTTTACTACTTTATTCGTATAACTTTCGTATAAGTTCTGTATAAATTTCGTATAAATTTCGTATAAATTTTTATAAAAAACCAGCGTCTTATAGTGCGTCTTATAGCTCATCTTATAGAGCTTTTTATAGTACTTTTGTTTACTAGCAACAACATGAGCTTATATTTTTTGTATTAATCGCGGTCGTGTCGACTTTGCTATCAAGTACAATTGATAACATGCTCCGAGAATTTTCTGTAGAAGTTATTCACCCAACTCAAAACGGTGATACCATTTATTCGCTCCTTGCTAATCGTGCTATGCGTGACCCTCAGGGAGTTGTTGCGCAGTGGCAAGATGATGACACTCGCCAATGGCATGATGTTACTTCTTCCGAAATGCTTAGTAAAGTCCGCTCCGTAGCTCGTGGATTGATCGCCCTTGGTGTTCAGCATGGGTCGAAAGTTGTTATTTACTCTGCTACCTGCTACGAGTGGGGTGTTGTTGATTTTGCGTGTGCTTGCATTGGTGCGGTTACTATTCCTATTTACGAAACCGATTCTGCTTTGCAAGCGGCGGAAATTATTGACGAAGTCAAGCCGGTTATAGCTTTTGCTGGTGACGATGCTCATGCGCAGTGCTTAGAGCGTGTTCGTCAGGATCATAAGCGCATTACTTTGAAAACTGTTTTTAATTTCAAAGCTGGAGGCTTGGAAGCAGTTATTGATTTTGGCAAGTCGATTAGTGATGACGAGCTAAATGAGTTTGTTTCAGCCGTTAAAGCTGATGATTTGGCCACAATTGTTTACACTTCTGGTTCTACAGGAAGGCCAAAGGGAGCTATGCTTTCGAACCGTAACTTTACGCATATTGTTTTTGCGGGTTACGATGTTCTTAGTGATATGCTTTGTAAGCCGAATCGTTTGCTTCTATTCCTGCCTTTGGCACATTGCTTTGCGCGCTACATTCAGTATGTTGCTATCGGTGCGCACGGTGTTATTGGCTATGTTCCTAACGCTAAGCATTTATTAGCAGACTTGCGTAGTTTTAAGCCTACCTATTTGCTTGGTGTTCCACGAGTTTTTGAGAAGGTTTATAATGCTGCTTCTCAAAAAGCTGGTGCTGGTATTCGCGGACGCATTTTTGCTAAAGCTGTTCAGCATTTCATTCAGTGGTCGCGTGACAATGTTGAAGGCAAAGCTCATTCTCTTGCTGCTCGCATAAATCATGCTTTGTATATGAAAACTGTTGGTTCTTCTATTCGTTCAGCTTTGGGACCGAATCTTTCCTGGCTTGCGTGTGGAGGAGCGCCGATTAATGCTGATTTAGCTCACTTCTTTAACGGTTTAGACGGTATTACGTTTATTCAGGGTTATGGAATGACTGAAACCGCGGCTCCGTGTGTTGTTAATTTTGAGCATGCTAATCAAGTAGGTTCAGTTGGTCGTCCTGGTCCTGGAATCACTATTCGTCTTGCTGACGATAACGAAGTTCTTATTAAGGGACCTAATGTTTTTATGGGCTACTATAACAAGCCTGAGCTTACAGCTGAAGTTATTGATGAAGATGGTTGGTTGCATTCCGGCGATCTTGGTGAAATTGATGATGAAGGTTTCCTTTCCATTACTGGTCGTAAGAAGGATATTATTATTACCGCTGGTGGAAAGAACATTAGTCCTGCTCCTATGGAAAGCATTATTGCGCAATGCCCACTAGTTTCTCACGCTGTAGTTGTTGGTGATGGTAAGCCGTTTGTTTCTGCTTTAATTGAGCTTGAGCCAGATATGGTTCGTTCTTGGCTTAAAAACAAGGGTATGGATGTTGATCTTCCGCTTAGCGAAATTGCAGAAAATGATGCTGTTCGTTCTGTAATTCAGCAATTTATTGATCAGGCAAATAGTACTGTTTCTCGCGCTGAGTCTGTACGTAAATTTGTTATTTTGCAAGATGAGTTTACTCAAGATGCCGGTACTTTGACTCCAAGTATGAAGATTGTGCGTCCTAAGATTCTTGCTAAATATGCGGATATTATTGAAACGCAGCTGTATGCTCCTAAGCCAAATGTGCGTCCTTTGCCGGCAACGGTTAAGATTCTCGATAAAACCACTGAAACGGTTAAGCAAGCTCAAGAAACAGTTAAGCAAGCTCAAGAAGCGGTAACGCCAAGAGTTCGTCAAGCCATTAATCAAGCTGCAACTCATTTGAAGCATTTTAGCGAAGAAACATCTTATGATTCTTCAGATTCCGCCGATGCTGTTCATCATAAACACAATGAGAATGATGAACATGAGCCTAATGCTTACGAAGAGCGTAGTAGCAACAACTAGAATAAAACTTACTAGTGTTTAATCTGTGATTATTCTTAGTAGTTGTACTATTTGTTTGAATAAGGAGTTTTGAGTGGCTATTAGAAGAATCCGTGTTGTTCCGGATCCTGTATTGCGCACGCCTTGTGACGAAATACGCGAAATTAGTCCGGCAGTTAAGCGTTTAGTTGAGGATTTGCTGGAAACAGTAAACGATCCGGGTCGTGCAGGGTTGTCAGCTAATCAAATTGGCGTGAGCTTAAGGGCTTTTTCGTACAATATTGACGGACGCATAGGCTATATTCTCAATCCTGTGCTTGAAGAGCTTAGTGGAGAACAGTACGATGACGAAGGATGCCTTTCGGTTCCAGGATTATGGTACAAAACTCGCAGAGCTAATTATGCGCGTGCGCGAGGTATTGATTTAGACGGCAAAACCGTTGTGCTTGAAGGTGAGGGTCTTATGGCCCGCATGTTGCAGCATGAGTGTGATCATTTAGATGGCCACATTTATTTGGATCGTCTTGAGAAAGATGTTCGTCGTCAAGCCTTGCGCGAGCTTCGTAATAATATGAACAACTAGTTTTTATCGGTTAGGTTATTTAGATTAGTTAGATTATTTGCGAAAAACGTCGGTACTTTTTGTTGCTTGTAAAGCTTAAAAAGTACCGATTTTTAGTATTTAGTATCTGTTATAATCTAGCTTCGTGCGTCCCTTTTGAGCATGATTATTGTCGCGTTATATGATTGCTCGCTTTTTTATTGTCTACAATGATGCACAAATACGCGCCATGTACGCGTCCGTTCGTGTCGGTCGGCTTGATTTTAGACGTATGTCTTAAGCCAAGTTGCATGCGAGCAGACATGGCCAGGCAAGAACCGACAAGAAAGGTATATTGATATGGCACAGATTACCATGAGTGAAATGCTGAAGGCTGGTTTGCACTTCGGCCATCAGACTCGTCGCTGGAATCCAAAGATGAAGCAATTTATTCTTACCCAGCGCAATGGTATTCATATCATCAATTTGTTCAAGTCTCTCGACATGATCGACAAGGCTTATGACTTCATTAAGCAGACTGTTGCTCACAACGGCACCGTGCTTTTCGTTGGTACTAAGAAGCAGGCTCAGGAAGCTGTACAGAATCAAGCTACTCGCGTGAACATGCCTTACGTGTGCGAGCGCTGGCTTGGTGGTATGTTGACTAACTTCCAGACTGTTTCCACTCGCGTTAAGCGCCTCAAGGAACTTGAGGAAATGGACTTTAGTGATGTTCGTGGCTCCGGCTTGACCAAGAAGGAACTTTTGCTTCTTGAGCGCGAGAAGGATAAGCTTTCAAAGCAGCTCGGTGGTATCCGCAACATGAACCGCACTCCTTCTGCAATGTTCGTTGTTGATATCAACAAGGAAGCTTTGGCTGTTGAAGAAGCTCACAAGCTTGGTATTCCAGTTGTGGCAATCGTTGACACCAACACTGATCCTGAAGCTGTTGAGTATCCAATCCCAGCTAACGACGACGCAATTCGCGGCGTTGAATTGTTGACCAGCCTTATGGCCGACGCTGTAGCTGAAGGTTTGCTCGAACATGCTGGTAAGGGCGCTAAGTCTGAAGGTGCTGACGCTCAGCCAATGGCAGCTTGGGAAAAGGAATTGCTCACCAAGGAAGGCGAAGCTGAAGCTAAGCCTGCTGAGGAAGAAAAGACTGAGGCAGAAGCCTAGTTAAGCAATTTTGCAACCAGACTCTTAAAATAAAGCTGCAAATCACGTAGCGTGTAACACCAGTGTTTTGCAGCTTTTAAGAATCATTTTGATACGAGGAGAACAAAATGGCAGCAATTACTGCAGCGTTGATTAAGCAGGTGCGTGAAGAAACTGGCGCCGGCATGATGGACGTTAAAAAAGCTCTTACTGAAGCTGAAGGCGACGTTGCCCGCGCTAAGGAAATCATCCGCGCTAAGGGTATTCAGGCAGCTGGCAAGCGTGAAGGTCGCAAGGCTCAGGAAGGCACCATCGCTTATAAGGTTGTTAAGTCTGCTGAAGGCGAAACTGGTTATGCAGTTGAGTTGAATTCCGAAACTGACTTCGTGGCAAAGACCCCTAAGTTCGTGGAATTCTCCAACACTGTTCTTGGCCATGCTGTTGAAGCTTCCGCTTCTACTGCTGAAGAAGTACTTGCAGCACCAGCTGATGGCGCAACTGTTAAGGAATCGGTCGAAGAAGCAGCAGCTTTGTTCGGTGAGCACGTCAAGGTTGGCCAGGTTGCTAAGGTAAGCGGTCCACACGTTGAGATTTATGCTCACAAGAAGTCCGTGGAATTGCCTCCAAGCATTGTTTCCATGATTGCTACTGACGAAGCTGGCGCAAAGGTCGCTCACGAAGCAGCTTTGCAGATTTCCGCTATGGGTGCTCAGTGGCTTCGTCGCGAAGATGTTCCAGAAGAAGTTTTGGAATCTGAGCGTCGCGTTGCTACAGAGAAATCCTTGGCTGAAGGCAAGCCAGAGAAGATTGTTCCAAAGATTGTTGAAGGCCGCATGAACGCCTTCTTCAAGGAGACTGTGCTTCTCGAACAGGCTTACGTTAAGGATCCATCCAAGAGCGTTGGTGACTTGTTTAAGGAAGTTGGCGGCACCGCTTTGGCTTTCGCTCGTCTTGAGGTTGGCAAGGGCGCTGCTGAGTAAGCATTGCTTATTGTAAGAATCAAAATTGATTCTTACTTAAACCAATGGGTTGTGTGCTTTTTGCGCACAACCCATTTTTTATGTTTATCTAACGTTTAATGTGCGTTTTGAGTGTCGCGTTTTATAGATAAACTAGCAAAGATATACTTGCATTCGCCGTGATGACTGGAGGAATCTGTATGGCTGTTGCACAAGCAGAGGAAGGCAAGTCCCGCAGAGTTTTGTTAAAGCTTTCGGGTGAGGCATTTGGCGGAGGTGCTGTTGGCATTGACACTCATGTTATTCGCAGAATTGCTGGTGAAATCATGATTGCAGTGCGTGAAGGTGTTCAGGTTGCCATTGTTGTTGGCGGCGGTAACTTCTTTAGGGGAGCCGAACTTCAGCAGGCTGGTATTGATCGTAGCCGTGGTGACTATATGGGCATGTTGGGTACGGTTATGAATTGCTTAGCACTTCAAGATTTTTTGGAGCAGGCAGGTCAGGCAACGCGCGTTCAAACTGCTATCACAATGGGTCAGGTTGCAGAGCCTTATATTCCGCTAAAGGCTATTAGGCATCTTGAGAAGGGTCGTGTGGTTATTTTCGGCGCTGGTGCCGGTATGCCATATTTCTCAACAGACACTGTTTCTATTCAACGTTCTCTGGAAATTCATTGTGATGAAGTATTGATGGGCAAGAATGGCGTTGATGGTGTTTACAGTGCAGATCCTCGCAAGGATCCTAATGCTCGTAAATTCTTAACTCTAAATTATCATCGCGCTCTTGTTGATGGCTTAGCTGTAATGGATGCTTCTGCGCTTTCTATGGCTCGCGATAACAATCAGAAGATTCGCGTATTTGGTTTGGAAGGTGAAGGAAACGTAACTCGCGCTCTTGTTGGCGATTCTATTGGTACTTTGGTATCTGACGCTGAACCAACATTTGCATAAGTATTTGTGCTGATAATGCGTTTTGTGCGCAATTGCTGAATAGCAATTTAGTATTTTCGCGTTATGTCATGCTAAGTTTTGTATTAGGTATTTTTGTACGTGTATCTAACACTGTAAAGGAGAACAAATGTCAGCAATTATTGATCAAGCCAAGGAGCAGATGAATAAGTCCGTGGAAGCCACTAAGGAGAATTTCATGGGCATTCGTACCGGCCGCGCTAATCCTGCTTTGCTAAACGGCATTATGGTTGATTATTACGGCGCACCGACTCCAATTAAGGCTGTTGCTTCAATCGGTGTTCCAGAGCCTCGCACTCTTTCTGTGACTCCTTTTGACGCTTCTCAGGCTAATGCTGTTGAGAAAGCTATTCGCGACTCTGACTTAGGCGTGAGCCCTAATCGTGACGGTAATGTTATTCGTGTAACAATGCCGGAACTTACAGAGGAACGTCGTAAGGAATACGTCAAGCTTGCTAAGAACAAGGCTGAAGAAGGCAAGGTGGCTGTGCGAAATATTCGTCGTAAAGCCAAGGAAACTATCGACAAGTCCGTTAAAGATGGTGAGCTTGGTGAAGACGAAGGCGATCGTTTGCTTAAGGAACTTGACAAGCTAACTAAGCAAGTTACTGATTCTTTGGATGTTTTACTTGACGGTAAGCAAAAAGAAATTATGGAAGTTTGAGGTTTTATAGTTTCAATCTGAATGGGTGTCGTATGAATAAAGAAGAACAGCATGATTTTGCCAATGAAGCCAATAAATCGAGTGCTGAGCACACTGTGAATGAATCCAATTCGTCTACTGGTGTGGCAAGCTCTAACGGCACCCATGAAACTTTAATAGATATTAATCGCAGAACCGGCCGTAATATGCCTCAGGCTATTGCAACTGCCGCAGTTCTTGTTGTGGCCATTATTGCATGTTTGCTTATTAGCATAGATGTTTTTGTGGTTCTTATGGCTGCTTTTATGGTTCTTGCGCTTTGGGAGCTTCATGTTGATTTTGCAACTATCGGGTTGCACATTCCGTTTGTTACGTTGTCTTTATGCTCGCTAATTACTATTTTTGCAACTTATTATGCAAAATGGCATGCTGTAGCTATGGCTAGTGGTATTACAGCATCGCTGCTACTCACGTTGATTTGTGCAACATTAAGCAATACTGTTTCTGCTAGAACCATGCAAGCTGTTGAAAAGAAACTTCAAGGTTCTACACACGCTTCGCACGAGCACACTTTATTTACGAATATGTCTGTTTCACTATTCGTAGTTTTGTATATTCCACTGTTGGCTTCTTGTATTGTTCTTGCTTTAACTAATACGCGTTATGCTGTTGCTCATGCTATGCTACTAGTATTCTTGCCTGCTTTAAGCGATACTGGTGGTTTATTTGCTGGTGCTTGGTTTGGTAAGCATAAGCTTTCTCCGCGTATCTCACCTAAAAAGTCTATTGAAGGCTTAGTTGGTTCCATGCTTTTTGCAATTATTGGTGCGTATGCGATTATTGCAGGTTTTTATGGATCTTCATGGCTTAATTTCTGGTGGATGCCGCTTATTATGGGTATTGCTTCTGGAATAGTTGGTACCTTTGGAGATTTGTGTGCTTCTATGTTGAAGCGCGATATTGGTATTAAAGATATGGGTCATTTGCTTAAAGGTCATGGCGGTGTTCTTGACCGCGTAGATTCCATTTTGCTTTGTGGTCCTGTGCTACTTGTTCTTTTGCATCTCGCTAATTTTTAATCTAGCAATCGTGGGCTTCGACTAATATCGACGCCATGACAGTCTGTTATATTCCTTCGCCAAGTATTTCTCAATTTTCACTTGGTCCTATCAATATAAGGTTTTATGCGCTTTCGATTCTTGCTGGAATTTTGATTGCAATGTACATTACTACTCGCCGTTGGAAGCGAGTAGGTGGTGATTTTAACCAAATTCTTGATTTAGTTCTTGTTAGTCTTCCGGCTGGTATTGTCGGTGCTCGCTTGTATCACGTCATAACTACTCCTGAAAAGTTTTTTGGTTCGCAGGGTGATTTTTTTGAAATTTTCAGAATTTGGAATGGCGGATTAGGTATTTGGGGTGGGATATTTTTAGGTGCGCTGGCTGCGTGTGCGTTTTGTAAGTATCGTAAATATCCTGTTGGCCTTTTGGCTGATTCTGCAGCTCCAGCGGTTCTTATTGCTCAAGGTGTTGGTAGGCTTGGAAACTGGTTTAATCAGGAACTTTATGGCGCTCCAACAACTTTGCCTTGGGGTTTGAAACTAAATTATGCTGCAACTCAAGCAATTGGCCATTCTGAACGTTGCTACGATGGGTTGACTTGTCCTGCGGGAACATTGTTCCACCCAACATTCTTGTATGAGATGATTTGGAATTTTGTTGGTGCTGCATTGCTGATTTGCTTTGGCAAAGTTCTTTATAAGAAGTTAAAAGCTGGCTCTTTGTTTGCGTTGTATGTTATGTGGTATACGGCTGGGCGAGTTTGGATTGAAGCGTTACGCATAGATTTTTCGCACGTTTTTTTGGGTGTTCGCATTAACGTATGGGTTTCTATTATTGTGTTTATTGTGGGAGCGGTATGTTTTGCGATTTTGCAGCGCAGTAATAGTACGCGCGAATCTCTTAATAATCGTCTTATTGACATAACTTCTGATGAGCGCGAGCGTGAAGCACAAAATATTTCTAGTAGTAGCAAGTCTACTTCTAAAAATTAGCTTAATATTAAAATTTGCTAGTACTCTAGTCGCTTGCATTTCCTAGAATGGATTTTATGAATATACAAATAGCACCTAGTATTCTTTCCGCAGATTTTTGCAATCTTGAGCGCGATCTTGATGCAATTTCAAACGCGGATCTTGTTCACGTTGATGTGATGGATCATCATTTTGTACCTAATTTAACGTTGGGTGAGCCAATTGTTAAGAGAATTTGCGAAGTAACTAAGCTTCCTGTTGACGTTCACTTAATGATTGAGGATCCTGATCGTTGGGCTCCTGAATACGCTAAGCTTGGAGCTGCTTCTGTTAGCTTCCATATGGGTGCCACTCATGCTCCTGTGCGTTTGGCGCGTCAACTTCGTGATATGGGCTGCAAAGCTTGTTTTGCTGTGCGCCCTGCAGAGCCTGTGGAGCCTATTTTTGATATTCTTGACGAATTTGACATGGTTCTTATTATGACTGTTGAGCCAGGTTTTGGTGGTCAAAAGTTCTTAAGTAACCAAATGAATAAAGTTCGTCGTTTGCGTGATGAAATCACTCGCCGAGGACTTCAAACGCATATTCAGGTCGATGGTGGTGTGAGTCCTTCTACTGCTGCCACAGTTGCTGAAGCTGGCGCTGACGTTCTTGTTGCTGGTTCTGCAGTTTATGGTGCTGCAAGTCCAGCTGAGGCGATTGAGGCTATTCGCAATACTGCTCAGGCTGCTTGGCGCTCATAGTTTGCATATTATTGGGGGCATATGTGTAGTATGTCCCCAATTTATTAAGTTTGTAGCGTTTTGTAATTTGCGCTCTTTTATTAAAGCGTGTGAGCGTGTGAAATTAAAGGAATATATTATGGCTAAGTTTGTGATCAATCAGGAATATAGCCCTGAAGCGATGAATCGCGTCCTAACTGTGCCTAATATTATTAGTTTCTTACGTATATGCTCGATTCCGTACCTTGCTTGGCTAATTACGCAACATAATATGATGTTAGCTCTTGTTGTTTTAGCTATTTCAGCATTTTCGGATTGCCTTGATGGTTACATTGCAAGACGCTGGAATCAAGTGAGTAAATTAGGGCAGATTCTTGATCCTATTGCAGATAGATTACTGATTATTTGCAGCACTTTAGCTTTAGCTATTGCGAATGTAATACCTTGGTGGGCACTGGTTCTGGTTGTTTTACGCGATATTATTATGGCGATTTTAGTTGTTGTGTTAGCTCAACATGATTATGGTCCTTTACCTGTGAATTTTGTTGGAAAAGCTGGTACTGCTTTACTTATGCTTGCAATCGTTTCTCTTATGATTGTGTACGCTATTGCAACAGAATCAATGTTTTTGCTTTACGCTTCAGCATTAGCTTGCGGTGTGTGGGGGATTGTTTTGTACTGGTATGCTGGCCTGCTTTACTACAGGCAAGCTTATGCGCTTCTTGTTAATTCAAAGGCGAAATCAGGCATGTAGGCGCGTATGACCCAGCACGATGTATTAGCTAGTTCGCAGGATAGCAGTAAAAATGCTGAAAGCAGTCATACTGCTCATAGTAGTATGCCAGCATCTTTTATTGCTCCTGTTGGAATGATGTTTTCGCGTCGTCGTGCCTTGTTTTCTCGCTCTTTTACGTGTCTTGAATCTCATCATGTGTCTATAACTGCCAATCGTTTTGCGCATAGTCATGATCGCAGGCGTTACATTGACGATTACGCTTTGCGTCTTATTGATGATTTAACAAATCGTCCAGTTGATCCGTTGTTTATGGATGCTAGATTGAGTAAACAGCCTGTTAAGACTTGGCATAAGTGGTTTACGCGCATAATTGTGTTTATTGTGTGTGTTGCTATTGGCACTGTTGGCAGTCAGTTTGTTCGTAAATTGCACACTGATCCTCGTAAAGCAATACGTTCATCACTTGCTAATGAGCTTGTTGGATACACCACTCGTTTCGATAAACTTGTTAAAGACGTAACTCTTCTTCGCAATAATGTTGATCATGAATCGCAACGTATTACTACTCCAGAAGAAGATGAAGTGAGTAAATCGGACGATATGTTAAATGGAACTCGCGCCGCAGAAGGAAGCGGAGTTACTTTAACCATTGCGAATCCTATTTCGGCTGGAACGGATGCGAATTCTGGCGCTTTGCCTCGTGAAAGTAATGGTGCTCGTATGCGGCTTGTTACAGATCGAGATATTCAAATGCTTGTGTCAACATTGTGGGAGGCTGGCGCTGAAGCGATTGCTGTTAATGGTCATCGTTTGGGTGCTCAAACTTCTATTCGCGTTGCTGGTCAAACGATTCTTGTTGGTGTTAATCAAACGCAAAGCCCTTATGTTATTGAAGCTATTGGCGACACCAATGATTTAATGCGCGCGTGCAAGGATCTTTCTAAAGTGCGCTGGTATGTTTCATTGCTTAATGCTGGTATTAATCCGCAGATTTCACCTTCTCGTGTAATAAAATTAACTGCAGCAAGCACTGGTGATATAAACTTTGCAAATGAAAGAACTAGGAGATAAGAATGGCAGCAATTCTTGGCTTAATTTTGGGAGTATTGATTGGCATTGTTGTACACCCGGATATCCCTGTTGTGATTCAGCCTTATTTGCCAATTATGGTTGTTGCGGCACTTGATGCGTTGCTTGGAGCTGCAAGAGCGTATTTTGAGCGAAACTTTTCGGATAAAGTTTTTGTTATTTCGTTCTTTTCAAATGTTATTGCGGCAACATTGCTCGTTTTGCTTGGCAATCAGCTTGGCGTAGGCGCTCAGTTGCAGACGGCTGTTATTGTTGTTCTTGGCATTCGTATTTTCTCTAATGTGTCAGCAATTCGTCGCTTTATTTTCAGGAGCTGAGTATGGGCAATTCTTTTTCTCGCTCTACAAAAGGTGACGATATTCTTCATAAAATGCGCAGGCAGAATGCGCATGATCGTGAAAGTGACGAAACTCAGACTGGTTCTTTTCCTGCTGTTCAGCGTAGGGTAAAGCCTTCTCTAAGCGGACACATTACGCGCACTCGTATTTTTACTGGTTTTCTAATGATGCTTCTTTGTGCGCTTTTAGGATTTGCTTATATGATTCAGGTTAATCGCAGTAGTTCTTTGCTTTATGAAACAATGAGCGAAGAAGAATTGACACGTCTTATTACGGAAACGCATTCTCAGATTCAAAGTTTGGAAAATAGAAAAGCTGAATTAACTGGACAGCTTAATTCTTTGCGCGAAGCAGTTGATAAGCAGGATGAGGCTCGTCGTATTGCTCAGCAAAATGCGCAAACTAATGGTCTTATTTCTGGGCGTCTTCCTGCAGTTGGTAAGGGTATTGTTATTCATATTACTGCTGGTGAAAAGGAAAATATTGATGCTGCAACAATGTTTCAGCTCATAGAAGAGTTGCGTAATGCTGGCGTAGAAGTTATGTCTATTAACGATGTGCGCATTGTAACGTCGAGTTATATTTCACAAACAAAACATGGTCTTTTATGCGATAGCGTTATGATTGATCCTCCTTATATTGTGAAAGCTATTGGAGACCCTCAGAATTTGCAGAATGCTGTGAATATTGCGGGTGGTGTTGGATCGCGTTTGAAGATTAAATTTGGTGCTTCTGTTGTTGTTTCTGCGCCTGACGAGGTAGAAATTACCACGACACGCGAGCCAAAACAGTATGAATATGCCAAACCAGTCGAGTAACAAGGTAGAATAGCAAGTATGACTGAACCAATTCCTACCGCTGGCGAAACCACTATTATCGGCATGCCAGCTATTCATATTCCAATGAATACAACTTCTGATCGTCCTTTGCAGCAGGATGATTTTGAAACAATAGCAAAATTGCTGCCTGGCACTGCTTTGCTGATTTCAACTAGGGGAGCGGTGTCCGGTTCTCGTTATCTTCTTGACGAGGATTTGGTATCAGTTGGCCGTGATTCGCATGCTGATATTTTGCTTGATGATTCTACAGTTTCTCGTGCTCACGCAGTGTTTAAGCGCAATGGTGGCGTGTTTAGTATTGTGGATGCTGGTAGTTTGAATGGCACGTATGTGAATCGTGAGCGTGTCGATGAAGCTGTGTTGCATAATGGCGATGAAATTATGATTGGCAAATTCCGATTGGTATTTTTCGCTCATGACGCAGTTACAGTCCGATAATCAGGATGATGCTGTTCAAGGGGAGCTTTTTAACTTTTCTCTCTGTGCTGATCAGTCCTGTGGATACCGCGGTAGCGTAGCTATGAAGGTTGCCGGTATTACTTACCGGCAACTTGATTATTGGGCGCGCAAACGCATTATAGAGCCGTCAATTCATCCTTCTAGCGGCTCGGGTTCTCGTCGTTTATATTCGTTTAAGGATATTGCGATTATGGCAGTTGCAAAGAGGCTGCTTGATGCCGGAGTTAATTTGGTAAATGTTACTACGGCTATTATTTTTCTTAATCGTTATTCTGAGTCGCGTTTGCGAAATATGACGATTATTTGTGACGGCCAGTCTGTGCAAGAGTGTGATGAGAATCAAGAAAATATGCGTCGCATGCTTGCTTCTGGTTTTGCTGTGTTTGCTATTGCTGTTGGAAGTATTGTTTCGCGTGTTGAAGCTGATTTGGATTCTGAGACGTCAGTTGGATTATGTGATCTTGAAGGAAAACGCCAAGTTGATGATCTAAAGTCTTCTGTAAAAAGCAGTGGAGCAAAAGGTGGTTCTTGGAATCTTGTTCAAGAAACGTGGGGGTAAATAGTATGTGTGAGGCTATTATCGCTGCGGTTATTATTTGCTGGTTTGCAGCAGTAGTACTGTTTATATGTAGTTTGTTTATTTCGCTGCGTTTTTTATTTAGATTTCAAAAAATAGCTTCTAAAAGTTCTGTAGATTCTGCGCGTAAAAATGTAATGCAGGAACGCAATGGTATGCGATTAATGCCGTGGAGTATTGTTATTACACATTGTTGCGGATTGCCGTGTGCAATGCTTTCTTACATGCTTTTGCAGTCTATTCGTGATTTTGGGTTTGTTGACAATAATCATTTCTTATTAATGAACTCAACTTTGATTCCTTCATATGTAATTATTATCGTGCTTATTTTTGCAAACATTTCTGCGATGGTATTTTGTTCGTACAGAAACATAAAAGCTTAGATTATTTTCAAATAGGGTTATAGCTGGCAATTGGGTGAGGTTTTTATTGTCGATTTATTTGCTTACTATAGCAATTTGACATAACGTACATTATCGGATAAATATAATATGCAATTCACACAACGAAAATAGCTAATATCGACATTTCTTTTACAGTCACGTACAGAAAATAACGAAATTTCAACAAAATGCGATTATTCCTTTACAGCTGTGTACAGAAAATGTCGAAATCTCGCCAAAATACGATTATTCCTTTACAGTTACGTATAGAAAATGTCGCATGCGCGAAAAATCTCAATGCTTTAAGCAAAATACTCTAAAACAGCTGTGCTCAATTCACTTACGCTGTCAATAATTCTGTAAGATCCGTGCGCCTTAAGCTCGCCAGGCTCAGCATAGCCCCATGCGCATCCTAAACAATCCAGCCCGCATTCCTTTGCGCCATCAGCATCAGTCCAACGGTCGCCAACCATAAGCGCTTTGTCGCCTTTAGATGGATCGTAGTCAATCTCGTCAAAAACGTAGCGAATAACTTGAGGCTTAGTAATGCGAGTCATATCTCTACTTGCGCCATAAATTCCGTCAATAAGATTATTAAATCCAAAATAATCGCAAATTGGTTTCATTTGATATTCAGGCTTGCAAGATGCAGTCGCCAAATAAAAACCTGCTTCGCGCAATTTAATAAGCTGCTCAGGAATACCATCATATACTTTATTAAGCAAGCAGCCTGGAATTTTCTTACCGGGATTATTAGAATCGTCAAATGCAGCAATCTCGGAATAATATTTGCGATAAATCGCAAGTCCCTGCATTTGCAGATTTTCCGGAACTTTAATTCGCTGGAAGGATTCCAAAATAGACGGTCCTATAAAACGCTGCATTTCAGCTTCGTCAGGAATAGGTTGACCTATTTCTTTCAAAGCAAGTTTAGCGCATGTAATAATGCCTTCATCAGACTTCGTTAAAGTGCCGTCAAGATCAAGCAAAACGACGCGTCTAGCATTATTACGTGAAGCTGTTAAGCTTTCATCACTCATAGTCAGGAATCCAACCTTCATGATGCATCTTTAAGCGCTTATCGAGTAAAGTCTTTAACTCTTCCTCGCTACGGCGTTCAAGAAGCATATCCCAATGAGTACGAGATGGCTTGTTAAAATCATCATCCGGGCGGTCGTTTTCACCTTCTCGATGCGCAATCGTACCACAGCGGCATTCCCACTCTTCAGGGATTTCAGCGCCCTGAGCAAAAGGAAGAATTGTGCGATGACCCTTTGGGCACACATACACAACATCATTACGTGCAGCAAAATCTACGTTGTCATCAGATTCCAATGATTTTGCACCAATGCTCATACCGCGTAAACTGCGTTCTGCCATAGTATCTCCTTATTTAGTACTTTATAAAATTACCGAATTGCACGGACGAGACGCCTCTCGCCTAGGCAATTTTCAAGCAATAAATTTTTTAAGCATACACTACTTATTAATGTTATACATCCGAATATGCTACAACTCCATGATTTATAAGTTCTGCAGCTTTGTGTGCGCAGGAAGCAAGATTTGAATCAACATTATCAATATCTTGCAAATATTTTTCTGCAGCAGCAAGTTGAGTAAGCAAATCAATAAGACGCTTTGCTTGTCGCACGAAATCGCCGCCAGTACTGTCAGTATTTCGCAAAATATCAGCCAATTCAGCACCATCAGCCCAATCGTACATAATATCTACAGCGCCAAATTCAAGCGGTCTTAACGCAGGTAAATGAGCGTTAGAACATAACGCACTAGTACGCATAAAAAGCTCTTTCATACGCAGAACCGTAGTAAATATTGCACCATCTTGGCCGCCTGGGTATCGTCGTGGCTCTCCTCCTGAAGGTCCCCTAGATTCATAAACTAATGCAGACAAGCAAGACAATAATTCAAGCGGAGTAAGATTGTTAAAAATTCCTTCGCAAATAGCCTCTGCAAACACAATATCTAGCTCGTTATACAGTCTTCGTAACAGTTGGCCACGTTTAGTAAGTTGCAAAACATTATTCTTTGAAGAATCATCGCAAGGTTGCAAATAATCCAAACTGTACAATACGTCGCAAATATGGTCAAAAGTGCGTGCCACAGAACCAGTGCGAGATTCATAACGTTCACGCACCTGCTCAAGCTCTTTATGCTCTCGCATCCAATGGTATCCCCAACGCAAATGCTGCTGAATATCCGGGCATCCTGCGCAAGGGTGATTACGTTCAGCTTCTCGCAAGTGCGCAATAGTTTCATCTAAAGCCTTAAAAGCTGCAGAACGCTCGGCATCCGTCTGGAACAAAGTGTGCTTAAGCTTACGACGCTGATCGTGCTGAGCATCTTTAAGCTGCATACGCAACTGCAGGAACTCAGCAAAATCGCCTTTATCGCAGTAGAATGCTTCCTCGTAGCCTTTAAGTGCTTCTTCAAGATCTGACATTCGTTCATGCAAACGTTGCGCTGAAGAATTCGCCTCCCACTGAGCGAAAGAACGATCCAAAGTCGTACGAGCAGTATCAGCATCGCTTGAATGAAGCAGATTAACCGCCATATTAAACGTAGGTACAAAGCTAGAATGTAAAGGATACACGCGCTTACTAGAAAGTGCTGCAGCCTGCTGAGGCACAAAATCAGCATGATCTACAAGAACAGCGTGACCAATATCATCAATACCGCGCCTTCCAGCACGCCCTGTAAGCTGCGTAAATTCGCCTGGAGTAAGCGGCACGTGACCTGTGCCATCAAACTTTACTAGCTTTTCTACAACCACACTTCTTGCAGGCATATTTAAGCCTAAAGCTAGTGTTTCAGTAGCGAAAACAACTTTAATAAGTCCGCGCTCGAACAGTGTTTCAACGATATGCCTAAATAGTGCAATCATTCCAGCATGATGAGCTGCAAATCCTTGCTCAAGTGCAAAACGGAAACGTTCAAAACTTAAAGCATGCAAATCTTCTTTAGAAAGTTGATTTGCAACCATGCTGTCAACAATTTTGCGAATTTCATACATTTCATCGTCGGAAGTAAGTATTAATCCAGCATTTAAGCATTGCTGAACAGCCTGATCGCAGCCGGAACGAGAAAAAATAAAGTAAATTCCCGGCAACATTCCTAAGTAATCTAATTCGTCAATAACAGCCCAACGTTTAGGAGTGTGACGTCGAGTAGACTTATCTGACTCGCCCACTCCCCTTTTAACAACGTGTTTTTTACCTTTTCTGTAGCGGTATTTACTATCGCTATATGACTCTTGACGACGACGTGCTCTATGTTCCCAATCGTTAAGTTTCCGAGTCAACGTTGGGTTTACTCGCTGAGTAATATTGCCTTTTGCATCATGATCATACAAATCTAATAATTCAGGCTCAGTTGCAGAATCTTCTTGAATAACAACATGACGTTCAAGCGGCACAGGCCTATGCTCGTCAACAACCAAATGGGTTTTTCCGCGCACAGACTCAAGCCATGCGGAAAAATCTTCAACATTTGACACAGTTGCCGATAATCCGATAATTTTTACTGATTCCGGAAGATGAATAATAACTTCTTCCCACACAGCTCCGCGGAATTTGTCCGCAAGATAATGAATTTCGTCTAAAATAACAAAGCCAAGAGATTGTAAAGTAATCGAATGCTCATATAGCATATTTCGCAAAACTTCAGTAGTCATTACTACGATATCTGCTTCAGGATTTACAGAAGTATCTCCCGTTAATAAGCCAACTCGATCCGCACCGTACAGTTCGCAAAAATCGTGATATTTTTGATTACTTAACGCTTTAATTGGCGTAGTATAAAAAGCTTTTACATTACGTTTCTGTGCAAGAAACACAGCAAAATCAGCGACAACAGTTTTTCCAGCACCCGTTGGAGCTGCAACTAAAACGTTACTGCCAGATTCCAAAGCTTCAATTGCTTCCTGCTGAAAATCGTCTAAATCAAATGGTAATGAATGCTCAAATTGTGCTGCCATAGACTTTTCATGTTCCATAGAAGCTCGGAAAGCAGCAAATCGTTGCGCTGGAGATAATTCGGTTTCGTTCTCATCGTAGTCTGTATATTGCGCATCACGAGTTTTGTTAGATTGATGACGTGATGAATGAGACATAAAACGCGTGTCACTTTCTAGTAAGTAAGTTAGTAAGAGAATTTATACTTTGCACAACAATTAATAAAACTTGGCTATGCTTATGCTTTTAGTCTACGAAAAATACTAAAACTGTACATCTTCTTCTCGAAGTGATTTTTCATCCCAGTGTTGCCATATTTTACGGTGGTTCTCACGAATTTTTTGATGATGCTCAAGTACTTTTTCTCTGGTTTTCTCATAGCGATCTGCCGCTTTTTGAATTGGCAGAGTAAAAAGAGGATCTCTAAGTTCGTCGTCGCTTTTATTAGAATCGTTCAAAGCTTCAAACTTAGATGCGGCAGCATCTGTAAAACTAAAGCAAGTTTTGGCTAGTCTTATTGCGCTTAAAACAACTACCACTACTCCGGCGGCAATCATGCACAGCATAAACAAAGTAATCAGTGGCCAAATCCACCAAGGCATAACTACTCCTCCGAGTTTGCATTGTCAGAGTGATCAACGCTTAATTCACGCTTAGCGCGAGCAATAATCATGCTGCGAAGTGTCTCTGGTGCAACAGCAGTAATATGACGTGCGTGCGCAATACAGAAAGCTACGAACCACGAGTCTGATGAAACAGTAAGATGAACTTTAACACCATTTGCGTAAGGCTCCATGGTTGCTCCCGAAAGATTCTTCAAGAAGTTAAGTTCAGTTTCGTCAGTAATGAAGCAGGTTTCTGTGCCATTATCGAAACTCCATTTACGAAGTTCGCTTACTGGAACGTCTGGAATTTCAAGTTGCGAAGTAGGTTCCACAACTTCTGCTCGCTCAATGCGTGCAACGCGAAGAACCTGCCAAATTCTAGGCAAACCGTTTGCTTTGTTAATTGTTGTGTCTTTAGCAACAAATTCGCGCTTATCTTCTGGAGTCTGCTGTTCAACATCAGTCCACACCGCAACGTAGTAGACACCTTCATCAACGTAAATCTTAGAAGGTGCAACAATCTTTCTGCGAATACGCCCAGCGCCATCAGTGTACTCCATATCCAAAAGAGATGAAGTGTTAATAGCGCTACGAACAATAGAGCAGTTTCGAGGCTCAATTTCGTAACCTGTTAAACTAAGCCATGGAGTCTGCCCTGGAAGTACGTGGCGGCGCAAACGCTTATACAAAGATTCAGCTTGTGCGCGCTGTTCAGTAGGAAGCAATAATGAATGAGCTAAATAATTAGCTGAAGCTGTTAGCATGCTCAAATACTGTTGTGAAATACCGGCAAGACGTTCCAAACCTAAAGAGTTTGTGGCAGAAACAATGCCCTCATTTTCAAGAAGAGTCCAATCAATGTCAAAGAATTGGCTACCAGCCATCTCTCCGTCGTCGGAAACAGTAGTAAGTGTATTAATATCTTTGTGAAGAATAGTGACAAAACGACGAAGTTCGTCCTCGTTCTTTGGCTTTCCAATAAAACGTTCAGCAAGTTCGTTTAACGGGAAGTCTTCACCAAGATGTGCAGAAAGGAAAAGCATCAAACGCAAGCGACGATCCACTTCGCTGCCAGTTTGGAATGAAGAGCCTTTCTTTGAATGAGATTTATCTGCAGCAGATTCTTGGCTTCCGTCAGCATTCTGTTGTTCATCAGTAGAGTTTTCAACATTGTTTTGCTGGTCGACTTCAGTGCAAGAAGCGAATTCTACAGCAGCATGTAAGCGGCGGTGGAATGCGTCAACGGCTTCTTTTGGACTTACAACGCTAGAACCAGGATGTTCTAGCACAAACATCGCCAAATCGTCAGCATCAGTGTACGCAACGTTTAAGTGTTCGCCATCAACATCCACAGTTGCAGCAAAACGACGAGAGTCAATAACTTTTACCAAAGAATCAGGAAGCATCTGAGTGCCAAGTCCAGGTGCAATAGAATCCAATCCCAATCCAGGAATAGGAGTTTGTGGAACCCTTGGTGCCGTGCGAGAAGTGCGCTGCTGCTCGTGCTGATCCGACTCAAGCGAAGAAATAGACATTGAGCGAGCTAAATAGTTTGCCGCAGCCAATACTGGCAATTCGGACTGGTCAAAGCGCAAACGAACTCTAGGCTCATCGCCTAATTGCAAACGATACGATGCAAAATCTTGACCTTCAGACTTTGAAGAATATTCAGGCTGCCTAGACTCGATTGCAATACCCATAGCAGCGAGTTTTGCGCGGTCGCGCTGGAATTGCTTTGCGAACGCGGCCTTAGCTGCTTGATCCGCAAGCTCTCCATAAGAATCTGCATAAGCTTTCACACGCTGTGCTATTTGCCGCGAAGTCAGCCATTGCGGGAATGCGGAAGACAATACAGCGAGTACGTCTAACTCGTGTTTGCCCCATTTGTCGGAAAAACGTCGCCTTCCGTTGCTTCCTTCTACCATTGGTCCTCACGTATCATGTTTGTATTCTGTTTACTTATGTGCAAAAGCACGCAAATAACTGGCTATTAGCAGTTTTATTTGCTTTCGCTATTTACACATGCCTTTTCTATTTTAATGGTGTTTTGCGGCACGTGTGGACATTTTTCAAAAAACTTAAAATATTTATATATATTTTGTCCACGCGAATATCAACAACGTTGAAAATACGCCATTTTTCCGCGACACGCCATACGTATTTTTCTATAAAAAATTTGTTATATGCCAATACAAAATCGTTTAATTTAGGAAAATTTGCGTTAAACCCAAGAGTCTGGTTCAATTCCTTGCGGTCCAACAAATTCCCCATTTGGCACATAACTCGGTTCCCCTCTATCTTCTAATACTGCGTCGGAAAACATTGAAACCTGATTTCCGAAAGTCCAGTCTCCCCTAATTGTCACTGATTTTGCAGCAGCTATTGTTGGAACAGAATATGGGAATCTTTCGTTAAAGTCGTCTATATTCTTGTAGTAGCGCGGATCTAAATCAATATCTGGGAAAATATAGTTACCATCTTCCATTTCGTAAGAATCAGTAAGATGGAAGCGATCTGAACGCATAATAAACAAGTCATTAGTTGTTTTAACAGGCAAAAATCGCATACGATCAACTTCAACGCAAATTGCCTCGTCAAAAAGTGATGCGATTGCTCCCATAGCTGTTTCTAATTGTATTACAGGAGCACTTTCTTCATTAGTTGGGTCAACAGTTTTTCTGTTGCAAATAACTGGAAGAGGCAAGATGCCATCGTATTCTTCAAGCTTTTTTTGCAAAGAATCAATACGAACCCAAATATTATTCGTATTAAAATAAGGGTGCTTTTTAATGCTTTGTGCACTTCTACGATCTTCAGAATGAACTTGCGTCATTTCTCGCAACATTAGTCGACCGGTTTGAGCGTCCCTAACAATGTGTCCGCCCTTACGGTCTGCTTGAGTACGTTTTGCAACTTCAATCATTATTGGAGCGCCAGTATTTTCAAAATGTTGTGCAAGAGTTCTAGACGGTCTAGCGCCTAGATTGTCTGAATTTGAAATAAACAAGTACTCAATTCCATGCTTTTTCAAAGTGCTTAATAAATCAGATTCCCAAAGCGTAGAGAAAATATCTCCGTGGCCTGGAGGACACCATTCAAGAGAAGAATCTGCTTCGTAAGAAACCGGCTCCCCCGTTTCTTCAACTAACTTTGGTTCCTGGTGTTGAATAATTTGTACAGGAATATCATCCTGAGTAAATTTACGATTTCGTTTTAGAACCTGCAAAGTGTCGTGAGAAGTGCGGAAAGAGTTCATAAAAATAAGAGGAAGCTCTACGCCTAATCTCTGTCTGGCCGTAAGAACTTGTCCAATAATAATATCAATAAAGCGCATCTGGCGCGCTTTGTGCCTGCGAACTGGGAGTAAAGACTTTGCGCAGGACAATCCCATTGAAGTTCCCAATCCGCCATTGAGTTTAATAAACGCGGTTTTTGCAAAAGCGTCCACCGCTTTATCGTGGTCAATTGTTTCATAAATTTCGTGGAAATTTGGGACCGTTTTTATTGGTTCTACATTGCTTTCGCGAATAAACTCGCTCAACTCGTCATTGCGCCACATACTGTACATGTGAGCAAATTGTGCAATAGAAGTGTCGCTCATATTGTGTTCGCGCATCTTTGCAGCGGACAACTCGAATGCGTCATCCATGTATTAGCCTCCTTGTATGCATGTGACCCTAATAGTTTAGCGATTTGTGTGTCACTGTGCAAACATAGGCTTATTTTTTGATTATATTTGGTAATTTTTACGATTTTACAGAGCTATAATTACTAAATTATGCTGAATCTGCAAGTAATTTTATACAAAATAATAAGTAATCTTACAAAAATAATAAGCGTAGCCAATAATTTAATTACTGACTACGCTTACTTAAAACTCACCACAAATTATGCTTTTGGAGTATTCTTGCGATTCTCCTTTTGATTATCGTTTCGATTAAATTTTGTGGTGTTTTTTGTATTTTTAGCAGATTTAGTATTATTGGTATCTTCTGTTTCGTCGCCAGTTTTCAGATGATGCTCATCATAGCCCTGCAAGTAGCGTGTGTGCTGCCAATGGCGAATAGAAGCATTAGTACCACGGTGGTGAACGTGATACTTGCGAGGTGTACCGCCATGAGGTAGCTCTTTAACTTCGTCAGCTACTGCCATCTGGTTCACGTTAGAAGGATCCATAATTGCGATTGGCGCAACTGGGTCAGCTTCTGTTGGTGCCGCAGTGCGATTCTTCAAATGCGAAGGCAACCATTCTGCGAACCATGACAAAGCGAGGCAGATTAAGAAGTAAACAACTGCTGCAACGCTTAAGGTTTGCAAAATATTAAAGTACATTGATCCAAGACGGCGAGATTCCTGAAGCAAATCAGTGTACATAATAATCGAACCAAGAGCAGTATCCTTCAACACAACCACAAGCTGAGTTACTGCTGCAGGCATCATAGCAATAATAGCCTGCGGCATTTCGATTTGAGTAAGAGACTGGTACTCGCTTAAGCCCAATGCTAATGAAGCTTCACGCTGACCGTTTGGCAAATTACCAACGCCAGATCGCACCAATTCTGCAACCACGGAACCGTTGTACATAATCAACGCCAAAACTACAGCCCAGTAAGATGCTTCCTTCATTCCGGAAAGTGCGAAAGCTCTCCACAAGAAAATCATGAGCATTAATACTGGCACAGCTCGGCAGAATTCAACGATTACTGCAGAAACGCTGCGAATAATGAAATTCGGTAACAAACGGCATAATCCGAAGAATAAACCAAAAACAATAGAGCCTACTACTGCAAGCAATGACGCTTTTAACGTCATCCACAAGCCTGGTAAGTAAAAATCAATCCAAGCTTCAGACTCTAATGCAGGATTCCACAATACCCAAGAAAGCTGGTTTTCTCCCTCTGGAGGATTGCTTAAACGCATCAAAATAGCAATAACTGCGATGGCAAAAATGCATCCTGCAATGATGTTTGCAAGGCGAATCTTCTTAAGGGCCTTTGGGCCAGGGGCATCAAATAATAATGATTGTTCACGTTGTTTAGCCATCTGTATCACCTTCTCACAGCAAGCTTGTTAGACAGATACGTTGTCAAAATTCCAATAGGAATAATGAGAATGATGTATCCTAAAGCGAATATTAAGAAGATTGGCACAATCAAATCCGCATGCTTCTCAATCATTTCGCTCATCATTGTTGAAGTTTCTGTTGCAACTGATGCGGCTGCGGCAACAGTTGAGTTTTTAAGCAAAGCAATAAACGTGTTGCCTAATGGTGCTACAGAACCGCAGAATGTTTGTGGCAAAATAACTTGAGTCGCTGACTGGAAGAAATTTAATCCGAGAGCTCGGCAAGCTTCAGCTTGACCAACAGGAACAGTATTAAGACCGGATCTTAAAGATTCGCACACAAACGCTGCCGTGTATAGAGACAAGCCAGTGATTGCAAGCCAGAAGAAATTCACTTCAAAAATTGGCGAGAATCCAAGTTTAAGCTGAGCGTACACGCCCAAAACCATGAAAACCATGATTATTGTAAGTGGCATGTTCTTAAACAGCTCAACGTAAGCGGTTGCCACCATGCGTAAAGATGCAACTGGGCAGATGCGCATGGTAACAAGTATTACGCCAATAATTGTGGAAAAAAGTACACTCCATAACGTGATTTCAATATTAACCAAGAAAGCTCCTGGAATATTGTATTCACTAAAAAGCTGTACGAAATCTTGCATGTTAGTTCTCCCCCTCTTGAGGAATTGGCGGATTATACTTTGCGTTTGGCTTAAAACCAGTTCCGCGCAAATTATCGTCCAGTGCTCTCTTCCACGAACCGTTACGCATCATGTCTTTTAATGCTGCGTTGATTCGTTTTGCCAAGCGAGTGTTGCCTTTTTTGATACCAATTCCGTAATATTCTGCGGTAAATGGTTTGCCAACAAGCTTTAAGCGACCGCGAGACGCAGTTGCTAAACCTGCGAGAATAATATCGTCTGTAGTTACAGCATCCACAATGCCTGAGAATAATGCTGTTGCGCATTCTGCATAGCCTGGCTGTTGCATAAGTTGCACTTTTGAAGAGAACTTCTCTTTAATAACTATTGCAGATGTTGAACCGGAAACTGAGCATAAACGCTTTCCATCCAAATCGTTTGGACCGTTTACATTATGCTCACCTTTACGAACTAATAAATCTTGGCCAGCAACAAAATATGGACCTGCAAAAGATACGATATTCTTGCGAGCGTCCGTAATAGAATATGTTGCTACAATAATATCGACATCGCCATTTTGAAGCATTGTTTCTCGCTGCTTAGAAGGCGATTCTTTCCATACGATTTGATCTTCTGAATAACCAAGCTTTTTGGCAACATATTTAGCAACGTCAACGTCGAAACCTACGTAAGTTCCGGCTTTTTTGAAGCCCAAGCCAGGCTGATCAAATTTAATGCCAATTCGTATTACTTTTTTGCCGTCGCTACGATCGCACGCGGTAAGCGGCATAACACAGCAAACGGTACAAAGTGCTGCCAGTATCGCACGAAAAATGCGATTGTGTAATATTTTCATATCTTTTCCCTTCATAAGAACTGTTTTTCATAGGTTTTGCCAGTCAAAGCTAAAACTAATTTGAAAAACGCTATTAGTGCGTAAGAATCTTGGAAAGGAAATCTTTTGCTCGATCAGTTTTTGGATTCTCGAAGAATTCTTCAGGAGTTCCCTGTTCGAGGATTTGGCCGTCGGCCATGAAAACAATACGATCTGCTGCTTTACGAGCAAAACCCATTTCGTGCGTAACGCAAATCATTGTCATGCCTTCTTTTGCAAGCTCAACCATAACGTCAAGAACTTCATTAACCATTTCTGGATCGAGTGCAGAAGTTGGCTCGTCAAAAAGCATAACTTTTGGTTGCATTGCAAGAGCGCGAGCGATTGCAACGCGCTGCTGCTGACCGCCTGAAAGCTGTGATGGCATTTTATTTGCTTGGTTGTCAACGCCTACGCGTGTGAGCAGTTCCATTGCGAGTGTTTCTGCGCTCTGCTGATCCATATGACGGACTTTCATTGGCGCAAGAGTTACGTTTTCAAGAATCGTCTTGTTTGCAAAAAGATTGAATGACTGGAAGACCATGCCAACTTCTGCGCGCAGTGCTGCAAGCTCTTTTCCTTCTTGAGGAAGTGGATTACTATCTATGCGAATATCGCCAGAATCGATTGTTTCGAGACGGTTGATTGTGCGGCACATGGTTGATTTACCAGAACCGGATGGGCCAATAATTACGAGAACCTCGCCTTTATTGACAGTAAGATTAATATCTTTAAGAACGTGAAGTTTGCCATAATGCTTTTCAACATGGCTTAATTCAACGAGGGGATTTGCCGCTTGTTGCACTTTAGCAGTGCTAATAGTCATATCCTCGGCGTTTGGATTTGACTTTGATACTTGCTTATCCATAACAAGAAGTCTAGCTAAGCTGTGTTACGGTTATTTATCACTATCGTTACGTTTTGTAACTCTTACGTTACAAATAAAGCCGTTGACTGCGATTATTAAACCAACAATCAACGGCTTCGTAACAATTAAATTTTACAAGTAGATTTTACTCGTCTTCTTCTGGATCGTAGTCGACACCAGTTTCTGCGCGCTGCTCGTCCGAAATTGGAGCTGGGGCGCCAGTTAAAGGATCGCGTCCGCCGCCTGCCTTCGGGAAGGCAATTACGTCGCGGATTGAGCTTGCGCCTGCCAAAATTGCAGCAGTACGATCCCAACCCAAAGCAATACCAGCGTGAGGTGGAGCGCCATACTTGAAAGCTTCAAGCAAGAAGCCAAACTTTTCGTCCGCTTCTGCTTTATCAATACCAAGTACGTTCAAAACGCGATCTTGAATATCGTCGCGGTGAATACGCACGGATCCGCCGCCCATTTCGTTACCGTTGCAAACAATATCGTAAGAATCGCTCATTGCATGCTCAGGATCTTTATCGAATTTATCAATCCAATCAGCAGATGGCATTGTAAATGGATGATGCATAGAAGTCCACTTGGAATGGCCGACTGCAACATCGTCATCATCAGGGTCATCAGTGCGCTTAAACAGTGGGAAGTCAACAACCCAAGTGAAAGCGAACTCGTCAGGATGAAGCAAACCTGCGCGGCTTGCCAATTCAACACGAACTGCACCAAGCAAAAGCTGAGAAGATTCACGAGAGCCTGCTGCGAAGAACACTGCGTCGCCATCTTCTGCACCAACAGCTTCCTTCAAACCTGCGCGCTCTTCTTCGCTGAGGTTCTTAGCAACAGGGCCTTTAAGCTCGCCGTCTTCACCGAAGACTACGTAAGCTAAGCCCTTAGCTCCACGCTGCTTAGCCCAATCCTGCCAAGCGTCAAACTGACGACGAGGAGTTGCAGCGCCGCCTTTAAAGAGCACAGCACCAACGTAAGGAGCTTGGAAGACTCTAAATGGAGTGTTCTTAAAGAAGTCAGTAAGTTCAACAAGAGGATTGCCAAAACGCAAATCTGGTTTATCGGAACCATACTTATCCATTGCTTCTTGCCAAGTGATTCGAGGCAAAGGAAGAGTGATTTCGTGACCAGCTTCCTTCCAAATAGCTGCAATAACGCGCTCTGCCATAGCCATAACATCTTCTTGGCTTGCAAAGCTCATTTCCATATCAAGCTGAGTGAACTCAGGTTGACGGTCCGCACGGAAGTCCTCGTCGCGGTAGCAGCGAGCAAGCTGGTAGTAGCGTTCAACGCCAGAAACCATAAGAAGCTGCTTCAAAAGCTGTGGAGACTGTGGAAGTGCGTACCAAGAGCCTGGAACTAAACGAGCTGGAACAACAAAGTCGCGTGCGCCTTCTGGAGTGGACTTAATAAAGGTTGGAGTTTCAACCTCAGTGAAGTCCATATCTTCCAAAGCGTGACGAGCAGCCTTAGCCATATCGGAACGTAACTTCAAATTGCGCTGCATTGATGGGCGGCGCAAATCGAGGTAGCGGTACTTCAAACGCACATCTTCGCTAGGAAGCTTGTTTTCAGACTCGTTTTCCAAAGCTGTAGAAACTTGGAATGGCAAAGCGTCAGACTTTGCAAGAATACTAACAGTTTCCGCAACAATCTCAATCTTGCCAGTGGCCAAATGGTCATTCTCGTTACCATCTGGGCGTAAACGAACTTCGCCTGTTACTTGCACAACGAATTCACTACGTAACGGGCGTGCAGTTTCTTCATCATAAATAACAACCTGCACTAAGCCTGTGTTATCACGGACGTCAACGAAAGCAACTCCACCGTGATCACGGCGGCGATCAACCCAACCAGCGATGGTTACTTTCTGCCCGACCAATTCTTCAGTCACTTCAACGGCATGATGTGTGCGATACGCCGTCTGGCTCATAAGTCCACTTCCTCTACAATCTAATTTTGATATATTCATTTGTTTCTATTGACACTATTTTGCGCTTAAAATCCAAGCATATTTGCAAGAATATTATTTGGCGCAAGAAACTGTCTGCCGGGCATAAACAGTATCCGGTTGCCAAGACGTGACATCTGCAGCTTCCTGCTCGCCCGTAATAATATTTTTGACTTCATCGTGAGAAGACTCAGATTCAGTGCTGTCAGCCGGGAACCATACGTAAGGAATACCAAGCTTATCTGCATACTTGATTTGCTTTCCAAGTTTTGCTGCGGTTGGTGAAACGTCAGCTGCAATACCGCGTTCGCGAAGCTTTCTAGCAATTTCGTTGCATGCAGGACGATCTTCCTCGTTCCATACAGCAACCATCACGGCAGCAGGAGAAACTCTAGAAACTGTAGCGCCTGCAGTGTGAAGCATATAAGAAAGTAATCGAGACATGCCAATAGACAAACCTACGCCTGGATACTTCTTCTTACCTTGCGAAACAAGATTATCGTAGCGTCCTCCAGAACAGATAGAGCCTAATGACGCTGCATTATCAAGGAAAGTTTCGTAAACTGAGCCAGTGTAATAATCAAGTCCACGAGCAATCTTCAAATCAGCAACCACGGCACCTGGTCGAATGCGCGCTGCTTCGTCAACAATCATCGCAAGTGTTTCAACACCTTGCGAAGCTAAAGCATACGATTCGTTATTCTCGCTGCGCGAAATATTGTGCTTATCGCATAATTCGTCGAAACGCAACTTTAACTCTTCGCCTGTTTCAGCAGTAAGCTCGGCCAACTCTAGGCAGGCTGCAGCTTGAGAATCCGTAGCGCCGCACTCTTTTACCAAAAGCTTAGCTACTTCTTCAGCGCCGATTTTATCAAGCTTATCGATTTCTCGAAGTACACCTTCAATATCAGTTAAACCAATACCGCGGTAAAAACCTTCGGAAAGCTTACGATTATTAGCATGTACAGTAGCTTTAGGCAGGCCAAACTTGCGTAAACGTTCAAGAGCCTCAACCATAACTAACGGTAACTCAACCTCGTAGTGAGATGGTAATTCTCCGTTTCCAACAACATCAATATCTGCTTGAACAAACTCGCGGAATCGACCTTCCTGTGGACGCTCACCTCTCCATACTTTCTGCATTTGCCAGCGTTTGAATGGGAATGCCAAATCGCCAGTGTGCTCAACTACGTAGCGGCTAAGCGGAACAGTTAAATCAAAGTGCAAGCCAATTCGTTCTTCAACTGGAGTGTCAGATTCTTGACCAACTTCTTGTAAGCGCGATAATAAATAAATTTCTTTACTGGTTTCACCCTTTTTTAACAAGCTTGAACCTTGCTCAACTGCGCGAGTTTCAATGCCTATAAAACCATTTAGTTCAAAGACCTCTCGTAGTGTGTCAATTACTTGCTGTTCTACAGCGCGTTCACTAGGAAGCCATTCAGGGAAACCTGATATTGATGAGCCTTGTACCATGTCCACTATAATAGGTGGTGTTGCGGAAAATCATGGCTTACCGTCATACTTATTCGTGACACTGTTATTATGCATTTGCTGTAAGGAGTCGTCCCGTGACCGAACAGACTAAACCTGAAGAAACTACTCAATCCACTGCTAAGCCAAAGCCACATGTGCCATCGCCAGCCAGCTTCGCTCATAAGGCTCGCGTTGTTGCTCAAGCACCAACTATTTCCTATAGCGAGGAAGATATTAAAGCTGCACAAGCCTTTGGACGCGTTGATGAAAACGGCACCGTTTATGTTACTGAAAACGGTGTTGAACGTGAGGTCGGTCAGTATTCCACTGGCACTCCAGAAGAGGCTTTGACTTTCTACATTCACCGTTATCTTGATTTGAAGATTAAGCTCGATTTGTTTGCTAAGCGTTTGGAATCTTCTAACGTTAAGGTAAAAGAGATTGACGAAACGCTTAACACTTTGCAGTCTGAATTAGAAAATCCTGCAGCCGTTGGTGATATTGCTGCCCTACGCGCTCGACACGCCGAGTTGAAGGCAAAAGGCGACGAGAAAAAGGAAGCAATTGCAAAATCTCGTAAAGAAGCTCTTGAAAAAGCTTTGAAGGAACGCGCAGACATAGTAGAACGCGCTGAAGCGTTAGTTGCTCAAATGACTGAATCCACAAACTGGCGTGAATTGAACGATAAGTTGCGCGCTCTATTTGACGAATGGCAGGAGCATCAGCGTACCACTATTCACTTAAACAAGGCTGACGCTGACGCATTGTGGCAGCGTTTCTCCAAGGCTCGTTCGGCATTCACCCAGGCTCGTAATTCTTGGGTTAAGGAACGTGAGCATGTTCGCAATAATGCTAAGCAGCTTAAGGAAGCCATTATTGCTGAAGCTGAAGCTTTGAAGGATTCTAAGGATTGGCGTGAAACTTCTATGAAGTTCAACGCTTTGATGGATCGTTGGAAGAAAGCTGGTAATGCCGGCCGTCAGCATGATGATGCTTTGTGGACTAAGTTCCGTGAAGCTGCTGATGCTTTCTACCATGCTCGTCAAGCTGATCGCGAGAAGATGAATGCTGGTGAGCATGAGAATCTCGCTAAGAAGGAAGCTTTGCTTGAAAAGGCAGAAGCATTGTTGCCAGTAGAAAATGAAGAAGCAGCTAAGAATGCTCGTAAGGCTTTGGCTAAAATCCAAGAAGAATGGGATGCTATTGGTTACGTTCCTCGCGAGGATATGCGTCGTATTGAGGCTCGCTTAAACGACGTTGATAAGAAGATTAAGGCTGTTGAGGAAGCTGCTTGGAGGGATGCTGATCCTGAAGCTAACGCTCGTAAGTCCAGCTTCGCTTTGCAATTGGAAGCTCAGCTTGAAGAGCTTAGCGCCGCTATTGCTAAGGAAACTGATAAGAAGCGCAAAGCTAAGTTAGAAGCTGAAAAGGCTACTAAAGAGCAGTGGCTTAACGCTATTAAGTAGTTTGCTTTATATCTAAAAAGTTTATATAGAACAAAAGTAGGGGTTACCTGAATAAGGCAGCCCCTACTTATTTTTCCTACTTATTTTTTAGTTACACTTATTTAGATTAAGTCAAGATTTATTTTTTTAAGAATTTTCCATTAAGGATTTAGCAAGTTTCACAAAAGTGTGAGCTAATTGAGAATCTGCTAATTTCCCTTCTTCGTTTAGTACTGCAGGACGGCCTGCTTCACCAATTTCGCGAATAGATGGATTCAATGGAAGTTGAGCCAAAAGAGGGACATTCGTATTAAGAGCGTTGCAAAGCTGCTCGCTTACTCGCTTTCCTCCTCCGGATCCGAATATTTCTAAGCGTTCGCCATTGTTTTCAAACCAGCTCATGTTCTCAACTACTCCGCGCACGCTTACGGGAATTTGTAAAGCCATAAGTCCTGCCCTAACAGCTACGTCCGATGCGCTAGGTTGAGGTGTTGTAACTACAACAAGCTCAACGTTAGGCAAAGATTGCGCAACAGCTAAAGCCATATCTCCTGTGCCTGGAGCTAAATCAAGCAGCAAAACGTCGGGATTTCCCCACCAAACGTCCGAAAGAAACTGCTCTAAAGAGCGCTGTAAGCGCGGCCCTCTCCACAAAATTGCGCGGTCTGTTCCAGCAAACATGCCGATTGAAATAAGCTTCACTCCCCAGGCTACGACGGGCATAAGCATTCCGTTTAAGTTAGTAGGCTGAGAATTTACTCCAAACATGCGCGGTAAAGAAAAACCGTATACGTCCGCATCAATAGCTGCGGTGTCGTAACCTAAAGCTGCAAAAGTTGCAGCCAAATTAGCAGTTATAGAAGATTTCCCAACGCCGCCTTTTCCTGATGCGATAGCAAAAATGCGTGTGCGTGTTCCAGCTTTGTTAAAAGGATTTTCTCTGCGCTCTGCTTTTAAGTCTGCTACTAGCTTTTCTAGCTTGTCTTTGCTCATAGCTGTAGCAGTAACATGAGGAATAAGTGTTGCTTGAGGATATTTAGATACAGCTTCTTGAACGCGTCCTGTAATAATTTCCGCCAATGGACAATTTGGCACAGTCAGCTCAAGATTAATTTCTACGTCATAAGCTGGTTTAGTTGCGTCTATGGCTACAGGTTTTTCTTTAACGTGTACGCCAGTTACCATATTTAATTCGGTAACTGAGCGTCCTAATTCTGGATCAATAACGCTACCCAGCAAATCGTAAACTTGTGTTTCGAGTTCGCTTGTGCTCATGCGTTATGATTCCGTTTCGTTGCTAGTTTCGTTGCTAGTTTCGCTGCTATTATCGCCGCTAGTTTCGTTGTTGGTTTCGTCGTCAATATTAAGTTCAGATTCATTTGCTAATTGTAGTGCTTTTTCTACGCTACCAGTTTCCAAAAGAATATTAAATTGTTGTTCATTAAGCATAGGAATGCTAAGTTCTTGAGCTTTTGTTGCTTTAGAGCCCGCGTTTTCTCCGAGTATTACGCAATACGTATTTTTACTTACAGAGCCTGAAGCTTTACCTCCGCGAGACATAATTGCTTCTTTTGCTTCATCTCTACTAAAACCTTGCAAAGTTCCAGTAACAACAACTGTTTTGCCTTGTAAGGTTTGCGGTAGATTGGTTGCTTCAACTTTTCCAACTACTCCGGCCTCTTTCCACGCTTCTAGCACTTCAGCTCGCCAATTGTTGCTATCTTGAGCTTGCTTAAACCAGTCGTAAACAGCTTGAGCAATTTCTGGGCCAACTCCATCAATTTGAGTAAGTTCTTCAACGGAAGCGTTTGCAATATTTTCCAGCGATCCTAGAGTTGCCGCTATGAGGCGCGCTGTTGGTGGACCAAGCCTGCGAATAGAAAGAGCAACTAAAACGCGCCACAGGGTTGCATTCTTGCCTTTTTGAGCTATTTCTTCAAGCATGCTCCGCGTAGTTTCAGATGGTCTTGTGTACCATGGTACGCTAATTATTTCTTTGGAATTACTACTGGAATTACTACCAGCCCGCTTATCTTTCCAAAAAACTACTTTTGCATCTTTAGGAACTTGGAATTTAGGATATTGAGGATCCCATTCGCTATTTTCGTTTGAAGATTCAGCAAATTTAGCTTCTAATGTGCGAGTCCAAAAAGCTCTTACTTGACGCCAAAGACCAGATCCGCCAATTTTGCGAGTATGCTTCTTATTTTTCCCATCTTTGTCTATTTCTGTCCACTCTTCTACTAGTGGAATTTCCTTCCAAACCATTACATTTCGCAAATCGTCAGAAGTAATCCTGAATATTTCAGCTTCGCTTTTAAGAACTGGAGTTTGCGGTTTTGGTAATGTTAAGCCTTCTTCTGGCACATATGGTTGCTGAGTTGAGCCTCGCTTAATTACAATTTTGTCCATATTTGGGCAATAAACTTCCGCAGTATTCGGCCTAGAATCTTCAGGATTTGTAAGCGCTAAAGCCGCATTATCTCCCAAATTTTCAATATCGAAAGCCTGTCTAGAAGCCAAGTGAATTATGCGCTCAGTGAGCTGTGCAGGGCAATTTTCAACATTTGGGCAACGAATATCCTTATCCCCTTCTTTTGCAGGAGCTAACTTAGTTCCACAAGATGGGCAATATTCAGGCATAACAAACTTTTTAAGTTCGTTTTCCCTACCTTCCCTAGCTTTAAGCACAGGACCAACTAATTCCGGAATAACATCCCCAGCTTTGCGTACTACAACAGTGTCTCCAATAAGCACACCCTTATGCTCAACTTCGTAAGAATTATGTAGCGTTGTGCGAGAAATAGTCGATCCTGCCACAGTTACTGGTTCAAGTACTGCAACAGGAGTAACCCTTCCTGTTCTTCCAACTTGAACAACAATATCTTTCAAAACTGTGTTTACTTCTTCAGGAGGATACTTATACGCAATAGCCCAGCGAGGCGCGCGCGAAGTTGCTCCAAGGCGGCGTTGCAAAGCCCTATCGTCAACTTTTACAACAATCCCATCTAACGCGTGCAAAATACTTGCTCTATGCTCGCCGTAATATTCAATCATGTCTTGAATTTCGGCAAAATTAGTGACTTTACGCGTGTATGGAGAAACAGGAACGCCCCACTGCTGGTAAAGTTTGTAAGCGTCAGATTGGTTAAAACTAGTTTCGCTATGTGCGTGACTTGTGTTTTCCTTCCAGCGAAGACTTCCTAAACCATGCGCAAAAAAGCTTAGATGACGAGTTGCAGTAATGCGAGGATCTTTTTGTCGAAGTGAACCAGCAGCTGCGTTTCTTGGATTGGCAAAAGGAGACTTTCCCGCATTTTCCTGCTCGTCGTTAAGCTTACGAAAATCTGACCATTTCATAAAAACTTCGCCGCGAATTTCCACAAATTCAGGAATGTCGTCAGGATTGTTTGCACTAAGTTGCGTAGGTATTTCTTCAATAGTTCTAACATTAAGTGAAATATCCTCGCCTGTTACGCCGTCTCCTCGTGTAAGACCCTGCTCAAGAGTGCCGTTTCGGTAAATAAGATTAAGTGCAAGACCGTCGATTTTTACTTCACAAGTCATAGGAAGTGGCTTAGATTCAGGCCAGTTAAGGTCCCTGATTACGCTATCGTACCAGTTGTGTAGCTCGTCAAAAGAAAACACGTCATCTAAGCTCATCATGCGAGAAGGATGTTTAACGGAAGTAAAATCGTTAGAAAAAGTTCCGCCTACGCGGTGCGTTGGAGATTGAGGGTTGTCAAGTGTTGGGAATGTAGCTTCTAATTCGCTTAGCATACGCATGCGAGCGTCATAAGCGGCATCAGAGCTTGTTGGAGCATCCTCAACATAGTATGCAATCTGATCAGACTGCGCCCAAGCTGCAAGTTTCGCCCAAAGTTTCGCAGCTTGCTCAATCGTTAATGACGCTGGTTGTAAGCTACCTAGGTGTAATGCGTCCGCGTCTGTAGGTTGAAGTTGAGCGATCCAGCGGTCTGCGTCAACATTTGGATTCCACACGTGCGCTTCGTTTACAATTTTAGAATTTTGAGATTTATAATCTTCATGCTGTGGTTGGGCTTCAAATTGAGGTTTCAATTGAGCAGATTCTTGCTTATTTTCATGAGTTATAGATTGCTCGTCAAAATCGTCAAAAAGTGTCCACTGTGCACTTTGTGATTCGTTATTATCGTGAGCCTCACTCATGAAAAATCCCCTTTCAAATAAGTGTTATTTTATAAACATCCCGTATAAATATTATGGCCGCTTACGTATTTTTCTCACACTATTACGCATTTAGTGAACGTAAAAATTGCGATTGCACTGCGCCTTCTACATATTCGTTGGACGACATTCGAATATGTGCAACGCACAGCGTTCTTGCAATTACAAACATTCCGTTATCAACCGTGAGTTTAGCAGCCTTGCCAATAATATGATTCGCTTCAATATTTGGCCAAACTGGAATGTCTTCATCTCTGAAACACTGTTTTACTTCATCCATGCTAGTTGGAGCTTTATAGCACTGTGATCTCATGCGCGATAACAGCTCTTCAAGTTCCATTCTAAGCGGTTCAATTCTTTCAGGTGCTAAATAATCTGCCATTCGGTATGCGCTCGCTGCCAGCATAAACCTATCTTGCATCCACGCTGCGTAAGCTAATCTGTAGTACGCAAATGCTGCATCGTCCTTGTCAAAAGATACTCGCAAAGCGTTTAAGCAAGCTGCAATAACAGACTGCCAATCTTCTTGTTGTGACAATGCTGCTGCTAATCGTAAATGAGATAATGCGTATGTTGGAGCATACGAGACCATCATGTTTAAGTGCTTTATAGCAGCATCATTTTGGTGTAACTGTGAAAGTAAGTCAGCTAATTCCATATGTGAGTAGAATAATCCGTCTGGAATAAGTAGAGTATGCTCTTCAGGTGTTGCAAATATGCGATTGTATACTACTCTTTCAGCGTAGGAATTGAAGTATCTTGGCACAGTGTTTTCTACAGTAAACATTGAATCGAAGTGAGCAATATTTTTCTCATATTCTTCAATTCCCTGCTTAATATCTCCTTCCATAAGCTGCTCATGAGCTTTAATTCGCATGGATCTTATATCCTGCGATGCTGTGAAAGAAAGCTCTGGTATTGGAGTTTCATCGATGAGTGCGCGTGTTACATTGTTTGATTGAGCGCTAAGCTCGGGATCTCCAATATGCTCAATAATATTCATGGCTTCCCTTGCTTTTTCAGCTGTTGTTTGAATTGGCTGAGCGGCAATATGATGGAAGTCTGTAACAGCTTGCTGAAGCAAATCTTCTCTCTGAATAGAAAGACCTTGTGAATGTTGAGTACCAAGTATTTCTTCCTGATCCTCATCGAATAATATGTCGGAAAATTCTGGTTCTTCTTGTGCTCCGCGAGGTGCAAAACATGTATCATGCATGTCGAACGATGCTTCGATTGTGTCTAAAGATCCTCCTTTGCGCATGTTCATAGTTGCGTTAAAACGCTTATATAGTTCTACTGGATTTTGTAAACCGTATTTGCGAATATATTTTACGAATTCTTCTCTTTTGAACGTCACTGTCATAAGCGCTCTAACTTCAGGAGGTTCGCTAAAAGCTGCTAAGGGATTTATAGTATTTTCGTTATTTTCGTTATTATTTTTACTTGCGTTACTTTCGATGCTTGCGTTACTTTCGCCGTTATTACTACTGCTTTTATTAGTTGATTCTTCAGATTCGTTATGACGCTCACCTTTTACAGAGCTTTCAAAATCGTCTGAGTGAGCATCTAACAAAGATTGTGCTGCTTCAACAACGTTAGAAAATGGTAAATTTTGCAAATCTTGAAGCTGAGAAGGATCTCCATGAATGTCACCATCCTTTGGATCTCCCTTCGCAGGAGTTGCGTCACTGTCCATGTTGTTAAGTGCTCTAAGAGTGCGGCTTAGCAAAGTATTAATAGCATTATCTTGTGCTGCAACCATTTCTTCCAAGCCGATTGAATCAAGACGAATAGAAACACTCTGTATTTTTTCACTCGCACCGAAAGCGAGCGTTGCAAGCATAATTCCAATGCGCAAATTGTAGTTTGTTGCAATAAACGATTTTTCAGTATCACTATACTTATGCCACGCATTTTCAAAAGTATCATATTTGTATGCTGGCATAAGTGAAGATCCCGTAGCAGTAAAAGCTAACGCCACTTTTCCATCGTTAAGGTTAGAGCGAAAATCAGCATCAAAACGGAACGGTAAATACAAACTACGAATAAGCTCAGATAGCGACTGGCGGTACAACCATTCTCCAGCCTCGGTTTGCTTCAAATATGAAGAAGACTGCTGGCGTTTGCGTGCCTTACGCCACAAGTGCATTAGAGGACGAATATTATCGTCCTCTAATGGGTTACCAAAAGATTGCATACCAGAAGATTCACTAGCAATAAAAGCAGGATCTTCAATAATCGCATTATCAAGAGCAGCTATGCGCTCGCAAGTAATAGTATTTTCTAAGCTTTTTCCGCCCTGTGAAGCGTTAGATTGTATGCACTGGTAGATTGCTTGCAAACGATTTAATGCTCCTTCAATGCGCAAAACTTTAAGTGCTGCGGAAGGCTCTAAGGAGTCATCCCAAATCAAGTAGTGTGCAGAAGTTCGCTGTGCCTCTTCCAAATGTAGTCTTTCTGCACCGTGAACTGCCTCCAAGCTTTGAGTTGGCTCTAGTGCTCCAACGTCACGCATTACGCGCTCATAGTAGCTTTCTAATCCGGATACAAGCAGATTTTCCTCGCGTACACGTTTAATGTCCTTGACGCTTCTTCTGATTGCTCCTAAAGGAGCTTCTGTGTATAGACGATGCAATACGTGAGAATATCCAAATCCAATTAGCGCCTGGTGCAAATCTGGTATGAAAAATGTTGCGAAAAATGCTGTGGCAACAGCATCAGCGTAGGAAAGATTGCATCGCAAGGAATCTGTCAATGCTACGCGCGTATTTTCAATCGTATACTTTTTGCGCTTACCATTGTTGTAGCAAAGCCAAGAAGAAACTTGATGCAACCCATCTTCTAAAGATAGTTGTGCAACAATATCTCCATAAATAATTGGTATATTTTTAGAGTTTTGATTATTAGAAGATTGTGCATGCTTATATTTACGTTTTTTACAGCGCAATTTTCTCAATAATTGGCAGCATTTTTTAGAAATATTATCTGACTGCGTATTTGCGTTAGAACCGTAAAATCTCACATTGTTGTGCAAGTCAAAAGATCCTTGCTCAATGAATGACAGCTGTGGTAGTCGTTCAGCAGCTTCTGCAGGAGTTATTTTATCACCTGTGTAAATTCTCCCAACTTCGTCTGCAATAGCAAGCTGACGGAAATATTTTCCGCCTTCTTTGCATAATCCAAGTGCAATTCCAAATTTTTTACCTGGAATCTTAAACCAAGCTAATTGCGTGTGTGAAGGTAACCCCGGAAAATCATCGAAAATGTGATGTTTTGAGAATTTTGGGATAGACGTAACTTCTCCCTGCTCCCATAATGAAGTAATGGCATCTACTACTATTGACGTACTATCTTCCGCGGAAGATGCATATTCGGTAGATTGCACGTCGTCAGTCATAATCCCCATTCTTTCAATTCGATACCATTTACGTATACTGCGCGGAAGCGTTAGGCTTTAAGTTTTAAGTTTTAGTGCTTCAGTTTTAAGCATAACTTTTACACGTTATTTGCGCTCTTAACATTATATAAAGTATATAAGCAGTATATAAGCAGTATATAGGAAAAGTTTGTTTGACACATAAACGTTTCAAAATTTGGGTTATTTTGGGTTATTTCCCAAAGTTTGGTAGTCAGTATGAAAATAAATTGGAAAGTAGAAATATGAATTGTGCAAACATGACTTAGAAAAGTTGGAAACACAATTTTAAGAAATAAAATAGTCAAAAATGGAGCGGACAACGGGACTCGAACCCGCGGTCTCAACCTTGGCAAGGTTGCGCTTTACCAACTAAGCTATGTCCGCAAAACAAGTAGTTATAATAGTCAATTTTTTGCTTGAACGCAAGTCGGAATGTCGTAAGCCTTGCAATAACTTGATCGTACTTGCAAGGCTTACTTTGTTTCAGATTTTTTAGCGTTTTAGTCAGGCTTTACTTGCTTTCGTCGTCACGCTTTGGAGAAGATGGCGTTGCAGCCTTTTCAAGGACTCGACCAGGGCCTGCAAGATAAGCTGCGCGGCCTGCTTCAATACCAAGCTTAAAAGCTTTGGCCATAAGCACAATATCTTTTGCGGTAGCAACGCCAGTGTTTGCCATTACTGCAGCAGCACCCATTTCCATAGCTTCAGCAGCCTGGCTTGGTACTCCAATGCCGGCGTCTACAATAACAGGAAGATCAATCTCATCAATAATAAGCTGAATGAACTTCTTAGTTTCCAAACCCTTATTTGAACCGATCAAAGATCCAAGAGGCATAATTGCTGCGGCGCCTGCGTCGCGCATGGCTTTAGCAAAGTACAAATCTGGGTACATGTAAGGCAAAACAGTAAAGCCTTCGTCAGCCAAAATTTTCGTTGCCTGCAAAGTGGCCTCATTGTTTGGAAGCAAATATTTGCGGTCAGGGATAATCTCAAGCTTAATGAAGTTGCCGCAACCCATTTCGCGAGCAATATGAGCCGTATTCACTGCTTCTTCAACATTTACGCAGCCGCTAGTATTTGGCAAAATAGTAACGCCTTCTGGAATATGCTTCAAAATTCCGGCAGCCTTCTCACTGTAGCGAATTGCTACGGTAATCATTTCCGCCTTAGCGCTATTTACTGCAGCGTCAATAAGCTCTTCAGAATACTTTCCGGAACCCAAAATGTAGCGAGAAGTAAACTTCTTACCGCCCAATTCCAAATAATCTTCATTCTCCATAATTTCCTCCATTTTTAATCCATTTTAATGCTTCCAAAGCTTCTAAACTGGCAATAATTGAAACGTAAGGCAAATATAAGCCTTCTTCGGGTGAAGACTTAAAATCACCTACTAAACACACGTTACCAGCATGTTTAATTTTAATGTTCCTAATATCTCCCAGTCCAGATAATCCAGAAGCGGTAATTACATATTTATTTGGATGGTTCATGAAATAATCAAGAACCATAGATTTTGATTCGCGATTGTCAAACGCTTCAATAAACAAGTCGGAACGTTCAACAATCTCATCTAACGATTCTGGCGTAACTTTTTGAACAAAAGCTTCTACTTCAACATACGGCAAAGTTTCATTTAGGCGCGCCTTAGTTGCATTTACTTTGTGTTGTCCAACTTCGTGCATCGTATAATTTTGACGGTTCAAATTTGAGTATTCTATAGTGTCAAAATCATAAATGTAGAGTTTTCTTACGCCAGCTCGCGCGAGCATTAAAGCAATGTTCGAACCTAAACCGCCGCAGCCAAGTATCGATACTGATTGTTTAGAGAACAGATCATTATCTTCTTTTAGCTGACGTTTAAGAACTTTTGCGCGAATGTCGTCGTTTTCCATGAATCATCCCCCTCCCATAATGCTAAACACTTCAATTTTTGCATTATCTTTAACAATGAAAGTTCCAAAATCGTCGCGTTTGACCAGTTTGCCATCAACAGATATTGCAACGAAAGTAGTGTCGTAGCCTTCGCGTTTAAGTAGATCAAGCAAAGTTTCACCTTCAACGTACTCAACCATGTCGTGATTCAGCTTAAGCATTATCCCTCCTTTCATATAGCACTATCATACTTTATGACAACTTAGGTTTAACGCTGAGCTGGATGAAGAATAAACTTTCCTCTAAAATCTTTAGTAACACCGTTTTCTTTACTATAAATTTCTTCACCGCGAAGCAAAGTTCTTACAACCTGGCAGCCAATAGTGCGACCAACGTATGGGCTGAACTTGTTACGATACTCAAGATCTTCAGCTTTAAGAACATATGGAGCATTTGGCTTAATGAAAGCAAGATCTGCGTCGTAGCCTAAGCGGATGCTTCCTTTGCCTTTCAAATCGAAACGCTCTGCAGAATTCCTTGAGTTCAACGCCACAAATTGCGTCAACGACATTCCGCGTTTTTGCACTGCCTCATCGAAGAATACGTCAACATCGTTCTGAACGCTTCCAATGCCTCCCCAAGCTGTGAATGCATCGTCGGTTTGCTTCAAACTCAAAGGAGCTGGAGAGTGATCGGACACGATGAAATTAATAGAACCATCGAAAACTTTTTCCCACAAGCCATTCTGATTTTCCTTATCGCGAATTGGCGGAGTGCACTTAGCAATATTGCCAATTTCGTCGAGTTCAGAAGTGTCAAAATAAAGGTAATGGTTACAAGTTTCGCAGCTTACATCTACGCCATTTTTACGAGCGTCAGCAACAGCTTGAGCGCCTTCTGGAGAAGAAACGTGCACAATGTGAATTCGGCATCCGGTTTCCTTAGCAAAAATGCATGCGCGCACAATAGCTTCAACCTCAGTAAAAACAGGCCTTGTAGCTACAAATTCAGAAAGCTTGCGCGCTCCCATTTGATGAGCTTTCTTGCCAAGCTGATCCGTAATAGGAGCATTTTCGCAATGCATGATCAAAATTTTGCCGGTTTTTGCAATCTGCTGCATGCCAGTGTATAGGGAATAATCGTCGCAATTGTACAAATCAACTTGCAAATCCTTGTCGCCGGTAGTGCCGAGGAATGCTTTGTAATTAACAACACCCTGCTTATCTTGTTCGTTAATTCCGCCGTCCAGATTCTGCGGCTCCAAACCACCAGTTTGGCCAACGTCAACCTTAAGTTTTCCATCTGCTTCTTCAAGTACTGCTTCAAAAGACTTTCCATCAGTAGTTGCAGGAATCTGATTGCAAGGCATCTGAAGCATTGTAGTAATACCGCCCTTTGCGCCTGCAGAAGTGGCAGATACGAAACCTTCCCAATCGTCGCGCACTCCACCGCCAGGAGCGTTAATATGAACGTGGGAATCAACCTTTCCAGGAACAACTATTAAACCAGTTGCGTCAATAGTTTTTTCTGCGGTAAAGTTGCTTCCAAAAGCAGCAAACTTGCCGTCTTTAATAGCTACATCTGTTTTAGTTGCTTCGTTATCGAACACAACTAAACCGTTGGTAACAACTACATCGTAGTTCATTTTATTTCCTTTCTTTAGCCATTGTTGGCTGAAAATTTTTGTTAGTTTTTCTGATTTGTTAGTTTTTCTGATTTGTTAGTTTTTCTGATTTGCTAGTTTTTCTGATTTGCTAGTTTTGGTAATTTTGGTAATTTTGATAGCAGTACTTGTAGCACAAAACCAGCTGCGAATCCTACAATCCAAGAGATTTTAGTAAGTGACGCAAAAGCAGGAATAAACTGCCCCGAAAGAGCTAGCAAAAGACCAAGAATTGTCGAAATATACGATTTCAAATTCGTGCCAGAATAGGCTGATTCTTTCACTAAATCTGAATCTTTCGTATTGTAATACAACTGGTCAAGATCTATTTTGCAATGCTTTACTATGTAATAATCTGCAAGTAAAACACCGGCAATAGGCCCTAAAAGCATGCCGATAATATTCAAGAAACCAGTAATATTAGCCATAAACTTCCATGGCATTAGCAGAGTGCTTATAAGAGCTGCGATGATTACGCCACGCTTATAATTCACAAATCGCGGAGCTAAAGCAGTTAGCTGATACGCTGCAGGAACAATATTTCCAGTAGCGTTTGTGCAAACTGTAGTAAGCAAAAGCAAGCCAGTAGCTACAGCAATTGCAGGAAGATTATCCCACTTATTTATGATAACTAGCACATCTGTAATAGTTTCACGGTAAAAAAGTGAGCCTCCAACTAAAATAACCACGCTTGTAAAAGCAAAAAGCGCGTAGCTTAGCAGAAAACTTGCTACTTGGCCCTTAACCTGCGCAACAGTAGATTTCGCATTCTGCGTAAAATCAGCAATGGAAACAGCAGGAGCAGCCCAAACGCCCAACACGGAATTTACAATCATCATCATGAAAAGCCCGATGCCGCAATTAGCTGGAGTTTGAACCGTTGCATGATACTGCATAATCGCAGATAATCCGCCTGCACAGCTGATAGCCCATACACTCATGCAGCCAAACACAATGTAAATGAGAGGGCTAAGCACAACAGTAAGTTTATTTAGTGCTCCGCCTCCGCCTAAACCAATCGCCAAGTTAAGCAACCAAAATATTAAGAAGGAAATAATAATAGGTATATGCGAACCGACAAATGGTATTTTGCTTCCAAGCGTAAGAAATTCAGGGCAAATTTTTCCGACGAGAATCTCTAAAGCTTTTGCGCCAATATATGTTTGAATTCCATACCAGCATATTGCTGCAACTACTCCCCTAAGGAATCCTGGTAGTTGAGCGCCTGCTTTTCCGTATGTTGCGCGAAGATGCATAGAAAATGGTATGCCGTACTTAGAGCCGACCACTCCGTTTACAGACATAACAATTGCCGTAAGTATTGCGCCAAGCATAATGCCAAGCATTATTAGCATTGGTGAGTAGCCCATAATTAAGAATGCGCCAACCGCAGCGTAATTGGGAATGTTATGAACTGATTGCATCCAAAGAGTACAAAAATTCAATGCGCTCATTGTACGTTTTTCTTTCGGCTTCGGCAACAAATCATCATTTGTATATCCGCGCTCGCGGTAGCAGTCTAATTGTTGACTATTTACTGGCTCGTCTTGCAGCAGCTTACTAATTTGCATGTGCACCTCCTTACTTTTAATGCTTTGTAAATTTGTTTCATTTGTGTTGTAGTTCTTTTGTTTTTGGTTTTTGTGTTTTGCTTTTAAGTTTTTGAAAAAGAGTCGCAACTTTGCCCAAAAATAAAAAAGATACGAAAGGATATCGTACCCGTGGTGGTGCGCCCCTTCGTATCAGCCTCTTATTCGTGAATAAGTGTTGTACTCTCATTCGATATTCACTTTTCTTCGCCGCGATTAATTAGGCAGTGAAGTTTGCATCGTATTTGGCTTTTGTGCCTTCCTTCAGTTTTTACTTCTTGCTTTTAGTTTTAATTTTTAGTTTTAATTTCTAGTTTTAATTTATAGCTCAATTTTTAGTTCTCATAAGCCAAGCTATGTAACGCATCTCGTAAAAGCTTTACTCCATGAACGGCATCTTGTGGATCCGTGTACTCTTCTGGAGCGTGGCTAATACCATCTTTCGAAGGAACAAAAATCATTCCGGACTTTACGAAAGGTGCAAAAATTTGCGTATCTTGGCCAGCGCCTGAATGCATAACTCTGTAAGCGTAACCCTGCTGATCTGCTTGATCTTTCAAAAGATTTATAATATCGTCACTAAGCGGTGTAGGGTCATCCGACATCCATTTGTCAATCCGCGCTGTAATACCATAAGCGTTTGCAGTTTTATGAATGTCATCATCGAGTTCTTGCAAGAATTTATCAAGAAAAGCTTTGTCCGTGTGACGGCAGTTCATTGAAAAAGTGACCTCGCCTGGGACAATGTTTACCTGATTTGGTACCACGCTTATGCGACCAAAGGTGAGTACGAGAGGATCTCCTGCTTGCTTTGCTTTGTCGAGATTTTTGGAGATTATATGCGTCATGCAATCTACGGCATCGTGTCGGTAAGACATCATAGTTGTTCCAGCGTGGTTTTGCACACCTTTAAGATTAATATCCCAACGATGCTGACCAGCAATGCTAGTGATAATGCCTAAATCTTCGTGGTTGCTGTAAAGCGTTGGTCCCTGCTCAATGTGCAGCTCAATCCAAGCTTCGAGATTTGTAAACTTAGGTTCAGTGGTTTGATAATTGAACCCAGCTTCGCGCATAGCTGCTTCAAAAGGAACGCCTTCGCTATCGCAAATATTCTCTACATCTTCTTTTTTAGCAAGTCCAAAAAAGTTTTTTGAACCCCAGAATACGTATGGGAAACGTGAGCCTTCTTCTTCTGCTAAGCAAATAATACGCAAACTCTTCTTTGGTTTTCCGTATCTAGTAAGTAAATTTTTTACTGCTAAATAAGCTGCAACTATACCAAGCTGGCCGTCAAAACGACCTCCTCTTGAAACTGTGTCAATATGCGATCCGCAAGCTATTACGCTTTCAGGTTCTTCGCTTCCTTCAACAGTTGCAATCAGGTTTCCAACTGAGTCGAATTCTACGGTCATGCCGAGTTTTTCAAAACGTTGGCGAAGGGCGAAAAGAGCTTGTTTCCAAGATTGTGTATAAAGAGGGCGAGTAACTCCTGGTTCCCCCGGCTTCTCTGTGAATCCTGCAAGCCAGCTTATAGCAGATTCGATAGTTTCAGCATTGATGCTGCTATTAATCATTTTGCAGTATTCCTCCTTCTTTGGTTGAGTATTTTCCACAAAACTGTAGTTTACGAAGCTGTAGTTCGCAAAACTGTAGTTTACGAAGCAATGTTGGATTGTGCTTTCAGTTTTGTTTTATTTAGTTTTGCTTTAGTTTTATTTAGTTAGTAGATACTTGTGTAATTGTTGCTTCGTTGCAGCATGCACGATACCACGAAAAATCGTGATAGAAAGAAATCACTTACTGTAATTGCTCCCTACGCATGTCTTAACAAAACAGGTTCAAAGGGTATTTCTCAACTGTTTCCAGTACCCCTGCAATTTTCACTTGTACTCGGTTGAGTATAGCACGATACTAAACGAACGCAAAATTAACATTAGCCTGTGTGTTTCTGTTGCGTTTTTGTTGTGTTGTGCGAAGAAGTGATTGATTTATTGATTATTGGATTGATTATTGGTTTGATTTATTGATATGAGATATTGCTTCTCTTTGCGCATAGTGCGTGTTGCGCGGGTTGTATGGGTATTGCGTGCATGCTGTATGCGTTTCGTATCGGTATTACGTTTCAAAATTTGCAATCTGTAATTACTAGCAAGAAATATTGGTTAGACAACAAAAAACGCAGTGCTTTACACTGAGTACCTATTGTGGGTGATATAGGAATCGAACCTATGACCCCTTCCGTGTGAAGGAAGTGCGCTAGCCGCTGCGCCAATCACCCAAAATTTTTTTTAATTATGCGTGAAAGGCAATCCTTTCGAGTGGGCGATACAAGGTTCGAACTTGTGACCCCTTCCGTGTCAGGGAAGTGCGCTACCACTGCGCCAACCGCCCGGTTGTGTATTAAGCTAACCTGCTTAATCGAGGTGGGTACGAGAGTCGAACTCATCTATACGGCTTTGCAGGCCGCTGCCTAACCGCTTGGCTAACCCACCGTAAGGTCGAATAACTCATCGGACCTAGAGCGGACAACGGGACTCGAACCCGCGGTCTCAACCTTGGCAAGGTTGCGCTTTACCAACTAAGCTATGTCCGCAATGCTTTCTTGCTAACTATGTCAGCGCCGAAGCACGAGTAACTACTATACTCGAAATATTCCCAAATGCAAGCCCTCGCCTATTTTGGCGTGTCGTTTGGTGATGTTTGCGCGCTGGATGGCGGTTTGTTGCTGACATGTTTTGCTGATTACTGTTATTTTCTCAGTTTGTTAGCTGAGTTAGTAACAGTGTTCTGCTTATTACTGTTACTTTCTCAGTTCGTTAGCTGAGTTTTTAACGGTGTTGAAGAACTTGGCTTATGCCCACGAATATTCACAAGATTAGCTTTACGGACTCTTTCTGATTGCCCTACATTATGTATTAATTTTTTAAATTAAATAATTTAGTAAATAAGATTATATATGATACAATGATGGAACAAATGGATTGGGAGTACTCGGTCGGCGAAAGCTCTAGGCATCACGCCTAGAGCTTTTTGCTTTTTATTCTCGCTCAATCAAT
>CAMPNN010000002.1 GCA_946891915.1 uncultured Bifidobacteriaceae bacterium
ACGGGTTCCTCCTTTTCTTAACTTACCTAATCAACCAACATGCGTAATAACATTGGCAACTTCGCACTATTACCATCAATGCGAATATTTGCAATCTTTGCAACACTTTCGTTACGCCAATATTTCGTAGTGTTTTTTGTTTCGGCTACTTCAATCATCCGTATTCAATTATGCTTCAATCTTCAATTATTCTTCAATCTTAAATTATTCTTCCATATTCAATTATGCTTCAATTTTCAGTTATACTTCAATTTTTAATTATGCTTTCAATTATGTACTATACAAAAGCCCGAGCTTAAGCCCGGGCTAAGAAAGACTATCGGCGCAAGCCGAGTCGCTCAATCAAAGAACGATAACGGTTGATGTCCACACGCTTCAAGTAATCGAGAAGACGACGACGATCACCAACCATAAGCAGCAAACCACGACGAGAATGATGATCGTGCTTATGCTCCTTCAAGTGCTCAGTAAGGTCAGCAATGCGCTTGCTAAGCAAAGCAACCTGCACTTCTGGGGAACCCGTGTCACCCTCGTGCGTCGCGTATTCGTTGATAATATTCTTCTTATCTTCAGCCGTTAATGCCACGGCGTCCTCCTTAATATCACTGCGCGGTGCCATAGCCTTCTGCTATAGCGCTCTCAATCCGCGGGCGTTACACGCCGAATTTCTATAATACAACCACGCACAAACAACTTATTTTTCAAAAGCAACTACTACATTGCAGTCATAAACCCACCAAAAAGCACAACTAGTATTGCCAAAACCTCAACAGTGTAAAACATAATAAACGATACCCAACTGCGAGTTAGCACATTAAGCGACGACTTTTTAGGAACAGTAACCAGCAAGCCAACAAATAGCACTGCAAAAACAGCTACGGCCAATCCTGCAGAAATAATACCCAAATTTGCAGCATTAGCAAGCCCGGAAGCAGATCCATAAACCACGTAAGTTGAATACCAGAAGCTCATACTCAACATACACAATCCTGCAACAAGCTGCTCCAACGCAAGAAATATCACAAACAAAAAACGCCAAACCCAACGGTTTGACTCAATTAACGCCATTGCAAGACTTGTAAAAACAGCAACTGTAATAACCCAAGAAATAAATACAACACCCTGCGGAGACAATCCGGCAAAGTGAGATACCACCCAAGAAGTGTGCTGAACAGCTAAAGTGCGTCCAACCCAATACGGGAACACAATTGCCACGAGCAGCACGCCAAAATACACACACCAACGCTTAGGATTTGCGTGTTTGCGAGATAAATCAGCAATCGACAAATCAGTTTCAGGTAAATCTGGGCTTAAATACCCAGAAGCAACTTTGCTTTGGGTAGATTTTGCAGAATTAACAGCAGACTCTGTAGCAGAAGTCGCATCAGAAGTAGCAGCAGATTCTGTAGCGGAGTTAGCAGCGTCAGCAGCAGAAGCAGCGTCAGCAGCAACGTCAGCAGCATCAGCATCAGCTTTCGTATCGCTTTGTGCAACTTCAGAAATATCACCACTTACAGTTTTAACTTTTACTGCAACAGGACGTTTTCTTTGCTTAAGAGGAGCAAAACTTTGAGGACGCTCTAAATCACGCTCATCATTTAACGTCATGAGTTACCTTTCCTAAAATCTTCACTCGATTTTTCTCAGTTATTAAACGTTCCAACACCACGGTACTACTTTAGTATTGTATGCTATAACGCGCGCAACAAATAGCGTTTATTTGCACATGTTTTGCCGTTTATGCCGACTGCTAGGCTCATAAATAATGGCATTTTGATTTTTCATTTGCTAAACAGGTGTCACGAGCTTCAAAATTACGACAGGGAATTATGGGATTTATTCATTTTATTGTCAACTTACTTAAAGATCCGCGCTCAGCCATTGCAAGCTGGATTGCAATGGGCACAGCCCCAGCTTTAGGACTTATTTTCCTCATTGTTTTTATTGAAACCGGCGTAGTGTTCTTCCCATTTTTGCCGGGAGATTCATTGCTTTTTGCTGCTGGATTCTTTGCAGCTCCAGACGCTCAAACTGGACACAGCGCTTTACCACTTCCACTTTTGCTCGTGGTTGTTTGGCTTGCTCCTATTATTGGCGACCAATGCAACTACTTTATTGGTCATTTCTTCGGTAGGCGAATTGTGGAATCCGGCAAAGTTAAAGCTCTCACTCCAGAGCGCGTTGAAAAAACTGAAGCAATGATTGAAAAATGGGGTCCTTTGGCCGTGTTCTTGGGAAGATTTTTCCCGTTTATTCGCACGTTTATGCCGTTTATTTCAGGCGTTTCCGGCATGCGTTGGGTACGTTTTACACCATTTTCTATTCTCGGCGGCATAGTATGGTCGTCGCTTTTTACGCTACTTGGTTATTTCTTCGGAAATATTCCTTTCGTACAGAAAAATTTTGAGCTTGTAATTGTTGCTATTCTGCTGATTTCGCTTGTGCCAACTTTCATTGGATTGTACAAAGCGCATCAAGCAAAGAAAGCCAATAAAGCAAGCAAATAAATTAATAGTTTGCGACACTCTACACACTGCACTTTAAGAAATATTGTTTTTATACGCAATTTGTAGTACAGTGTGCAGAGTTGTTGTAAGACAATACTTTGTAAAACAGTATGTTTTACATTGGGGCTATAGCTCAGTTGGTAGAGCGCTTCGTTCGCATCGAAGAGGTCGTGGTTTCGATTACCATTAGCTCCACGAAGCCCACTGCATTCATTCCACCGCAGTGGGCTTTTTTATTAATAAATAAACCTCATGCGCTTTATTCGCGTATTTTTCAGCTACTTTTTACGAAAAACCGCGATTATTTCATTGTTAATCTGTTTCACGCTACCAAGCGCACTTTTTCGTCTTTGCTCAGCATCTTCGTTTCTAGCATTAGCTTTTTCAAGAACATTCAGAGCATCGTCGCATAGTTGTTTAGTTTCTGATTCACTAATGCCACTTTCCTTAAACGTTCGCATCCACATATGCAAAGATTGAAGAACTAATTCCCCAGCGTCAACGCTTAAATCATCCTCTTTATACTGTTTAACTATGTGAATAAGTTGCCTCAGTTTCTGCGCGTACCCCTTGTATGTTTCAGTGTTATTAGAATTTTGCGTAACGTCAACGAGGCGAGAATAACCTTCTGAAATTGCAATATAAGTATTAAAAATACGTTTATTCGCAATATTTTTAAGCCTTACTGCAGATGTCGCTGCTAAATCGCGAGAAGAATTATTATCTTCGTCATAGTCACTATTTTTTACGGCATCACGAAACCACTCTTTGGCCACAGTCATACGCGAAATACGCTCTGAGCTATCAACTTTCCCAGATAATCCTGCAAAATAGTACCAATAAGATTTACCAATATCTCCAGAAAATTCCGGCCAATCTTTAGTATTTGCGCGCAGCTTATTCTCATACTTTTTAAGCAGACTCATAAAACTTCGTTCTTCGCTAGAACTCCACTTCTGATCGGCAGTTTGCAATCGAAGAAGCACACGCATTGGTCGCAACGACATTTTTTTAACATAATGTTTTTCCAACATGCGATTTTGCAAATACATAGCTTTCGCAATGTACTTACCAGCAACTTCTACACTAGTTTCACGCTCTGCTAAACGAATGTAGGAATAAAAATCCGACTTGCTTTTCTGCATAGAATTTACGTCAATATTTTTTACTACAACCGTCGCCGATTCGCTTTCTTTTCTTATTTCAGATTTTCTTACATCAGCCTTCCGTATATCTACCTTTCTTATATCTACCTTTCCTATATCCGCCTTTCTTATTGCAGCATTGCTATTAATAGCGCCTAAACAGTTGCAAATAAGCAAACCAAAAACCGCAGCCGCAATCAACGCGAACAAAGTCACAAAAGTCTTTTTATTCAATAACATATAATTTCGCGAACAACTTGTATTTCGCGGAATTTTTTTAGCACAATCTCGGCTAGAACGGCGCTTACTTTGATTCTTAGTAGCATTTTGTTGGCGGCTATTTTTCCCCAATGATTCTAGCGCATCAAACATGGCTTCACAGTCTTTATATCTTTGCGAAGGATGAGATGCTGTAGCAGTTGCAAGAACAGCAACAAGCTGATCAAACAGTTCACGATCCCCACTCGAACAAGCAGCCTGTAATTTTGAGTCAGAAGAATCACCCGGCAACAGCGCATAACATAAAGTCATACCAATCGCATACACGTCACTGGAAGCTGTTATAGAAGCATTCTCATCGAACAATTCAGGAGCAGAAAACTGCGGAGTCGCAAATCTTACATTTGCTTGATTATTACCTCGTAAAGCAAACGCGCCACTATTTACATACAGTTGCGTTGCAGCGCCAAAATCAATCAACCGCACACTTCCATCATCCGCAATCATAACGTGAGAAGGCTTAAGATCTCCGTAAACAATCGGTGGATAATGCGAATGCAAATACGATAGCACCGAGCACAATTGCATACCCAGTTCACGTACAGTTCGCGCATTTAGCAGACCTTGGCTTTCAACAATAGACTTTAACGAACGACCTTTAACATAATCTCGCACAGCATAAGCTCGACCATTTTCTTCAAAAAAGTCAACAATGCGAGGAATTGCAGGATGATCACATTCTTTTAATACTTCTACCTCAGCACGCAAAGACTGCATAATGTATTTTTGATACGACTCATCTCCCTGCAGCAAAGTTTCTTTAACAGCCCACTGCTTGTGCAGCACAGTATCAACCGCAAGAAAAACTGTTGAAGTGCCGCCGCTACCAAGCTCTCCAAGTAACTGGTAGCGTCCACCAACGCAAACCATCGTTAAGCCTCCGCAATCTTAATAAGTTCAATAAGTTCAAGCAAATATTTGCTTAAACTTGCTCAACAATTACTTACAATTGCGACTACTGTACCGATAAATCTGCTTGCAAAAAAGCTTTTTTACAAATTGTGGATAAAAGCTCACTACCCTACAAAAATATAGGTTTTAAGGGATTTCGCTAGTCTATATTTGCTCCCAGCGCAAGTAACTTTCCGCGGAAGTCAGCATAACCACGATCAATTAACGAAATGCCACGCACATTTGACGGACCTTGAGCTGCAAGAGCTGCAATCAAATGGCTAAAACCGCCGCGCAAATCAGGCACGTCAATATCCTGGCCAGTTAAAGGCGTAGGCCCGAAAATCACGGCAGAATGCTTATAATTGCGCTGCTGGAACCGGCAAGGAAGCGAACCCAAGCATTCTCTATACAGCTGAATCATTGCACCCATTTGCACAAGCGGCTTAGTAAAGCCAAAACGATTCTCGTACACAGTTTCGTGCACAATACTCAACCCTTTAGCCTGCGTTAAAGCCACCACAAGCGGCTGCTGCCAGTCAGTCATAAAACCAGGGTGAACGTCTGTTTCAATAGCAACCGGATGCAAATCTCCACCCGGATGCCAGAATCGAATGCCGTTATCCGTAACGTCAAACTGACCGCCAACCTTGCGGAACACGTTTAAGAAAGTCATCATTTCTGGCTGAGTTGCACCCTTAATAAACACATCACCATGCGTTGCAAGAGCAGCAGAAGCCCACGAAGCCGCCTCAATTCGATCCGTAAGAGCAGTATGCGTGTAACCCTGAAGTTCCTTCACACCCTCAATACGGAAAGTACGGTCAACATCTACAGAAATAATCGCACCCATCTTCTGCAAAACTGCAACCAAATCCATAATTTCCGGCTCAATAGCAGCACCAGAAAGCTCAGTTTTACCATCCGCAAGCACTGCTGCAAGCAAAGTCTGCTCTGTAGCACCAACTGAAGGATACGGCAAATGAATTTTTGTACCATGCAAGCCGTTTGGAGCAGTAATATGAATGCCATCCTCATGATCTTTATCCACATTCGCGCCAAGCTTGCGCAAAGTTTCAAGATGAAAATCAATCGGTCGACCACCAATATTGCAACCACCAAGAGCTGGAATAAAAGCCTCACCAAGACGGTGAAGAAGTGGGCCAGAGAATAAAATAGGTATACGCGATGAACCAGAAAGAGTATCGACATCGGCAACATCTGCAAGCTGCACTTTTGTGGCGTCAATAGTAACAACACCTTCCGGACCATTTACTTCAACGTCAACACCATGCAAACGCAACAAATCAGAAACAACATGCACGTCGCGAATCTCTGGCACATTTTTCAGAACTGATTTGCCAGGAGCCAGCAACGCTGCAACCATTGCTTTACTCACAAAATTCTTTGCACCACGAACTTTAATAGTGCCATTAAGCGGCTTACCACCTTCTACATGCAACACGTCTACAGCGTCAATGCCACTATTGTTGTTCTGTTCAGCCGTATTATGTGCGGACACATTTACCTCTTTCGTTCGCGCTTAAACACTATTCACTATAATACCGGCATACTTGCCAACGCGCTCAGTTAATTTTTACAATTAAGCTCAATAATTGCATTAGCAATAGCACTAATAATCAAATCAGCAAACGAATCAATACCGAATCAGCACCAAATAAATACCGAATCAATTTAAGCTAACGCGTATAACGCTGCCTCCAACGACGAATCAACCTAGCAAATAGTGACGGCTTACGCAATAAATCAACCTCCGGCAAATCATGCTCAGACTCCGCAGTAAGACCATAAGTATAAGCCTTTTTAGAGGAAGGTTTACCAACAAGTTTTCCAAACTCAAGCATTTGAGTACGAGGCTCAAACGGGTGACGAATATCAAATTCAATAAGGCGAACACCTCTCCTAGTAGGCTCCGGACCATAAGAACTAAAACCACAAGTAGGAGTGGCAACAAAAAGCATATTATGCTCAGGTTCTTTGCCAGCAAAAGAATTACGATGATCATGCCCGGCAACAACGGCAAACGCCCCCGATTTAGCCAACACATCGAATTCACCACTATCGACATCTGGGCAGCTAATGCCCTCGCCTAAATAACCATCCGGAAGAACACGCTGCTCATCAAGAGCGTAATAATGCTCAGCAAAAGTACGATACCCTTCAATTGCATGCTCTCTAGCAGCCGACTGCTTAGGAACTTCACGCAAAAGACGATAATACTGAGGCAATGGAAAATGCTGAAAAACGCACAAATGCGAAGGCACAGAATCAGGCAACTTTGCTATAAAATCAAGCGCTTGCTCAGAAGGGCAACCATAGCCTCCAGACTGAGCATAATCCCCAGAATCAACCAAAACTATTGAAAAAACAACACTTTCATGATTATCATTCATAACCGGAAGAGCAAAAGTTCCAGGTTCACACGGGAAAATAATCTGCTTAGGAAGCACACATTTAGTTGATTGCATAGCAGTCGCAGATAATGAAGTTTTAGAAACGCGGTTCATGCAACACGGAAATTCTTGATACAAAGCGTCAAGTTCCGCATTGCTTAATCCACATTGAAAATCATGATTACCATAAGTCACAACCCACGGAATAAGTCGCTTTTCTAAAGGTTCAACCATTTTCGCAGTCGACTCACGCAATTTCTCCAATAATTGACGCTTATCGGAGTCGGAAACAGGCTTAGTTTGCTGCCAGCGTCGACGGTTAAAAGTGCGCGCGAATACTTTTTCGTACCCAGCAATCTGATTTCCAGTAAACACAACCAAATCTGGACGCACAGCATCACAAGCAGCAGCAATAAGACGAATAGTATCCTGCGAAACACGAAGACCATCTTGCACATCTGCACATTGCAACACACGAAACTTGCCAGAAAGATGGAATTGCAAGCATCCCAACCGTGCCGAAATTGATAATGGAAGTGCAGCATTAGTAGCAACTTCAGAATTTGCAGAACCTGTCATACTTCAAGCATACGGCAGATATGCGCAACTCACTAAAATTTTTATAATCTAAATTTTATTTTATAAACCAAAATTTTTTGTACCATACACTGGATAACAAAAAAGCCCTCGTTCTACGAGAGCTATTCGCTGGGGTACCTGGACTCGAACCAAGAATGGATGAACCAGAATCACCTGTGTTGCCAATTACACCATACCCCAATTGGCAGGCTTCGCGGCTCTTGGAACCGTTCCGTCTTCGTACCCCCGACCGGATTTGAACCGGTGTTGGCGCCGTGAGAGGGCGTAGTCCTAGACCGCTAGACGACGGGGGCTTCATTTATTGCTACGCTCTTGACGCAACAAATAGCGACTTTACAACATAACTGCGCCATACGCAAGAACGGCGTGTCGAACTAAAGCGAATAAGCATATTAAACTGCAAATAAAATTAGTTTATATTGCAATTCGCTTAGTGTGGCGCGAGTTTTGCGGGATTTCTCTCCTCGAACGTCCCGTCCTTCGTCGCTCTGACTGTTAGAGGCTTTTTGTGTCTGCTTTGTTCTTTAAAGAATGTTGCTTCCTCAGTCCTCTTTTAGTTCTCGTAGAGAAATCCCCCAAACTCTGCGTGCTTAATCGTTAATAACCGTGTTTTATCGCAGAGATTTTTCGATTTTTCTTCTTCGCTCGGCTTGTCAGCAGCCTTCGGCTCTGACGTCCGCCTTCGTTCAGTGCGAAAAATCTCAAATCTCTACCACGCTAATATCCACACGAATGAATTACTACGCAATTAAAATGCAAAATAACACAAATAAAAAGCCGGGAATGCAACAATAACGCTATATTCCCGACTTATTCAAATTTTATTTGCGCTTATAAGTTATTTGCAATTTACAAATGCTCGCGCAATCCAGCCAAACGCGCCAAAGTCACGTCTTTGCCTACGATTTCCATGGACTCAAACAGTGGAGGCGAAACGCGGCGGCCAGAAAGAGCCACGCGCACAGGACCAAACGCCAAGCGCGGCTTGTAACCAGCTTCTTCAACAAGCTTCTTATTAAGCAAATCATGCAAAGCATCAGTATGCCAATCAGACTCATCAACACCCTGCAAAGCAGCGAGCGCAGCATCAAGAACCTCACCCGCAGATTCCTTCAACTGCTTACGAGCGTCATCATCCGGCTCAATGTAGCCAGCATCGCTAAGAAGGCTACCAACCATTCCAGCAACCTCACCAAGCAAACGCACGCGAGTCTGCACGAGTGGAGCTGCAGCGCTAAGCACCTCACGCTCATGATCAGTCAGCGCATCCCAATTATCCGCGCTAACTACGCCATCCTTATGCAAATAAGGCACAGAACGGTTCAAGAAATCTTGAGGATCAAGCATGCGAATATGCTCAGCGTTAATCGAAATTGCTTTATCCAAGTCAAAGTGTGCAGGGTTTGCCTTAACGTCGCGCACATCGAACTTTTCAACCATCTCATCCATAGTGAACACGTCACGATCCGGCGCAATCGACCATCCAAGCAAAGCCAAGTAGTTCAGCAAGCCCTCTGGAATAAAGCCGTTATCCCTATGCAAGAACAAATTGGACTCAGGATCTCGCTTGGAAAGCTTCTTCTTACCTTCGCCCATAACGTAAGGCATGTGGCCGTAAAGCGGAGTTTCCTTAGCAATGCCCATTTCCATAAGGTAACGGTAAAGCACAATCTGGCGAGGCGTGGAGCTAAGAATATCCTCACCGCGCAAAACCACGTTCACGTCCATTAAAGCATCGTCAACAGGGTTCGTAAGCGTGTAAAGCGGATCACCATTCGGTCGCACAATCACATAATCAGGAACAGAACCCGCCTTAAACGTAATCTCGCCACGAATTAAATCGCTAAAAGTAATGTCTTCATTTGGCATCTTCAAACGAAGCGCAGGCTTGCGGCCTTCGTCTCGGAAGGCTTGCTTCTGCTCTTCAGTAAGATTGCAATCGTAACCGTCATAACCAAATTCAGCTGGTCGGCCAGCAGCAATATTACGCTCCTTAATTTCTTCAGGAGTAGAGAAGGATTCGTAAGCGTATCCTGCTTCAAAAAGCTTTTGCGCAACGTCTTTGTAAATTTCCATGCGCTGGGACTGGCGGTATGGGCCGCTATCTCCGCCAACATCAATGCCCTCATCCCAATCAATATTGAGCCAACGAAGAGCCTCAATAATCTGCTGGTAGCTTTCCTCACTATCGCGCTCATTGTCGGTATCTTCAATACGGAACAGCAATTTGCCGTGAGTATGGCGAGCTTCAGCCCAGTTAAACAGCGCGGTACGAACCATACCTACGTGAGGTGTGCCGGTTGGCGAAGGGCAAAAACGCACGCGAACATTCTTTGGAAGTTCAGGCTTCGTGGATTTTGTTGCATTATTAGCAACTTCTTGAGTTTCCTCTGTATCAGTCATAGGTTCCATTGTGCCGCGCGTTACGGACGGATTGCGTTCAGTCAAGAGCTTGCGTAGATTCCTTATTTCCCTCTACATGCGCAAATTTTGCGGCCAGCGCTTCGCGAGATTTGCGATCGTCTTCTTCCTTCGCAAGCTTTTTTGCAACTTCCGGATCCCACAGCACGTCTTCACGATGCTTTTGCCACTCCGTAGCTAACAAAGGAGACACAAAATTAATTAACGCGCTAATACTATTTTCGCTACTTTCGCTACTTTCGTTACTTTCGCTGCAATCCACTTGCGAATTGCGCACGCAATCAACAAGCTCGCGCCACTGAGTATCTTTAAACATCATGCGAGGCACTCCAGCGCACTCGCATACTTCGTTAATATAAAGGAAAATTGGTAAAGTTTCTTGAATATCGCTAGTTTTTGCAATCAATTTGCTAAGAATGCACAAAACCAGAATAATTTTTTTCGACACTTTAGATTCTTCGTATTCAGAAGATTGCTTTTTTGCGTATTCTACAGAGTTTTGCAAATCTTCAGCAACCCAATTTCCTTGCACTCCCAGCGTATCTGCAGCGCTATTAATTGCATCAGCATCAACAGATGCGTGCGAGGCAAGTTTATTAAAAATAGTTTCTATATTATTGACGTTATTATTTGCGTCATTATTTGCGTCATTATTTGCGTCATTATTTGCGTCATTATTTGCGTCGTCATTTGCGTCGTTCTCTAAATTTTCTGCTTCCGCTTCATCGTAATTAGGCTCGTAGCACGAATCCATTGCGTCATAAGCGTCCGCAGCAGCAAGCAAAGCATCGACTATTTCTTGCGGCCTGCCCGGGATTTCGTCCGCACCTTCGTACACAAATTCAGCATCCGGCACAGTAACGTCAAGATTTGTGAGCATTCGCGCTATCGCTCGCATTGAGCGCACTTCCAGATTTTCCGCGTATTTTGCGTCGTTATCAAGGTGACGCGCTTCTGTTAATGGCCACAGCGCGGTTAAACTTTCGGCAGATTGAGCTGCGTTATTTAGATTTTTTATGGTTTCAATTTCCACGTTTTCTATTCCCACGTTTTCTATTCCCATTGTTTTATCAGAAGCTACCATCGAACGCTCCTTTACATTCGTAGCTTACTTAAGATTCCTTTATATTACTTAACGTTTTCTGCAGGATCTACATACGTAATAGAAAGTACGCGCAAAGTCTCGCAATCGTAAGTAATAGAAGTAATTGAAGCCAATGCCGTGTGACGAAGAAGCATATTGTGCTCAGCATGGCCGGTTTCAAGCAAATGCCTGTAGGACCAAATCGGCGACTCATGCGTTACCGCTACAATTTGCTCACCAGGATGCTTACGAACCTGCTCGCGCGCAAAATCACCAACGCGAGTAGCAATACTGCGGTAGCTTTCTCCCCAACTTGGCTTCCACAAATTTGCCACAAGCTTCCAATTATTGTTTTTCCACAACGCACCTTCACCGTAGCCAATGCGTTTTCCGCGGAAATTATTTCCAGCTTCAATCAAGCGCTTATCTAAAATAATGTCGCTTTCTTGAGATTGCGCAGCATCCTCGCCACAGTGCGCTTTTACATAGTAAGAATCAGGAACAGCACGCAAAGCATCCTCGATTTCGCGCGCTGTTTCGCGAGTGCGATCAAGAGGAGACGAGTAGATTGCGCTAATCCCACGCATTTGCGGCACAGTTGCAATATACTTCGCAGTAGCTCTTGCCATTCGCACGCCTCGCGCAGAAAGATGAAATCCCGGCAGACGCTCGTACAGCACATGATTCGGATTATCAACTTCTCCGTGACGCACAAAATGAATTGTTGTAGCCGGCATTACTAACTCCTACTTTTACTTCCAAATTAATTACAAATCTAATTGTGAATTTACTTTGCGAATTTACTGCCAACCTTTTGGCGTATGATTTAGCGACCACTCACCCAACTTGTGAGCAAAAGTATTGTCTTTAGCGGCATCATAATCAGGTTTTTGCGATTTCGTGTCGTCTAAAAGCCACTTTCTAATAACAAAATTCCACACAGCAACAACTACTGTTGCAATAAGCTTGCCAATATTTGTGCGAAGCATGTAAATCGCAGTACCACGCAAAGTTTGCGCCATTCCAAGCGTACTAGCCCAAATAATCGCATCGTTAATAAGCAAGCCAATAACCGCAGAAATAACGAAAATCAGCAATTCCATCCAACGAGCCATATCTTCGCGATGCTTAAACACGTACTTCATGCTGGCAATGTAGTTAAAAATAAGCGAAATAATAAACGAAATAGTGCCAGCAACCACGTTATTTAAGTGCACAAGAAGCAACAAATTCAGCAGCGCAACGTCAATAATCAACGCAATAATGCCAACAATACCGAATTTCACAACCTGTTCAATAAGCTTTTTCATATATTCCATTAAACACGCGACGGCTAACAATTAACATATAATTGTGAAGTAATATTGTGGAGTAATAAAACTTACTAAATTTAGCAAAGGAGCGATTATGCCAGTTATTCACACTCATGTTTCTGTAAGCACAACACCTGCCCAGCGCGACGCATTAAAAGCTGCTTACGGCAAGGCAATTAGCGCAGTTCCAGGCAAGAGCGAGCATTGGCTTATGTGCCCGTTCGAGGACAATATGCCGATTTATTTTGCAGGAGATAATTCCAAGCCTGCAGCTTACGTTGAAGTGAACGTGTTTGGTTCCAGCGTACCTGGGTCCGCTTGGGAAAAGTTGACTGAGCAGATTATGACAGCTTTGGAGCGCGAGCTTGGCATACCTCAAGACCGCACTTATATTCGTTACACCGCAACCACCGACTGGGGTTGGAACGGCGGCAACTTCTAATCGCAACTCGCACGTCGCAAGTCTCCTCTCTGGGGACAATTTGTCCCCATGTAGGCATCTAACTGCTAGTCGCGAATCGCATAAAATCACCATCAAATAACTTAAAGAAAAAGCCTACAGCACGTGAAAACGTACCGTAGGCTTTTGGTTTAATCACCTAAGTCATTCAGTATCTTTAGCAACATCTTCAATAAGTTTCCCAAAGTCAATTGCATTTTTTGATGTGACAACAGGCTTACCCGTTTCATTTTCGATTTCTTTTCTGGCATTTCCAGCAATGCTTCCACCGCGTTTAGCAACTTGCTTATTTTCAGCTAAACCCTGTGGATTATTGGTTTTAGTAAGTTCAGTAGTTGTTGCCTCAGCAAGCATATTCAGAACAATTTCAAGAGTGGTCATATTGTCTCTAAGATTTTCTTTCTTAAGACCCTTAAAATCTTTATACGCTCTAGTCGTCATCCCCGACCAAGCTTTAGACACTTCGTCCGTTAAAATTGCATACTCTTTCCCAGCTTTCACACCATGATCCTGCCAAGCATCAGTCAATTCTTTTCTTACTTGAATTGACTGAAGCCTTTGATTAATCCACTCTCGCGAATAACCTTTTTTCAAATACGTTGCTAAAGCCCTATCAATAGCTTGCTCAGGGTCTATTACTTCATCAATTCTCTCTTTACCAACTGTTGCTAACCACATTTTGAATGGTTCAGCTTTGGGAGATGGTATTGATTGAATAATGCGCAAAATTCCTTGCATATCAGCAGCGTCTGTATCATATTTTTTCCCGTCAGACGATGTAAGCTTCAGTTGTCGACAAAATGTCGACAACTCACTTTTTTCTTCCTCACTCATGCGCTTTTTTACACGATACCAATAGTCTCTTGGATTCTTGCTATCTGTCAAAACGGCAACCACATCCACTACTGAAAAATACCATTCTTCTTTTTCGTTATTCCAAACGGAGCGGACTTGTTTACCTTCAAATAATTTAATTTCATTATCCATATTGATCCCCTTCAGATACTGTTATCCCCTCTTTAACTATCAATTTTATAATATTGTTTGATTACTAACAATATGAATTAACAATTGAAACGACTACAACTTCTAGACAAAACCGCAAAATATATTAAGCAAATTACTTCTTAGTAGGAGCTGCCCCAACCGATTCACGCACAATGAGGGCAGTTCCTAGTTTTTTATGCGAAACAGGCAAAGATTCTTCATCAAAACGTATTTGATCAATCAAACTTTCTGCAGCCAAACGTCCTTTCGAAGTAATTGGCTGATGAACCGTAGTCAATCTAGGCGTGCAAATTGTAGACAAAGGCAAATCGTCATAACCCGTAATGGAAAGATCTTCAGGAACGCGTAATCCTTGCTGTTGAGCTGCTCCAAGCACACCCAACGCAATAATGTCACTAAACGACACAATCGCAGTAGGCCTATATTCGAGACTAGTGTCATTCCACATTTTGTTGAAAACATCAGCCCCACCCTGATACGTGCAAGGCGTTTCTATAACGGTAATTTCTTTATCTTCAGGTGACAAGTTATGCTTTTTAAGCGCACGCACAACACTTGCCATGCGCCTACCAACTATTCCTTGCCATCCCGGATAATCAGTATGCGATTTCGTCTCAATTGCTGCAATACCAATATTCCTATGACCTAAATCAATAAGTCGATCTACTAAATCTTCAAAATCATGCTCATCGTCGACTTCTACAGTTGGAACGTTAATAGGTTGAGCAGGATCAACAATCACTACAGGAACATGCTTATTCAAGATTTCAACAACTTCTGCACGCTCAGCTTCCAAACCGCAAATTATAAAACCACTTACCGCAGCAGTAGGAATAGCTTTTAACATTGAACCTCTCAGCGGAGGAACAAGCATTAAAGTGTAACCTTCTGACTGGCAAACCTGCCCAATTCCTTGAATCAAGAGTGAATAATAAGGATTTTGCAAAATCGTATCAATACCTTGCGGAAGCAACAAGCCCAACGCATTCGAAGAATTCGTGCGCAATGCTCTAGCTGTTGCACTTCGCACATATCCCATTTCTTCAGCAGTTTGCATAATATGTTCGACCGTCGCCTCAGATAGTTTTGACGGATCATTATATGCAAAAGATACTGCAGACTTGGAAACATTAGCTTTCTTTGCAACATCCTTAATAGTCACTCTACGAACATTCATAGCTTCCCTACTGCTTCACCTTCATACAATATAATGGATTTTTCTCCCATACGGTATTGATTACCTATTATACTTGGCACACCAAATAGCGCACGATCCATACGCACTGGCAAATCATCACAATTGATGTAAGCTCCAGATCCTCGATGCACTAAACATAAGCATGCACGCCCTGAAGGCAAAGTACGCGTAATACACACAGTATGTTTTCCCAAAGCAGCTACATGCTGCCTGCCATATTGTAGAGCAGCATTTTCTCTACGTAGACGCATTAATTTGCAAACTGTTTTACGAATAGATAAATTCCAAGCATTCTCATTCCAAATCATAGGAGCGCGGCAACCTGGATCATTTTCTCCCTCCATACCATTTTCGTCGCCGTAATACACCATAGGAGCACCATCAGCAGCAAATAGCAGCGCGTAAGCTAAATTCTCAGCGTCTTCAGCAGGTGTATCCCAAGCATATTCATGAGACTTTGTGCGCGTAAGCAAGCGCTCAGTATCATGACTCCCAAGCAAATTCAACATACAAGAGCGATGTTCTTCTGGAATATCGTTATACAAAGCATTCATGCCATCTGCAAAATCATAAGCATCCAAAGTTTCATCAGCGCAAAAACCTAGGACTAAATCACGAACAGTATAATTCATGGTTCCATCCATAAGTTCAGGCGTAAGCCATTGAGAAGGGTTACGCCATTCTTCAGCTACTAAGTATTTATCATCTCCAAAAGATTTCACTATATTATGGAAACCTTTCCAAAATGTTTTATTGACGAAATATGGAACGTCTAAACGCCAACCATCAATACCACGATTCAACCAATATTTAGCAACGTTATAGTGATGTCTACGAACTTCTGGATTATATACATTCCATTTTGGCAAATAGTAGCAACCGGAACATGTTTTATAATTCGGTTCAGGATGAGACACTACAGGAAATCCCTCCACCGAAAACCAATTAACATATTGTGATTGTTCACCGTTGCGAACAACATCTTGGAAAGCCCAATGACCTATTCCACAATGATTAAATACGCCATCTAAAACTACGCGAATCTGCAATTCATGAGCACGTTTAATAAACTCATCAAAATCTGCGTCATTGCCAAGTCGAGAATCAATTTTGAAGTAATCAGTAGCGTCATAGCGATGATTCGTATCTGCTTGGAAAATTGGGGTAAGATACAGAGCATTGATACCCATATCCGCAAGATATGAAAGATGCTTACTAATACCTTGCAAATCACCACCGAAAAAATTATCTCTAGTTGGAGATTTATCCCATGATTCTACAGGATTAGGATTAATAGAAGCATTTGCATTTGCGAAGCGCTCCGGAAAAATTTGATAAAATACGCTTGATTTTACCCATTCAGGTTGCATGACTTGTTCCTAACAAATAATTAATTTTACAAATTACGAAAGTTTTATAACTTCTTCAATCTTTAAGACCAGTAGAAGCTATTCCTCGTTCAAGAGCTTTTTGGAAGAAGAAGAAAATAATAATTGATGGTAACGTTGACGTCAAAGTTCCAGCCATTAAATAATTCCATGACGTACCATAACGCCCAACAAAACCACTTAATCCGATTTGTATAGTACGCATTTCTTCAGCATTTGTAACCAACAGAGGCCACAGGAAATCATTCCACGCAAATAGGAACGAGAACACACCAAGAGTTGCAAGAGCTGGCTTAGAAAGCGGCAGAATAACTTTAATAAAAATACCAAGACTTGAACATCCATCAATTCGTGCAGCTTCATCAAGTTCACGCGGGATAGTGCTAAAATGCTGGCGCAGCAAAATAATGCCGAATACATCAGCCAAACGAGGAACTGTTAAAGCTGACATAGTATCAATCCAACGCAGCTGAGCAATAATACCGTACATAGGTATAACAGTTACGAAGGCTGGAACCATGAACGCAGAAAGAAGAAGCACGAATAATATTTTCTTTCCAGGAAACTCTAATCGCGCAAAAGCAAAAGCTGCCATAGCGTCAAACGCAAGGTGACCAACTACAATGATTGCCGACATAATCAAGCTATTAACATAATAATTTGCAAACGGAGCACTTTGCCAAGCATGCAAATAATTTTCCCAATGCCACGATGTTGGAATCACTGACTGAACGGCATACGTCTCAGCTTTTGTTTGCAACGACGTTGTAAACATCCACATAAATGGAATAAGTACTGAGGCTGCACCAACAATTAGTACAATATGTCGAGCAAGATGCAACGAACGCAATCTCGTAAAGACCTTACTTATTTTCTGCATTACTTACCTTCCATTGCACAAGAGTTACGATAAGAACTAACACCAGCGATGCTATCGCGATTGCTGTGCCATAACCGAAATTGCCTAACCTAAATGCTTGACGATACATAAACATTCCTAGTACGTCAGTGCCCCCTCGAGGACCGCCTTCAGTAAACACATAAATTAAATCAAATGATTGGAAACTGCTAATCAGCGCTTGCACAACCACGAAGAATGTCATTGGTCTTAACAGAGGAACTGTAATATAACGCAGCTGTTGCCAGCTCGTAGCACCATCAAGACTTGCAGCTTCATAAGTCGACTTAGAAAGAGATTGCAAAGCAGTCAAATATAGAATGATATTAAAACCTAAGTTCTTCCAAACTGTAAGAAATATAGTAGCAAATAATGCTAGCCACTTATTGTGGAGCCAATCGGGTCCTGCAATATCGAAGGATGAGAGTACAGAATTTACAAGACCCGATGGATCCAACATATATTTCCATACAATTGCTACAGCCACCGAGGAGGTAACGACAGGAAGGAAATATATGGTGCGATACAATCCGCGAGCGCGAATTGGCGCATCTAGTAATACCGCAAAAATCAATCCTGAAACAACCGATAACACAGCTACGCCAAACGCATATATAACAGTCACAGTTAGACTATTCCAAAATTCTGGATCTTGAGATAGTTTTACATAATTCTTCAATCCAATAAAATCTGGATTTGCAGAAAAACCGTTCCAATTCGTTAAGCTCGTGTAAGCTGCAGAAATAATTGGATAAAAAGTGAAGATGACGAGAATCACTAATCCAGGAAGTAATAATCCCCATGCTGTGAGAATTTGCTCCCATTTTCCTACAGTTTTATGATCATTTCGCATCAGCTTGCTACTGCCAACTTTTACGTTGTCAATAGTAGCTGGCTGCTTATTTTTTAGCTGTGCTATCGGGTTACGCATGACTACTTACCTTGCGCTATTACGTCGTTGACTGCTTTTTCTGCATTCTTTAATGCAGTATCAACATTTACTTCGCCAGAAAATGCTTTTTCCATTTCCTTTGCGAATGCCAACGAAATCTGTGGATACAGCTTAGTGTTCGGGCGAGTATGAGCAGTTGCCATTTGTTCAATGTATGGCAGCAAACGAGGCTCTTTCTTCTCAACCCAGGAACGATACTCTGCGTTGCTAGCTGCACTCTTTGTTGCAGGTAGGAATCCAGTAGACTCGCACCAATCAAGAACTTGCTTATCTTGCAAGAACCAAGTAACAAATTCAGCAGCGGCTTTTACTTTTGCATCATCATTATTAAACAGCATTGCCTGTTCTCCACCAAGGTTGGTAGATGGCTTACCACCTTCAGGGGTTGGCAATGGCGCTGCAGCAAAATCAAACGGCGGATCAGCAGCCCAAATACCTACCATCCAAGAACCTTCCTGAGCAGAACCACCCTGGCCTTTTTCAAACTTGCCCCATCCTGCGTATGGACTCACTCCGCTTTTAATAAGATCCATCCAGAAGTTTGCAGCTTTCTTACCTGCAGGAGTGTTAAATGCTGCGGCAGAGTTATCTTTCTTTAAGAATTCGCCACCGGCTTGCCAAAGATTGACTTGGAAGTTCCAAGTAAGAGCCTCGCCGCTATCTCCTGCTTCAGTTGGCAAATCGTAACCTGGAAGACCAGTCTTATCTTTAATCTGCTTGGCCATTTGCTTTAATTCATCCCAAGTTTTTGGTGGCTTATCTGGATCTAAACCAGCCTTCTTAAATACTGTGCGATTGTACATATATGCAAGATTATTGGCTGACATTGGAACGGATACTAAATGACCGTCAATTGAGCCGAAATTCTTTAATGCCGGGTTAATATTGTCAATTACTTCAGGCTTGAGAAGCTTTTTTAAGTCTGCAGATTTGCCAATTTGCGCCATTTGAGGCATCCAAATCAAATCACCTATTGCCATATCAGGCAAAGTATTTGACGTAGCAGATGCGCGTAATTTTGTTAAGAAATCAGCATTAGGAACATTTGTAGTTTTAATCTCAATGTTCTTGTGCGAAGCATTAAATGCTTTTACTTTTTTATCAAAAGCATCCGCATTAGCACCATCCCAGTAGTGCCAAACAGAAACGGTTGTTTTACCTTGAGTATTACTTGTAGAGCTTGTGCCGCCACCACATGCAGTAAGAGACAGCGCAGCAACGAGCATCATAGAGATTGCTCCAAACTTTTTTAGTTTCAACATCGTTGTTCTTCCTTAGAAATATTTAGAGAAACTTAGGTTCTTGGGCTTACCACCCAATACACCATTTGATATATAGCAACGCCAGACTTCTGCTGCAAACAGCGTCGTTTACTCCTTTCACTCATGAACAACCACTTTTGCCAATGCCTCAGCATCGAGCATTAGGCGCGTGCCTTTTTGTATCTTGCTTTACTGGCTAAGCAAGAATTACTTTAGATTGCACATTATTTTGTTCGTTATTGAAATATACTAAATCGTTCCAATAAATAAGTCAAGTGCGCGTTTTATACAAAAATCGCCATATCTTGTTACGTAAAATACGCATCAAAATATGGCGATTATTATGACTAGCTATACGCGCTACAAAACTTTAGGCTTGCTCACTAAAATTAGGTTCGTCAGCAGTAGACTTAGCAGATACAGAGAAGTCAGCAGACTCGTCAAACTCAGCATCGCTTGAAGAATAATCATCGTCGCTAGCAACACTGCCTTCAAGATTTGGAACAGCAGCTACACGAGCCGCCTCTTCCATACCTTTGTTGTCACATAAAACCATGCGAACATAGCCAACAACAAATCCAACAACAGCAGGGCAAACCCAAGCCATGCCAAATTCCGAGAACGGCAGCCAGTTTTGAGCAACAATCAACATATCGTTCATATGCAATGCGTCGCGCAAAGCTGTTGGCAAACTATTCAAAAAGTCATATACAGCTGCAACGCCAGTAAAACCAAGTGTCCAAGCGTACACGACTTTGGAATTTCCAAAAAGTCGACCGCACAAAGCTAAAAGAATCAATACGATTGACAGTGGATACAAGAACATCAATACTGGAACCGCATATTCGATGATTGCGCTCAAACCAAAGTTTGCAAGACCAAACGAAACAAGCGTAATCAACACAGCCCAAACGCGATAGCTAGGACCCTTAGGGAATAACTTAGAGAAGGTTTCCGAGCAGCTTACGATTAAGCCAACCGCAGTCTTTAAGCAGGCAAGCGTCACAGTTGCAGCAAGCACAAACAAGCCAGCATTTCCAAGATGGTAGCGTGCAACTTGCGCCAAAGTTACGCCACCATTTTCCGCAGGTGGGAACAGCGCGCGGCTACGCACACCAACAATAACAATCGCAACATAAATCACTGCCATAAGCAAGCAGCTAAAGAAACCAGAACGAGCAGTATTCACTGCCACATCTTTAGGATCTTTCACACCAAACTGACGAATGGTGCTAACAACCACAATTCCAAATGCCAAGCTAGCTAAAGCATCCATTGTGTTGTAGCCATCTAAGAATCCTGTAAAGAATGACTTATTAACGTAATTTCCCATAGGAGCAGCATCCGCAGAAGCGCCGCTTACAGGAGAAAATAGTGCTGTAAATACCAAAATCGCTAGGAACACAAGGAAGATTGGCGTAAGAACTTTACCAACCCAAGTAAGTATGCCGCTTGGCTTCATAGCAAAGAAGAACGCGAGCGCAAAGAACACTACAGAGAACAAGAATAAGTAAAGCTGGCCGTTTCCATCTTGCGGAATAACGCGCTCTAAACCAACAGTGTATGAAGTTGTTGCGCATCGTGGGATTGCAAAGAACGGTCCAATTGTTAAATACAGCACACAAGTGAAGAACATGCCGTACTTTTTGCTAGCTTTGCTAGAAAGCTCAAAAAGACCGTTTGCGCGGCTCATTGCAAGTGCTGTAACGCCCAACAATGGCAAACCAACGCCAGTAACAATAAAACCTAACGCTGCAGGCGCAGAATTAGTTCCTGCATTAGCTCCAAGGAACACAGGGAAAATCAAGTTTCCTGCGCCAAAGAACATACCAAACAACATGACCGCCACGTACGCGGACTCAATAATTGTCAGGTTCCTTTTTTTCGGGGCACTGTCTGTGCTGACACTTTGTGTTGTGACGCTCATGCTTACACCTCCTATAAGGATAAATTTGTATTTACATACTATTCAGCTAAATCTATAACTTTATATTGTGGATTTAAAGCGAAAATAATATTAGGGGGTATATTAATAAATCGCATGTACTTAATCGGCATAAATTTACGATCTCGCGCGTGTCTTCTAATCAAAAATAAGTAGGACGCTGGCATATTACCAACATCCTACTTAATCAAAAAATGCAATATATTTTTGCTCTAAATCTTATATAAAATAAGCAAAATCACATCTTTTCTGGCGCAGAAACACCAAGCAAATCAAGGCCTTCTGCAATTACAGTGCGCACAGCCGCGTTAAGCTTAAGTCGAGCTGCAGCGCGCGCAGGCTCTGGGCACTTTGCAATGCGTTGAGCTTCGCGCTCGGCTTCTGGCAAACGATTTTCTGGGTCACTTAACTCCATTGGCACTACGCGCTCAAGGTTGTACCACTTGTGGTAGCTTGCAGCCAAATCCTCAAGATAATGCGCAACGCGGTGAGGAGCACGCAAGTCACCAGCTTGTGCAAGAGCTGCAGGCCATTGCGCCAAAGCAGCCAGCACTTCGCCGTCAGCCTCTGTATTAAGCAAGCTTAAATCAGCGCCATCTTGCGTAATTCCAGCGTCCGCTGCGTTTCTAGCAACGTTGCAGCTGCGCGCGTGAGCATATTGCACGTAGTACACAGGATTATCGTTGCTGTGAGAAGCGAGCAAATCCAAATCAATATCAACGCTTGTGTTGTAGTCGGTGCGAGCAAGCGAATAGCGCGAAGCGTCAACGCCAATTGCATCAACTAAATCGTCAATCGTAATAACGTTTCCAGCACGCTTGCTCATGCGAACCGGCTTGCCATCCTTCATAACGTTTACAAGCTGGCCAATAAGAATCTGCATGTTTTCGCCAGGATTGTCTCCAAAAGCCGCGCACATTGCCATCATTCGGCCAATATAGCCGTGGTGATCCGCGCCGAGCATGTAGATTGCTACGTCTGCAGGATTCTGCTCGCGATGGCGCTTGTTGCGATAGTACGCAATATCTGCAGCGAAGTAAGCGTAATTGCCGTCAGACTTAATAATTACGCGATCCTTGTCGTCGCCATGCTTAGTTGATTCGAACCAAGTTGCGCCGTCTTTTTCGAAAATATCTCCACGCTCACGCAAGTCTGCAATAGCACGCTCAACTTCGCCATCCTCGTACAAGCTGTTTTCGTGGAACCACACGTCAAAACCAACGCGAAAATCGCGCATAGACTTGCGAATTTCGGCAAACATCATTGGAACTGCGCGCTTGCGGAATTCTTCGCGCTGCTCGGAATCGCCTTCGCCAAGCGGCAAACCTTCCTCGTCTTTTCCAAGATCAATTCTTGGCAAAGAAAGAACGTCAACGCCGTCCGCATTTGCTTCTTTTATAACAGCGTCCGCAATTTCGTTAATATACGCGCCTTTGTAGCCGTCTGCAGGCGTTTCTTCACCGTGAGCTGCAGCAACTAAGGACTTCGCAAAACGGTTAATTTGCTCACCATGGTCGTTGAAGTAGTATTCGCGCACAACTTTTGCGCCGTTCGCTTCCAAAACTCGAGCCATAGAATCGCCAACCGCTGCCCAGCGAGTGCCGCCAATATGAATTGGACCAGTTGGGTTTGCGGAAACAAACTCAAGATTTAAAGTTTTGCCGCCCAAGTGCGCATTTTTACCAAAATCTGCGCCCTGCTTTAAGACTTCGTCAACAACGGCAGCCGCAGAAGCAGAATCAAGCGTTATATTAATAAAGCCAGGGCCTGCAACTTCTACAGACGCAATTCCTTCCGCTTCTTGCAAACGTTCGGCAAAAAGTTCCGCTAAATCGTGAGGCTTCATACCAGCTTTTTTAGCAAGCTGCATAGCAACATTCGTAGCCCAATCGCCGTGTGCGCGATCTTTTGGCCTCATAACTGCAAGTTTTTCGGCAGCAGGAATCAAATCTTCTGTTAGACTGCCAGCTTTACCGCTCGCTACTAAATCTTTAGCAATTTTTTCAATTAATTCACTTAAGCTTTCTGGATTCATGGTTTATAGTCTAGCGTTACCGCGCGATGCTTCGCGATTGCAATACACAAAAAGCGCTGGAGTCGAAGATTGACTTCCAGCGCTTTTGTTTTGCAATTAATTATTTAAGATTAATTATTTGCTATTACTTGCAACTACTTCTTTTTTGCAGGAGCTTCACCGAGTTCGCTTTGAGCAACAGAAACGTTTACATTAGCTGCATCAGATTCCGCAGATTCAGATTCAGAATCAGAAGAATCTCCAGAATCAGCCGCCTTAACAGCGTTAAGCTTTACTTCTCCAGTAACGCGACCCGCTTCAGCAACGTCATCCAAAGTGTCCTCAACAGCCTTGTAAGCGTTATCCGCAACGTTCAAAGTTACTTGCAAAATAGGAGTCTTCATAGAAACTTTTGCTTCAGACTTAATCTTGCGCAAAGTAGCCAAAGCTTCACCCGCGTAAGCCAAAGTGTCTGCAGAAACACCGTTTGCAGCTGCCTCGTAAGCTTTAGCGCACGGCCAGCTTGCGCGATGCACAGAGCCTTCGCCATCATGCATCCAGCTCCACACTTCTTCCGTAGCGTAAGGCAAATAAGGAGCAAACAAACGAGCCAAAGCGTCAAGCGCAAGACCAAGAGTTGTACGAGCAGACTTCACAGCAGCTTCACTTGGAGTGCGTCCAGTGGATTCTGCAGTACCGTAAGCGCGATTCTTTGCAAGCTCAATGTAATCGTCGCAGAATTCCCAGAAGAATGTTTCGATTGCTTCCAAAGCCTTAGAATGCTCGTAAGACTCAAGCGCATCAGTTGCTGTACGAATAACTGAAGCGAGCTTTGCCATAACAGAGCGATCCAAAACTTCAGTAACATCAGCAAAATCCCAATCCGCGGTAGCAGGCTCAAGAACCTGATGTTCCCCGTCTTCGCGACCAATTGCGAGCGCAAACTTTGTAGCGTTCAAAAGCTTAATCGCCAAGCGGCGACCAATCTTCATCTGGCCTTCGTCGTAAGTGGCATCCAAGCCGAGTTTTGCAGAAGTTGCCCAATAACGCACAGCATCTGCACCAAACTCTTCGATTGGCTTGTTTGGCACAACCACGTTGCCCTTAGATTTAGACATCTTCTTGTGATCCGGGTCAAGAATCCAGCCGGAAAGTGCAGCATGCTTCCAAGGCAAGCAGCCATTTTCAAGATGCGCACGATCAACCGTACTAAACAGCCAAGTACGAATAATATCCTGGCCCTGCGGACGCAAATCCATTGGGAAAGTAGCCTTAAACAAAGCTTGATTTTCTTCGCCTGGTTCTTCCCAACGAGTCACAATTTGCGGAGTTAAGGAAGACGTGGCCCAAGTATCCATAATGTCTTGCTCAGCAGTAAAGCCGTTTGGCTGGTCACGCTGAGATTCGTCGAAGCCTTCTGGAACGTCAATAGTTGGGTCGATTGGCAAACGGTCTTCGCTAGGAGTCAAAGGATTTGCGTAATCCACTTCCCCATTTTCGTTTACTGGGTACCAAAGTGGGAATGGTACGCCGAAGAAGCGCTGGCGAGAAATAAGCCAGTCGCCATTCAAGCCGTGAACCCAATTCTCGTAGCGCACGCGCATAAAGTCTGGGTGGAAGTTAAGTTCCTTACCGCGCTCAATAAGCTCAGCATTCAACTTTTCGTCAGTGCCGCCGTTCTTTAAATACCACTGGCGAGAAGTGACGATTTCCAAAGGCTTATCGCCCTTTTCGTAGAAGTTCGTCATACGCTTTGTTGGCTTTGGTTTGCCATCCATGTCTCCGGCAGCCTGCAAAGCTTCAACAACTTCCTTACGAGCAGAGAATGCTGTTTTGCCAGCAATCTTCTCGAACATTTCGCGACCGGACTCGTCTGTAATCCAATCAGGAGTGGTCATCACAATGCGGCCGTTACGCTGAATGATTGGTCGAGTTGGCAAGCTCAAATCGCGCCACCACTCAACGTCAGTTACGTCACCGAAAGTGCAGCACATTGCAATGCCAGCACCCTTGTCCATTTGAGCAGCAGGATGAGCCAAGATTGGCACCTTAACTTTGAACAGTGGAGAATAAACTTCTTGTCCAAAATACTTCTTATAACGCTCATCGTCTGGGTGTGCAATTAAAGAAGTGCAAGCGGCAAGCAATTCTGGACGCGTAGTTTCAATATAAATTGGCGTACCATCTTCAAAACGGAACGCAATCTTATGGTAGAAACCAGGATATTCGCGAGCTTCAAGCTCTGCCTGCGCAACTGCAGTCTGGAATGTAACATCCCACAAACCTGGAGCATCCTTCTGATACGCTTCACCGCGAGCAAGATTACGCAAGAATGCTTTTTGCGCAACGCGACGAGGCTGCTCACCAATCGTGTGGTAAGTTTGCGACCAGTCCACAGAAAGACCAAGCCTGCGCCACAAAGCCTCAAACAACTTCTCATCTTGGGATGTTAAGCGTTCGCAAAGTTCAATAAAGTTCTGTCTGCTTACAGGAACCTGATCTTTTGCCTCAATTTTCTTGCCTTCTGTACCTTCAAATGGAGGCTTAAAATCAGGATCATATTTAAGCGAAGTATCTACTCGCACACCGTAATAATTCTGCACTCGACGCTCAGTTGGAAGGCCGTTATCGTCCCAGCCCATTGGGTAGAACACGTCAAAGCCCTTCATGCGCTTGTATCGCGCAATAACGTCCGTATGCGTGTAAGAGAATACGTGACCTACATGCAAGTGACCGCTTACGGTTGGAGGTGGGGTATCAATAGAATATACGGCCTTGCGGTCGCGGGAATTGTGGAATGCGTAAGTCTTGGCTTCGTCCCAATTGCTACGCCATTTGTCTTCAAGACCATCAACGCCAACCTTGTTTGGAAGCGGCGTTAAATGGGCGTGCTTTACTGTGTTATCCTGTTCACTCATGAACTGAATATTAGAAACTCAGTGCGACAACGCAAATAAATACGTAAATTGCACTTACTTAACAGTTAAGTATTGCAATGGCAGTAACTGATCCGTCATGTTTTTGGTGTACCCGCTTACATTAGATTTAACGGCCACTATGCTTTTGCGCGCATACAGCCAGCGAGCTGCATTATTATTCACAACTTCACGAGCATACGCACGCGCATTGGCCTCGTATTCTGTAGCGTTCTTAGCATGAACAGCATTAGCCCAAGATTGTTGCGAGCTAGCATCCTGAAGCACAAACGGTGAACCACTTTCCGCAAAAGCACCCTGATCTAGCGTATGGTTCATAGTCGTAAGCGCAATGTCATACTTTCCTTCGCTTAAACGTTGACGCATCGTTTGCTGATCCACCTCTTCAAGGTTGATTTTAAAACCACTAACAGAACTAATCTGTTTAGATAGTTCGCTGCCAACGTTACCTTCGCCTTGCGGCACAAGGAAAGTAATAGTACCCAAATAGCTCGCACTAAAGTAATGGAATAACGGAGCAGCTTTATTTGGATTATATTGATATACTCCAGTTAAATCTTCATAACCTGTTGAAAGTGGGTCAATAGGACCTCCAACAAGTACGCCACCATTACCATCAGCTGCAACTACCGTTTGAGGATTAATAGCATAAGCAACTGCCTTACGAGCTTGTTCATCGCAAAAAATTGACGAAACTGTAGTATTAAGCGCAAGGAATCTAACTCGCGTGCTTTGACCTTCTACTATTTGCGTATTAGCAATAGACGCAAGTCGCTTATTTTCGTTTCCTTCAAGCGGAACAGCCATCTGAATATTGCCATTTTCCATAGCTTCTGCCAGCGCAGTGTCGTTAGCAAAATATTTCAAAGTAATACTTGCGCAAGTTGCAGGCGTTCCCCAATACTTTTTGTTTCGTAACAATACTAAAGAGTTGCCTTTGTTGTAACTGTTTACAACAAATGGCCCAGTGCCTACAGCGCCATTAGAATAGTCAACTACAGCACCTGCGTCATAAACAATGCCAACTCGTCCAGCCAAACGACGCAATAGCAAAGCATCTGGTTCACTAAGTTTAATAACTATCGTGTTATCATCCGGATTGGTAACAGTTTTAACAGTTCTTAATGCACCGTATCCCGGATAATTATTCATTATTCCGTTTTGTAAAGATTTCAGTACAGAAGTAGCGTTCATAATGTCACCATTAGAAAAACGCACTCCTTGACGCAAATTAAACTTATAAGTTAATCCGTCTTCTGAAACTTCCCAAGATTTAGCCAATCCCGGTTGCAATTTATTATTATCATCACGATTAATTAAGGTTTCGTAAACATTGCCGATTAAAGCTTGCTGAATAGCGTCACTGTCGTCACTCCTAATATCAAGTGATTCAGGCGCAGTTCGTAAACCGATTTTTAATACAGAATTTCCTGCAGGATGCGTAATGGCATCAACTGGAGAACGTCCCTGATACACTTGCCAACCGCACCATAAAATAACAGCCATAATTGCCGAAACAACAGTAAACACAAGCCATGGAACCCAACCTGAACTACGGCTGTGATTAGCTGTTCTTGAAGCATGATACGCATATTTGCCTGTTCTTGACATAAGTCACAGTCTATATCAATAGCGGAATGAAAAACAACACACCTATACTGTTTGTGCACAACTCAAATAACGCAAGCAACAATCCGCCTACAACGATTTTGCGTTTAGATAATAGCGGACGGGCAGCTCGCTTTTAGTGGGCACAAAGCACATTTCGGATTACGCGCAGTGCATATTTTTCTACCATGCAAAATAAGCCTATGCGAAAGATTAGTCCATTCCGATGGCGCAAAATATTTGGTTATTTCACTCTCTATGGCAGTAGGATTCGGCTTAGAATTAGGATTATTCCAGTCTTTACGCCAACCCAGACGGCCTGTAACACGTATAACATGAGTATCTACCGGAAATCCCGGCAATGAAAAAGCATTACCAAGCACAACATTTGCTGTTTTTCGACCAACTCCAGGCAAAGACGTTAAATCTTTCATATTTTTGGGAACAACGCCGTTAAAATTATTGTCTAACCGCGCGGATAACGCAATAATATTGCGCGCTTTTACTCTATAAAACCCAAGTGGCTTAATAATAGACTCAACTTGTATTTGCGAAGCAGAAGCAAGTGCGTGAGCATCTGGAAAATAGTCAAACAGTTCCGGCGTTACAGTATTAACACGCTTGTCGGTTGTTTGAGCGCTTAAAACAGTTGCGATTAGAAGTTCAAAAGGATTAGAAAAATTAAGCGCACACTTCGGCTCAGGAATTTCTTTACACAAAATAGCATACTGCGCATGTATACGCGCCAGTTTTGCTTGTTTAGATTCGCGCATATTAAAGCTTAATTGATAAAGAATCAGCATCAGATACGCTCATATCTTGCGCATCTTGCTCATTCTGTTTATTCTGCTTGTTTTGCTTATTTTGCTCTGAATTTTCGGAAAAAGTATCTTCAGAACCTACCGCATAATCGTCATTAGAATTGTCCGAATCCTCAGAATTAGTATCAGAAATTTCCTCATTTTCTCCAGATTCTGAAGGATCAAAACGGTAGCCAACATTCCTAACAGTACCAATAAGGTGTTCGTATTCAACGCCCAGCTTTGCGCGAAGACGACGAATATGCACATCAACCGTCCTAGTACCACCGTAATAGTCGTATCCCCACACTTCCTGCAACAAATGAGCACGCGTAAAAACCCTGCGCGGATGCTGCACAAAATATTTCAAAAGCTCAAACTCTTTGTAAGCTAAATCAACAGGATGACCGTGCAAACTAACCGTATAACTACGCATATCAACAACAAGATCACCAGAACGCACAGTACCATTGTCTGAATTAATTGACTCGCCTACTTCCACATCCTGCCCCTGAGTAAACGATCCCCCAGTGATTCCATGCTGCGAAGCCAAACGCAAACGTCCCTCCAATTCTGCAGGAGAAGCGCTAGTTAGCACAACATCCGTAATGCACCAGGATGAATTCACTACAGTAAATCCGCCCTCTGTAAGCACCAGTATTACAGGGATTGTAATATCCGCAACCTTCAAAGCTGCACACATCGACTTAGCTAAAGCCAAATCTTCACGAGCGTCAAGCAAAAGAACAGTTTGCGCAGGAAGTTTCGTTAAACTCGCTACGTCCATTGAAAGAACGCGAACTCGGTGCGAAAGCAGAGTGAGAGAAGGTAAAACCGAAGCAGGAGAATTGCACGAAGTCATCAATGTAATATCAGTCATATGATGCCTCCAACCAACAGGTGATGTAGTATCAAATTCAAGCCTTTACAGGAATTGTAAACCATACTACGAAAAATAGCTAAGTTTGCGACTCATGTTCATAGCCGAAATCTGTAAATACTCTACAAAAATAATCATTCGCACAAACATAATCTCACTTTTATAAAGCGCACAAAACGTAGTGCAGGTCGTAAGATAAATTAGTAATAGAAATTTAAGCAATACTACAAAATAATGAACAAATTAAAATTTAGTTCATTAGCGATAAGTATTTTCGAGCGGGAGTGCGTATGAGCGACAAAACAAGTGTCTGCAATAACAAAATGCAGAAAAATGCTGATTCTTGCACTACTAACAGCGAACAACCACGTGCAAATCGCGAGAATAATCGCGAGAATAATCGTGAGAATAATCGCGAGCAAAATCGCCTTCATACATTCACTATGATTGCAAGCCAGATTTTTGCAGTAATACTTATTGCCGTTCCAGCAGCCTTACCAATTGCAACAGCAAAAATATCGCTTACCGTTTGCATGCTAATTCTGCTAATATTCTTAGCTTTTTGGCCTCTACAAGGAAACATAATTGATCGCATTATTGCTTTGATATCGGGTATTGCTTCAGCTTGGTGCGCAACGCTTGCGTTAAAAGGTTGGCTGCCGCAGAGCGTTATTATAGATTACGAAACTGTGTCAATGAGCAAGTTTATTGCAGCAATACACCCTTACGAAAGATGGGCAGTGTCGTTTGCACTTATTCTTGTTGCGGCAACGTTTGTGACGTTTATACGACAAATGTTGCGAGAAAATCGCACTAATTTAGTGCGTAACCTTTCCCACACTTTAACTGCAAGCATTGCATGCGCAGCTTTACCTGGTTGGCTGTTTTTGCCGTCAATTATTCGTTTTATGCCATCATTGCGTAGCACTGATGGAGGAATACTTGTTGCCGCTTTATGCACTTTTATGCTGATAGTGCTTTCAGGGCTTTCATATTTGTGGGTTCTAAGGAATCGCAACGAATTTTACAAAGGCAGTGTTACTAAAGATATTGCGTTTGTAATTATGCCGATTATGTTTTCGGGAATGCTGGTATATATTGCCGGCCTGGGGATGTTAGTAGCTGCATAAAATCGCGATTTATTTATTTGTACATAATTTTTGCATAATTTTACAGTCTGATTTACAGTCTGATTTGCGTATTGATTTACAAAAAAACGTCGAAAACATGTTTATGTCTTCGACGTTTTATATTCAATAATCGAATTTGATTCAATTATTAACTATTGAAAATAGCTTACTTTTCGCTTTCAGCAAGACGCTTACGTGCAGCGACGATTTCCTTCTCTGCCTGCTCTACGCCAGCCCAGAAGTCGCCAGGAAGAACTTCCTTGCCTGGTTCCAAAGCCTTGTACTGCTCGAAGAAGTGCTTGATTTCAGCCTTGTGATACTCGTTCACGTCATCAATATCTTTGATGTCGTCAAAACGAACGTCTGCAGGCACGCACAAAACCTTATCGTCGCCACCTGCTTCATCAACCATGTGATACAAACCAACAGCGCGGCACTCAACAACGCAACCTGGGAACACAGAATTTGGAATCATAACAAGAGCGTCAAGTGGATCTCCATCTTCGCCCAAAGTGCCATCAATGTAGCCGTAATCATCTGGATAACCCATTGCGGTAAAAAGTGTACGATCCAAGAACACGCGACCAGTTTCGTGGTCTACTTCGTACTTGTTCTTAGAACCGCGTGGGATTTCAACCACAACATTAAAAGTTTCTGCCATTTTGGCTCCTTTTATAGAGTTGATAACAATTCATATAACTGTTCCTTCTCACTTTAGCGCGCACCAAAGAACGTAGCTATTAAAGTCACTATTAACGCAGCTATTAAACAGCTTAAAGTTTGCATAAATTTCGCATAATACATACCAAAAAATTGACTAAAAAATAGCACAAAAACCGGCAATTTTACTGATTTTTTGAGCATCATTACAAGACACGCTTTAAGCTGCAAAACTGTCTTAAGACGCAGTTATTATGGCTCTGTTTTACACACGATATGTTGCACACATACCAGTATGGTTGACGAAGCGCAGGCAAGATGACAAAAAAGAAACGCGTGAACACTTCCGCCGTCTCACAGGTCAATCAAACCTCCAATAAAAAGGCGGTTTCAGAAGACACCAACACTGAGTCACACAAAAACAATCATCCTGTAAGCAAGAAAAACAAGTCTATCAATTCAGACGCGCTAAACGAATCAACCAATACAACAACAAAACAAGTTGCAAATTCAAACGCGCAACAAAACGCAAATCAGCAGGCTAAAATAGTCGATTCTAACGTCGCCGATTCTAACGGTGCCGATTCTAACGGTCAAAAAAATAAGTCGACTAAATCTCCAAAAAGAAACCCTGCAATTGACGGCTTACGCGCACTGGCGATTATTGGCATCGTATGCTTCCACATGCGCCCAAGCGTACTTTCAGGCGGATTCCTAGGAGTCACACTGTTCCTAGTTCTATCCGGATACTTTTGCACGCGCACTGTGCTTAAATACTTAAACGATTTATCGAAACTAACTTCGAACTACTTGCACTACTTGTGGCGAAGAATAAAACGAATTTGGCCACCAACCTTGGGAATTATTGCAGTAACAGCACCAATTATGTGGCTTTTTTCACCAAGTCTACTGCCAAAATTGCAAGCGGACGCTTTTGCGGGAGCAGGATTCTTTAGCAACATAATGTACGTAGCTAGGAAGCTTTCATACTTTGAGCAAAGCGGATTGCCTTCGCCTATTAAACACTTGTGGTATTTAGGCCTTGTTATGCAAGCATTCATCGTTTGGCCACTCATTCTTGCAGCTTTAATAAAGTTCGTAAAGAAACCGATGATGCGCATGTATATTACTGCTGGACTTGCAGCGCTTTCAGCAGTACTAACATCCACTTTTGCTTACTTATTTGGCAATTATTCCACCCCGGCTCGCGTCTACTATTCTCTTGACACAAGAGCGTCGGAATTTTTGCTTGGTGCAATGCTTGCAATGTATGGAGCTTGGTTTGCAAAACATTCATTGCATGAGTGGCTTATTCGCGTATGGTATTGGATTCGCGGCAATAAGAATGTAAAAGTTACACTTGCTTCAAATTCTGCTATTAAATCAAATAAGAACTACTCAAATAGCTCTTCATCAAACGCAGAAGTCAACTCGCAATCAAGCTCGCAAGTATCGCAGTCTTCGGTTGATTTAGAACAATCTGCTATTGCAAATAGTATTCCAGAAGATTTGCGCGCAGGATTACAAATTGACTTATCCGAAAACAACGAAGCACCGGACATACGCGAATTCCCAGAAGACGTATTCAATACTCCAAAAACTATTTTCTACAACCCATTGCGAGCGCATCAACGCTCATGCATTGGCTTGCTTGCAGCAATAATCTTATGCTACTGCTTCGTATACGCCGATGGCACATCTTCTGTTTTTTCATTTGGAGGATACACTCTAACCGCCGCAGTATGCACACTAATAGTTTGGTCATGCACTCAAAGCGATAATATTTGCTCAAGAATTTTTGCTATAAAACCACTGGCATACATTGGAAAACGCTCTTTTGCAATTTACTTAGTGCACTTCCCAGTATTGGAATTATGCAATCCTGCAACTAGAACAACAGCTCTTTCCTGGTGGGAACAGTTATTCCAAATTGCTCTTATTCTTGTGCTTTCAGAATGCTTCTACCAAGTGTTTGAAAAGCCAGTAAACAACCAAAATCTTCTTAAGCTCATTCGTTGTTGCGCAGTCACTTTGTGCTTAATTATTACAATAATTTTGATTGCTCTACCTATTAACTGGCACAAGATATCTAACGAACGCTCAATACAGCTTCGACCAGAATTAGTAGCGCCTGTAAATGTAAATAAAAACAAAAATTTTGCGGCGAAAAAAACGACTAATAAAAACGCTGCAGAAGCAAAAATTTCTCACGTTACGTTGACGAAAAATACGCTTCCACCAACGCCGTCAAAGCACCGCATACTATTCCCTATTGCAGAGAAAGTTCCGCAAAATCTTATTACTTCACATACTCAAATCGACAAGACTAAAAACACTTGCTCGGTAAACTTCACAATGGTTGGAGATTCCATTACGGAAGGCGCAAAGCCATATTTGATGAAGGTTATGCCTAACGCTTATATTGACGGAAAAGTGAGCAGACAGATTTTCCACGGCGCTGAAGAATACGCACAAGATATTTCGAGCAAGCACGCTGGAGATATAGTTGTTTACGCGCTAGGCACGAATGGCCCTCCACGCGATGACAGTGTGCTCCAAAACATGGTTGATGTAGCTAAGGGTAAGCCTGTTTATTTCGTCACCACGCGCGTTCCGCAGCCTTGGCAAGACGTAACTAACAGCAGACTGCGCAGTTTTGCAGCAACACATGCTAACGTCGGAATTATTGACTGGAATGGGTTCAGCCAAGGCCATTCTGAGTATTTAACAGATGACGGAGTTCATTTAACCCCAGTCGGTGGCCCAGAGTACGCAAAAATGATTCGACTTGCGCTGTGCGGAGGCTGAGTTTTATTCACTAAAGCTGAGTTTCACACAAATATCGCATATTTTGCAGCGGCTACAAGAAAAGCCTATAACGAAAAGCAACTAAACTGGCGACTCGAGTAGGAAAAATAGCGTCAAAATATTACGATGGTATGTATGACTGAGTTGAGGATTCCTTTTAACACGCAACACGCTACTGATGACGCGTCCGTGTGGACGAACCCATTGCGAGATCCGCGAGATTTGCGTTTAGCTCGCATTGCTGGCCCGTGCAGTTTAGTAATTTTTGGAATTACAGGCGATTTAGCACGCAAAAAGCTTATGCCAGCAGTGTACGATTTAGCGAACCGCGGCCTTCTTCCGCCAGGATTTGGTTTAACTGGTTTTGCGAGAAGAGACTGGACTGATGAGCATTTCGTAAACTTTGTGCGCGAAAATATTGAGCAACATTGCCGCACGCCATTCCGTGAATCAACCTGGATTAATCTTGCAAAAGGTATACGCTTTGTGCGCGGCACTTTTGACGACGCTTCCGCATTTGAGCGTTTAAGTAAAACAGTAAATGAATTAGATAGGGATCGTGGCACTCGCGGAAACCACGCATTTTACATGTCTATTCCACCTTCAAGCTTCCCTATTGTTGCACAACAGTTGGCAGCATCCGGACTTTCCCACTCTTCCGAGCACGCGTGGCGTCGCGTAATTATTGAAAAGCCTTTCGGCCATGATTTAGCGAGCGCGCGCGAATTAGACCGCGTTGTTTCAGAAGTTTTTGATCCTAATTCCGTATTCCGCATCGATCATTACTTAGGTAAGGAAACGGTGCAAAATTTGCTCGCTTTCCGCTTTGCTAATGCAATGTACGAGCCGATTTGGAATGCGAATTACGTTGATCACGTGCAAATTACGATGGCTGAAGATATTGGTATTGGCGGGCGTGCCGGTTATTACGACGGAATTGGCGCTGCAAGAGATGTGATTCAGAACCACTTGCTTCAGCTTATGGCACTCACGGCTATGGAAGAGCCTGTAAGTTTTCGAGCTAGCGATTTGACCGCAGAAAAAACGAAAGTTTTATCTGCTGTTCGTTTGCCTCACGATTTAGCTGCAAATACTGCTCGCGGACAGTACGCAGCAGGCTGGCAAGGCTCTTACAAAGCAGTTGGCTACTTGGAAGAACAAGGAATCGACCCTAAAAGCACTACGGAAACGTATGCTGCTGTGCGATTAGACGTTGATACTCGCCGCTGGGCTGGAGTGCCGTTCTACTTGCGTACTGGCAAACGTTTAGGCAAGCGCGTTACGGAAATTGCTGTGATTTTTAAGCGCGCACCGCACTTACCGTTTGAATCAACCGCAGTTCGAGAGCTTGGTAGTAATGCAATTGTGATTCGCGTGCAGCCAGATGAGGGCGTTACCATGCGTTTCGGCGCAAAAGTTCCCGGCGGAACTGCTATGGAAGTTCGTGACGTTTCTATGGACTTTAGTTACGGACGTTCATTTACTGAAAGCTCACCTGAAGCTTACGAGCGCTTAATTCTTGACGTTCTTCTTGGAGAGCCACCGCTGTTCCCAACTACTGAAGAAGTCAATTTAAGTTGGAAGATTTTGGATCCTATTGAAGAATTCTGGAGTTCACTTGGCACACAACCACAGCCGTATCGCGCTGGAACTTGGGGTCCTAAAGAAGCTGACGATATGCTTGCTCGTAATAATCGCCATTGGAGGCTGCCATGATTATCAACCTTCCTGATACTAATACCAGCAAAATTTCGCAAAAAATTGACGAATTGCACGAAGAACGCGGAGAGTCTGCAACCGGACGCGTGCTTACTCTTTTAATCGACACGGATCTTCAAGAATTAGAGCATGCTCTAGAAGCCGCTAATGCTGCCAGCCGCGAACATCCTTGCCGAGTTATTGCTATGGTTCGAGACTGGTCTAGCGAGAACGCTGCTGAGCGTGGCGAGATTGTGCCAAATCTTGACGCTCAGGTGCGTTTTGGTGCTGATGCTGGAGCTGGCGAGATTATTATTTTGTATCCGCATAACGGTTTGGTTCGTCACCCAGATACGCTTGTTATTCCGCTACTTGTGCCGGATGCGCCGATTGTAGCTTGGTGGCCTACGAATGCCCCGGAAGATCCTGCTCACGATTTGCTTGGAGCTATGGCTAGTAGCAGAATTACTGACGCTCAGCGTGCAGATGATACTCTTAAAACTGTTCAAAACTTGCGCAAAAACTGGTCTCCGCAAGATGCAGATTTATCTTGGACGCGTCTTACTCCATGGCGTGCTTTACTTGCTTCTATGCTTGATCAGCCTCCACATTTGCCAATTACTAGCGCAAAAGTTACCGGCCCTACGCACTATGTTTCTTTGCATTTGCTTGCGGCTTGGCTTAAGAGCAGTTTGCGTGTGCCTGTAGAAATAGTCGAAAATCCTAATGCTAAAGCTATTACTTCCGTAACTTTGGAGCGCGAGGATGGCACATTGTCTCTTACTCGCCCTGCTGGAGGAGATCAGGCTTTGATTAGTCTTCCTGGTCAGACTGCTCAGCCGATTGCGCTTCCTATTCGCACTTTGGATGATTGCTTAAGTGAGGAATTGCGACGTATTGATCCGGATGAAATTTACGCTCAGCTGGTTCGAGATAATCCTGAAGAAAACAATTAAGTCTATAAAAAAAAACAAACGTGAAACAACGCGTGAAACATTTTTAACGGCATAAAAGGAATAACTATGGCAGATAATGAAGTTACTTTTGCACACAACGCAAACGTTTACGGCTACAATAATCCCGATGTACTTTCAGCCGTTGCAGCTCAACGCTTGGCAATTCTTATTATAGAGTCACAAGCTAATGTGCAAAATCTCGACAAGCCATTCCATTTACTTATTACTGGCGGCACGGATTCAATTCGCATGTTCCAAATGCTTGCCAGCAACCCACTTTTGACGGTAATTGATTGGGATTTAGTGCATATTTGGTGGGCAGATGAACGTTTCGTAGCTTACGATAGCGAGGATCGTAACGCACGCAAAACTCGCGAAGCGCTTCTCGACTTACTTACTTCGCACAAAGCTTTAGCAGAATCTCATATTCACGAGATGCCTGCAGATGAGCGTAGTGCGGAGGAAATTGCAGCAGCCGGCGACGCTGAAAATGATGCTATTTTGGATGCTGCAGCGCGCGACTATGAGGAAGAAATCGTAGGATTGCTTGGCAAAGAGCCAGTGTTTGATTTGGCAATTCTTGGCATGGGTCCGGACGCTCATATGGCTTCGCTTTTCCCGGGATTGCCGCAGGTTAATAATCGCGAGCGCATTGTTGTTGGAGTAAACCACTCTCCTAAGTTGCCGCCAATGCGATTGTCACTTACAGTTCCTGTGCTGGCTCACAGCAGTCGCACTTGGTTCTTGACTGCCGGCGCAGAAAAGGGCGCTGCTTTAATGAATTCACTTTCGGGAGCTAATAATCCTGAATATCCTGCGTCTTTTGCAAACGGAACTGACGAAATCTCTTGGCTAACCACCGCAGGCACACTGCAAGCTGCTATTGAGTGCATTGACTAGATTTCGCAAAATGCGCATAATAATTCATCACAATAAAATACAGGCTTCTGCATAACAAATACAGAAGCCTGTTATTTATAAATATTATTTGTTTTAATCTTGCTTTACTTCTGGGCGATTAGCGTCTGCCCACAAAGTGTGGAATACGCCCGGCTCGTCAATGCGGCCATAAGTGTGAGCGCCGAAGAAATCGCGCTGAGCCTGAATCAACGAAGCTGGCAAACGCTTGGAACGCAAACCATCGTAGTATGCAAGCAAGCTAGAGAATGCTGGAACAGGCACACCATGCTCAACTGCACGCGCAATAACACGACGCCAAGCAGCCTGCGACTTTTCAATAGCAGCCTTAAAGTACGGTGCGAAAAGCAACGAAACGCTTGCTTCACCGGACTCAAAAGCCTCAGAAACGCGGTTCAAGAACTGAGCACGAATAATGCAGCCGCCTCGCCAAATGCGAGCAACAGCAGCCTGGTCAATATTCCAATCATGCTCAATTGCAGCGGCCGCAATCTCGTCGAAGCCCTGAGCGTAAGAAACAATCTTAGAAGCGTACAAAGCTTGGCGAATATCCTCAATAAATGCCTTACGCTCAGCATCGTTCAAATCAAAATGCACGTCCGGACCAGTTAAGCCTTGGCTTTCAGCAGCTTCGCGCAAAGCAACTTGGCTGGAAAGTCCGCGAGCGAACACAGCTTCAGCAATACCCGTAACTGGAATTCCAAGCGAAAGAGCAGACTGCACAGTCCAAGTACCAGTGCCCTTCATGCCAGCGTGATCCACCATCATCTCAACCAAAGGCTTACCGGTCTTAGCGTCCTTTTGACGAAGCACATCCGCAGTAATCTCAATCAAATAAGAATCAAGCTCACCCTTATTCCACTCGCTAAATACATCTGCGATTTCGTCGGACTTCATACCCAAGCCGCGAAGCATTAAATCGTAGCTTTCAGCAATAAGCTGCATATCCGAGTACTCAATGCCATTGTGAACCATCTTCACAAAGTGACCAGCACCGTCGGTACCAATATGCGTTACGCAAGGCTCGCCTTCCGCAACAGCCGCAATCGACTTCAAAATAGGACCAAGAGTCTTCCAAGATTCCTCAGTGCCACCAGGCATCATAGAAGGTCCACGCAAAGCACCTTCCTCGCCGCCAGAAACACCGCAACCAACGTAATGAAGCCCGCGCGCGCGAATGTCACGCTCTCTGCGAATTGTGTCTTCAAAGTAGGAGTTTCCGCCGTCGACGATAATATCTCCCGGCTCCATAGCATTCGCAAGTTCTTCAATAACAGCATCCGTAGGAGCACCAGCTTTTACCATAATAATTGCAGTGCGAGGGCGCTTTAGAGAAGCCACAAATTCCTCAACAGTTTTTGCAGGAACGAAAGCACCTTCGCTTCCATGCTCGTTCATCAAAGTTTCGGTGCGAGAATAATGGCGATTGTAAACAGCAACCGTATTTCCATGATGCGCAAGATTACGCGCTAAATTAGAACCCATGGCCGCCAAGCCAACAACGCCAATATTTGCCTGAGCTTGAGTCATTATGACACCTCTTATCTTGTATTTTGTTTTGTTTGCACGCACGCTTTGCGCACTCAAGCAATCTGCATTAACTATAAAATGCACAATTTTTTACTTTGCGTTACGCCCCTTCAAGAAACGCAACTTTAATTTTATCGACGGATATGCACAAGGCTTCGCAATATACAAATTAAGTAGTTGCAAATATAAATTTTGTGAGAAAAATTACATTTTTAATAGCTAAAACTAAGCCCATATTCCGCTTACAAAACACGACACGCTTACAAACACGCTATTTTTAGCTATTTAAAACAATAACTATATGTAGTGTTTGCACAATCGACACACCACTATAAATAGTGCTTATTCGGAGTAAGCTAGCTTCTTGGCTTTTGTCGATACAACCAGGAATTACGAAATTCCCCATCACCAGAGGAGATTGAAATGACAATTACAGTGTTTACCAAACCTCATTGCCCACAGTGTGATGCAACTAAGCGACAGTTCACAAAACTCGGAGTGAATTTTGAAACTGTTGATTTATCCAAAAGTCCTGAAGCATTAGATCAGCTACGCAACGCAGGCTACCGTCAAGCACCTGTAGTAATTGCGCCAGACGCATCCTGGAGTGGATACCGCCCAGATTTAATAGCACAAATTGCAGATAGACTCGGAACTTCCACAGAGTCATCAAAAGAAGCTGAACACAATGATTGAACAAGAAAACATCACAAAACCAAGCAAACCAGAATCTAGCGCACAAGGCGAATCAATCGGAGCTGTAGTATATTTTTCATCAGTTTCCGAAAACACGTTACGATTTGTGCAAAATTGCGACTTTCCAAGCAATAACGTAAACGTGTACCGAATACCACTTCGTCCGAAAGATCCGGAATTAAACGTGCGAGAACCATACGTTCTAATTGTGCCAACTTACGGCGGCGGAAATATTTCAAAAGCAATACCAATGCAAGTGCGAAAATTCCTAAATAATCGCGAAAATCGTTCCTTTATTCGCGGCGTAATTTCTTCCGGAAACACGAATTTTGGTGACGCTTATTGCGCTGCAGGCGGACAGATTGCTGGAAAGTGCGCAATTCCAAATATGTATTCGTTTGAGTTGACAGGAACTCAAGAAGATATTGAAAAAGTTGCGCAGGGAATACCTAGATTTTTAAGGCAATTAAAAGAAGCAAAATAAGAAAGCAATAAATAAAAGCATCAAATAAATAAAGCAATAAATAAAAACAGCAGCGTTTAAAAAGTAAGCGCAACGCGTAAAAGAAAGGAATCAATCAAATGAATAGCACGGATCCGATGAGCGAATCTACCTCGCTTAATCTTGATCACACTGACGACGCCAGCAGTAGCACAACTGCCGAGCGCATTCGCAACAGCCGCGACTACCACGTTCTTAACGCTATGCTCGGTCTTTTCGATCCAGAAAAAGGCATTCAGTTTGATAAAGATCAGGAAGCAGAAAAGCTTTACGTTTCGGGTTACGTGCAAGAGCACAGCATGAAGTTTGCTTCTACTCGCGAGCGCTTGAAGTATTTGATTGACAATTACTACTACAACGGAAACGTGTTCCACAAATATAGCGATGAGTTCCTCGATAGGTTCTACGAGCATGCAGAAGCCGCTCACCACACTTTCGGCACATTCTTGGGTGCTTTTAAGTTCTATACTTCTTACGCTTTGAAGACTTTTGACGGCAAGCAGTATTTGGAAAACTTCGCTCAGCGCGCAGCTGCAGTCGCTTTGGAACTTGCAGACGGCGACGAAAAAGCAGCGCTCAACTATTTGGACGAAATGCTCGCAGGCCGCTTCCAGCCAGCAACCCCAACGTTCTTGAATCTTGGTAAAGCCCAGCGCGGCGAGGCTGTGAGCTGCTTCCTCGTGCGTTTGGAAGATAATATGGAGTCCATTGCTCGCGGAATTAATTCTGCTTTGCAGCTTTCTAAGCGCGGCGGCGGCGTGGCGCTTTTGCTTACGAATTTGCGCGAACTTGGCGCTCCTATTAAGCGCATTGAGAATCAGTCGAGCGGCGTTGTGCCTGTTATGAAGCTTTTGGAAGATTCATTCTCTTACGCTAATCAGCTTGGCGCTCGCCAGGGAGCTGGCGCTGTGTATATTAGCGCTCATCACCCGGATATTATGCGTTTCCTTGACACTAAGCGCGAGAATGCGGACGAGAAGATTCGTATTAAGTCGCTTTCTTTGGGTGTTGTGATTCCAGATATTACTTTCGAACTTGCTAAGCGTAAGGAAAAAATGGCTTTGTTCAGCCCTTACGACGTTGAGCGTGAGTATGGTAAGCCTTTTGCAGACATTTCTGTTACTGAACATTACGATGAGATGGTTGCAAATCCGCGCATTCATAAGAAGTACATCGACGCTCGCGAATTCTTTATGACTCTTGCAGAGATTCAGTTTGAATCCGGCTACCCTTACATTTTGTTTGAGGATACTGTGAATCGCACAAATCCTATTGAGGGCCGCATTACTATGAGCAACTTGTGCTCCGAGATTTTGCAAACTCAGGAAGCAAGCACTTATAACGCCGACTTGTCTTATAGTCACGTTGGTCGCGATATTTCTTGCAATCTTGGCTCTCTTAATATTGCTAAGGCAATGGATGGCGACTTGGGTGCAAGTGTTGATTTGGCTGTGCGTGCGCTCACTTCTGTTTCGGAGCACACTTCGATTGATTCCGTGCCTTCGATTCGTCGCGGAAACGAGGAAGGCCACGCTATTGGCTTAGGTCAAATGAATTTGCACGGTTTCCTTGCTCGCGAGCACATGCAGTACGGAAGCGAGGAAGCTCTTGACTTTACAGACATGTACTTTATGACGGTTGCTTACCACGCTTATAAGGCTTCTCACGCTTTGGCTGTGGAGCGCGGCCGCGCTTTTGCAAGCTTTAAGACGAGTGCTTACGCTAAGCCTGCAGGGAAAGGCAACTATTTCGATAAGTACACAGACGGCAGCCGCTCTCTTGAGCCTAAAACTCAAAAGGTTCGCGACTTGTTCGCTCGTTTTAACGTTACAATTCCAACCGTTGCAGACTGGGAGCAGTTGCGCGACGAGATTTTGCGCGACGGCATTTACAACGAGTATTTGCAGGCCGTTCCTCCAACTGGTTCCATCTCGTACATTAACCATTCCACAAGTTCGATTCACCCGATTGCTTCCCGCGTTGAGATTCGCAAAGAGGGTAAAGTTGGTCGCGTCTACTACCCTGCCGCTTACATGACGAATGACAATATGCAGTACTTTAAAGACGCTTACGAAATTGGTTGGAAGGCGATTATTGACACTTACGCTGAAGCAACTCAGCATGTGGATCAAGGATTATCTCTTACTTTGTTCTTCCCAGACACTACGACTACTCGCGATTTGAACAAGGCTCAGATTTACGCGTGGCGTAAGGGCATTAAGACTCTTTACTACATTCGTATTCGCCAAAAAGCTTTGGAAGGTACGGAAATCGAGGGTTGCGTAAGCTGCACGCTGTAAATCGTAGCGCTAAAAATCTTAGCGCTGTAAATCTTACAAAAATTAAATCAAAACTTAAAAATTTTATAAAAACGTAAACACAAAATCAGGAGTAATTATGACAGAACTCAGCCCAACCGAGCTTAGAAGTAGTCTCGATAAGCCTTTCGGCACAAATCGCGTAATCGCAGACGACGCTATGATGGCAGCCTCCATAACCCCAGCTCAGTACCGCTACCATCACGGTTCGCGCGTGCGCCCAGTTAATTGGAATAATATTGTTGATGACAAGGATTTAGACGTTTGGAATCGCCTTATTGCTAACTTCTGGCTTCCAGAAAAGGTTCCACTGAGTAACGACATTCCTTCTTGGCGCTCCCTCACCGACCTTGAGCGCAAGACCACTACTCGCGTTTTTACAGGCTTGACTTTGCTCGATACCAGCCAGGCAACTATTGGCGAGCTTTGCCAGATTGAGCACGCTCGCACTGAGCACGAGCAGGCTATTTACACGAATATTGCTTTTATGCAGTCGATTCACGCACGCTCCTACTCCTCTATTTTCTCTACTCTTTGCTCTAGCGAGGAGATTGACGAAGCTTACCGTTGGGCTGTTGGCAACGACGTTTTGCAGCAGCGCGTTACCACAGTGCTTTGCGAGTACGAGAGCGAAGATCCACTTAAGCGTAAGATTGCAGCGACTATGCTTTCTTCGCTGCTTCTTTACGCGGGCTTCTACCTTCCGCTTTATTTTGCTTCTCGCGGCAAGATGATGAATACTGCAGATATGATTCGTTTGATTTTGCGCGATAAAGCTATTCATGGCTACTATTCTGGCTACAAGTTCCAGCGCGGTTTGGAGCTTAGAAGCGAGAACGATAAGAAGAATCTTGAAAAGTTCACTATGAACTTGCTCGATACTTTGTACGATTTGGAAGTTGAGTATTCTGGTCAGATTTACGAAGGATTTGACTTCCACGATGACGTTTTTGACTTCGTGCGTTACAACGCTAACAAGGCTTTGATGAACCTTGGCTATCCTGCAAAGTACAGCGAAGAAGAAACTCACGTAAGCCCAGAAATTCTCGCAGCTCTATCTCCTGCAGCCGACGAAAATCACGACTTCTTCTCCGGCTCTGGTTCCAGCTACATTATGGGCAAGTCGGTTGAAACTGACGACGACGATTGGGATTTCTAGTAGTCTAATTAATTACTGCAGCAAAATAAACGCCTACATTTAAATTCGACGCGGCTCATACGCTTCTACTAACAGAAACGTACAGGTCTCGTCGAATTTTTATGTGCACAGTATTTCTCTTAGACTTTACGCTAAAACTATGGAAAAAAGCATCTGTTTTTGTTAATATCTTTATGCGCAAATCATAAGTGACTATCGCTTCCTCCTCACGTTCAAACCAAGATCTTTTTGACTGAACCGAGCGAGCACTCAAGTTTGGGATCTAAGTCAATAATGATGCCTAACAAACGCTAGCCACATCTATACGAAGAAAGAAGTCCATTTATGGGGAAAATGACTTATAAAAAATTGCTGAGCGTTGTAATGCTGTCCAGTTTGTTAGTAGGAATATCTGCCTGCAATAGCCCAAAAGCAAAACACAATCCATCACCTACGAAAATAACGCACCACTTAACAAAGACCAAAAAACACACAAAAAAGAAACTTAATGAAGCTTTTGTAATAGGCCAAGAAGGAACTTTTGAAGCCCTAGGTGAAACTAAACGCGTTATTTGGGATGAGTACCCTGATCAGTTGGCTTATGTAAAAGATGCTTTTTATCACTGGACAGTTCAAGACGACTGGTTCCACGTTAATACCGGCCATTACATAATCGTCGACCGTTTAAATAGTTCAGGCGCTTTATTAAGGAAGCTCGAAAAGGGCACACCAGTTAAACTAAACGGCAAAGATTATAAAGTTATAGATTATAAAGATTTTGAAGGAAACGGCAGCGCGGATAAATTATTAGACGAATTCAAAGAGTATATTCAACCATTCCCTAAATCTGTTTACTTTATTCAAACTTGTCTTGATGCCAGAACGTATGGTGGGCAACGTTTAGTAGTTCTTGACTCAGTAGCAGAATAAATGATTTAGCCGCAAAATTTAAGCTATTTGTCAAATTTTGTTGTTTTGAAAATATTGCCTGTGCATCGACGAGGTTGTTGAACAGGCAATATTTTTTAACTGATTACGCGACTATATCGCGCAACTTTAATTGCACAGTCGCTATGTTATATCGAGTTATCGTGGCAGAAATTGCAAAAATCGCAAAAACTGCCAAGATAATGTGTATAAAATAGCAACGAAACAGAATTTTGCATCACAGATTAACCGCCTACTTGCATCTGCTACGCAAAGGCGCGTCCAAATACTCGGTCGAAATACGTCGTTAGCATTTCTCGTTGACGCAACAAACAAATAAATCTATCATGTTAGTGGGGAGGCACATTGCCCCCCCCCCAACAAATAAGTTGGAGGTTTACGATGAAGAAAATTTCACGTATTGTATCGACAGTAGTACTAGCAGTTTCAATGGCATTAGTTCCATGTGCTACTGCCTATTGGGATTGCAAATAATCCGTATGCATGAATAACTTATTATAGGGGTATGCGATGTCTCGATTGTTGCGTTCATTGTCATGCGCACTTGTTCTTCTGCTTGCATTATTTGCATCGCTGTTAGGTTTGACAAAAATGAACGACTCCTTGGGTGATTGTATTGCTATATATCCACAAACGAGTCGCCTTTTTTCATTACGCGGTGTGACAGAAGACAAAGCTGATCAAATTTATGCATTACTCAAGAATACTGTTGCTCAGCATAATGCTTTTGTGGTTCGTAATGATATGCGCTTGGCAGCGAGTGACGCCGGTGTAGATGGTTTTGAGCTTGGCATATTTGGCAATCCTCGAGGTAAAGAAGACCTTATTACCTTGTCATATCTCGGAACGCCAATTCTGACATCGCATGCCTTTACGCAATTATTGCACAGCGAAAGTAGCAAAACGCTTGGACTTGATATGGCAAAAGCAGATATGCTTGCTGATCTGCCCACTATTTCCATTGAGGGTTCGCGTTTAGTTGTTCGTCAATTAGATGCCCTCGTCAACAATAGTAAAACAAAGCTTGGTGATTACAGGATTGTGGGACTTTCCAATCGAGACTACCATGCATTAGTTACTCAAGCTGCTCGCATCGCTGGTACAACCTACCAAGATTTTCAACGTGGAAAATCTGGAATAGCACGATCCAATAGTTTTAATCAACTTACTTTTATTATTGTCTGCATTGTAACAGTGTTGCTTCTTGGCATTACGATAATCGCTGATGGGTATCTTTCGTATAGAACATTGGGAAGCTACCTATTGTTGGGCTGGTCGCGTTCATCGTTTGCTTTGCGTCATCTTATGCCGATACTTGTTTCAGAGCTCGCCGTATATCCTCTTGTTTGTATCGTGATGAGTTTATTTACTCACGGATTTATATGGAATATTCAATTGTTAATGCAGGCGCTGATTATAGCGTTGCCAGTTATTGCAGTTGTGTTGCTTCTCAGTGCATTAGTCATTTTGATGATTATTTCTGTAAAACCAGTAGATGCAATTCGTAATCGTATTACCAAACGTGGTATGCTTATTGCTCTTGCACTCGTTTATGCTATTGCATCAACATGCGTATTAGAAGGTGTGCATAGCATAGATGGGCCAATAGGCGAGTTGACGAAAAGTGTGGAAGTTGCTCGTATGTGGCATCCTGTATTAAACCAGAGAATTATGTATCACCACCTCGTAGGGCAAGATGGTGCTTCGGTATCTGGTCAATCGACGCAGTATGCCAAAGATGCTTTTGCATGGTATCGTTCTATTGAGGATAAGCCAGGAGTAAGGCTTATTTACACAAGTTTCTTTGATGCGGATATACTACAAGATTGGCGCAACGGTAGCGTATATAAGCATGTGCCTTCTAAGCCATTCTGGTCGTTTGTGGCGTCGCCTAAGTACTTGCAAGATCAAGGATTTACTGTAGATAACGAGGTCAAAAACCTTGCTCGTCAGGGTGTGCGCATCTACTTCATTCCCGACACGTATAATCCTCAAGAGCAGACTTCGATGAAGCAGTGGCTTCAAGAGTCAGACAACTTAACGTCTACTGATGTTTCGACCAAGTTTACTGCGCATCCACAATTCGCATTCCGCACGTATCATCCTTCTCGCGAGTGGTTTAACTGGTCTACGGATATTCATCATAAAGTTATGGTAAAAGATCCTATTATTTTTTATGCGACGAGCGATAATTTGAATGCATCTGAAAGTGAATCATTACTTGCTGGCGGCCTTGACAATAGCTACATTAAATTGAATGATCAAGCAGCAGCTCGATATCTGAGCGACGCTTATACTGCACGGTATCATCTTGATGATAATCATCTTCAATTCTTACAAGTAGGAGAATGCATTGCAGGCTACCAAAAGACGATTATGCAGACGTTGCAATTGTTTGGTAGCGTAATTCTGCTTATTACCCTGCTTATGTTGATATTGCTTATAGCGATTATTGCTATGTTTGCAGCATGCTATCAAGAAAGTATTGCGGTGAAACGATTGCTTGGTTTTTCGCTATTACGCATATTCTCTATGCCGTTCTTGCTTGTGGGAATCGTTCAAGGAGTACTTTTTGTTATTGCTTCGATTGAACGGACTCGTTCTGGCATGATATATGTGCTAATTTCGGCAATTATTGAACTCATATTATTAACGATACAAACATATTATTTGAGTAATAAACACATTACTTCTATGGTAAAGGAGTAGTCGATAATGCAAAACAATAGTATTGAACCTTTAATAAGCGTACGCAATCTTTATAAATCATATGGAAATCGACCGGTTTTGCATAATCTTAGTTTTAGTGTGCAACAAGGAGAATCGTTAGCAATCATGGGGGCTTCCGGCTCTGGAAAATCCACTATTCTAAACATTCTCGGCATGCTTGAAACCTATGATAAAGGTGAAATAAAGATTGCTGGCAAAGAACTTCCAGCTATTAATTCTGTTGCTGCTACTAAGTTACGTCGTTATCATATTAGCTATTTATTTCAATCGTTTGCATTGCTCAATAATCGAACCGTATTTGATAATTTGTGGATTGCAATGGCATATAATAAAGAGTCAAAGTCTGTTAAACACCAAATGATTGATGCAGTTCTTGCTGAACTCAATATTGAGTATGCTAAAAATGACCGCATTGCTGTGCTTTCTGGTGGCGAACAGCAGCGAGTTGCGATTGCTCGTGCAATGCTGAAACCTGGCTCGTTGATTTTAGCAGATGAGCCGACTGGTTCACTTGATAGAGATCTCGCTGATAAAGTGTTTGCGCAATTGCAAGCGATGAATAAAGAATATAACAAGACATTGCTTGTAGTGACACATGATCCTTTGATTGCTCAGCGATGTGACCGTGTGTTGCATATTGAGGCGCTAGCTCGGTAGTCGCATTGCTTCTCTTCTCTTCGTTAAATTTCGAGTTATCGTGGCAGAAATTGCAAAATTCGCAAAAATTGCCACGATAACGCGGTTTTTGTGTTTTATAAGTCCTGTAATGCAATTCTTTTATCTTCTGCAGACTGCTTAGATGACTTATCGTCTTTCTTAAGAGAATGTGCATATCGAATAAGACTTCTTGCAATAAAGAACACTAAAGCACATATAGCAAGTGCGATAAGAATGTCAATTATCGGGCCAAATAATGCATAGCTCATGATTCATCCTTTCTTTTTCTATATTCATTTATGAGTGTTCGAGCTGTGTCAACATCGTATTTATCGTCAATAGCAAGACTCTTTACCAAAAGAACGAACGGGTCTTCTGGTTCATTGTCGCTTATGCGCAGTTTTTCAATAAGCCTGTTAAGCCTGATTCTCATCGTTGGGTAAGAGACTTGATACATTTGCGACATTTCTTTTAACGATCCAGACGATAATACAAAGTTCTTTATAAACGACATATCTTCGTTTGTGAGATTAGCCATCCATTTTGGAATATGATCCATATCACCCCTTTCGTCAACCTATAAAACTTTAATTAAATTAAACTTTTATTAAAAATATTAAAGTTGTTGTATGAGTTTGTCAAGAATAAACATAAGAGATATGACGCAAAGCGACATTTTTATGTCGCCAAAATTGTCACTTTGTCGCCAACGAAGACAAAATTTAGTCATTTTGCTTAGCGTTAAGAACGTTCAATAAGTTTATAATTTCATCAAGTACGCTTGAAAATGTGATTTCTTTTGTATAACTATATTTTTTCGAATAATTTTTCCACTGTTGATTTTGCCTTATTTACAGTAATACTTCCAGTGTTTGCTTAATTTTATTGGATATATTCATTTTTGTTGCATACTCATGAAGTTTTATAAGATCTTTCCCATTGTACTTACTATAAGCTTGAAGAGTTTTAACAAAGAGTTCAGAATCAATGCTGTTTCTGTTTATTATAAAATCACAAATAATACGTTCAAAATCATAGACACGTACTTTATTACCCATCGGGGTAGCCGCTGTAGTAACGCCTAACTTGCTATACAATCTTGAAACCCAATGAATAGCTAAATTTGAGGGTGGATTATTAAAACGATATCCTCTAGGAACGCTTACTTCAAAATGTTGTGGAATTTCATCTGTAAAACCTTGAAGATAAAGAGCTGAAACATAAGAGAATACGGCCTGTGGATAACGATATTGAAAGAAGTAATATTCATCATAATCACCATTGAGAGAGAGGAAAATTCCCCTTTCAATTCTATTAATAACACCTTCGTTTTCCAAACGGGTTAAATATATAGTTGGAATATCTAATGTTTTACAATCCTTGTATGTAATTATTCCATGATTATTATCTAAATAGTTAAGGAGTATCTCTTTGTTTGACACAATAGCCTCACTTCTGTTGCTTTCATACTAACATTTTATCTTTTTTGTAGTGTAAAAGCAACAAAGAATTGCAACGCTACATTTTTTAAGCGAGTTATCGTGGCAGAAAATGCAAAATTAGCAAAAACTGCCACGATAACTCCATAAGTATGCCTCTATTTAAAAATAGTTCCAAAACGGAAATATTCTTAAATATTGATTGTTAGGAACATACAAACTACTAATAGTAAAAGTTTTTTTAAAAAGTTTTCTAAAAGCACTATCGTTAAAAATAGGTACGCCTATTTGTGTATATAAAATCTGCACGTTAGTATGTTGGTAATTTACAAAACGAGAATCACGAGGAGGTGCTTATTATGACTAATCCTTTGCGCGGTATACGAGAAGAAGATATCGTCAAGTACTTTAAAAATCACAATCTTTCAGTTGATAAGACGTATGTGCTTACTATGAAGTACAACCCTTGGTGGAAAGATTTAATCAAACTATTTTTGTTACCTAAATTATTCTATGTAGCGCAAGGCGTTGATGCGCGTATTATTGCTGCCACTAATAATGAGTTTATTATTGTTAATCCGAATGTCATTTTAGGCTCGGGTAATCTAGCTAAATTAGACGATAAGCATCTTCGTCGCATTTCATGGAATCAACTCACTAATTTTGAAGTTATAAATAAGCCAACAACTCAAATAATTCGTTTTACCGCGAATGGCAAAACCGAAGAATGGAGTGTGCCAACGGAAAGTGCTAGCGTATGGCACTTTAATGTGTACAATCTTGATAATTTGAGAAAAACAATACAATCGCACATCTCTTGATAAGCGGATTTCGAAACAAGATACCATATATTGTATGAACACTACTTACGCAATTGTTGATAATGACACGCTTGTATTGCGATATATGCAACTTCTTCTGAAAAGTCGTTTGCCTGAAAACTTTGTTTGTGCATGGATGTGTTCTTCTGCAAAACAAGCTATTCATCGTTGCGTTACAGAAAATACTCCTGACATACTTTTAGTAGATATGTCAATGAGAGAAATGAGTGGTGTTGATGTAATTAAAGCAATTCGCGAGCGCAATAGTAATATTGTTTTAATTGGCATTACTTCCTACATGCTAGATGAATACGTATTGCAAGTTGCTAAGTCGGGTGGTCAAGCGTTAGTGCATAAAGACAATTTAGCAGACGTAGTTGCAGCTATCCAATTGCGCGCAACGAGCTACGGTTGCCCAGAATTGCCACAATATATTGACTATTTTCACACTCCGCAAGAATCATTTAATATGATTGCTCAACTTCCGAAGACTTCAGTTTTATCTCCTCAAGAATCGGAAATTATGCGCTTGTGCAAACAGGGGTATTCTACGAAAGAGATTGCAGATCAGCTTAATGTGAAAGTTTCAACAGTCAACACGCATTTACGGCGTATTTATGGAAAACTTCAAGTCCGAAGTCGAATGCAGGCACTTGCTGCGCTCGCAAAGTATTCGCATGACATATAACGTGTAAGAAATTAACGTGTAAAAGTAGGTAGTTATGAAATTATTAACGCGTATGATCAATTTTTTGCCGCATGATGCCTGGCAGAAAATTGGAATTGGTGTGATCATAAGTTGTACTTTGATTCTTGAAATTTTTTCCTATAATAATCTTCATTACTACTCTAATTGGCATGCCATTACGGTTGAAATAGTATGGATTGTAATCTGCTTATGTATTGCAATATGGCCTCGTAAAGCATCTTTTATTGTGCTCATTTGGATGCCATTGGTAATTATTGCGCCCAATATCAACTATTCATCTATGATGCTTACCATATTGATTTGTTTGGCAATTGCTGTAATTACTCAACCTTGGTACACCGTGCTTTCTTCTTGCGGAGTTTCTTCATGGTTCTTTATTATCTGCGATTTTCAAAACGCTTATGTGTTAGCGTGGTGGCTTCTTATCACTCTTATTTCTAGTGCAATCGTAAAATACTATATTTCTACTATTCACCAACAGCAGGAACAGTTATTTGCACAGCGTTACAACGTTTTTCAAAAATATGCCACTATTGCCGCAATTCGCATGCACGATGAAGTAACTAATGAGCTTTCCAGCATTATGATGATGGCTCAACAATCTATTGAACCTCAAACGACTCATGAGCAAGAGCATGAAAATTCGCGAGAGATTCTTCAACGTGCTACTACAACTGTTCATAAAGCACGTAATATCATTTCTCTTCTTGACAATGCTACAACTGCAAGCACTGGCGATGTTATGCAATCGACTACATGTTATAAAGATTTTTGTACAGGATTACGCGTTTTATTTGATGGTGAACAAAAGTCATTTGAAAAGCTTGGCTATATTGGTTCCATTGACTTGAATAGTGATTTAGTTGCTGAAGATTCTCGATCAATCCATTTGCCTTTTGAAGAATGTGCTCAAATTGAGTATATTTGCCGAGAACTGCTTGCGAACGTAAAAAAGCATGCTGCAAAGCCTAAAGAATACGCCATGAATGTAATGCTTAATGACCATGAATGTCATATTACGTGTATAAATAGTGCGCAACGAGGTATTCTTGCTAACTTGCAATTAGGATATGGGCTGCGTTTTCATAAGACGCTTGCGGAACGCGTTGGCGGAACTTTTAAAGTTATTGAAGATGGCGATTCGTGGATTATTAATGTACATGTTCCGATTCATGCAGAGAAATAGCCATTGTGCAAGATACTTATTGTGCTTTCTTGCGCTTCGACCGAGTATTTGGACGCGCCTTTGCGCAGCAGATGCAAGTAAGCAGATAATCTGTGATGCAGAATGCTGTTTCGTTGCTATGTTACACACGTTATCGTGGCAGATTTTGTAAGATTTGCGATTTTTGCCACGATAACTTGTGATTATTGCTACGCAATATAGTCTCGTAACTATTGTCTCGTAATCAGTTAAAAAACATTGTTTGCGCGTCAACAAAGTTGATGCTTGTTTTAGCATGACGAGGATTGTAAGAAGTTGGATGCTTTGTAAAAAGCATAAATATTTTCTTATAATCGCGATTTTTTGCATTCTCAACTAAAGTTGCTCGCTGCAACAACTTGCTCACTGCTTCAGCTTCGTTAAGATTATTACGCCACTTACATTCTGCAATAATAAGCTGCTTGTTAATATCGTCTTCTGCAACAATATCGATATCAGTTTGTTCACGAGCAATAGGATCCGCACCCCACCATTTACCTAACTTAGTTGGCAAAAAGTCCATTCCGTCAATTTTACATTGGCGCACAATCCACTGCTCGCACATTTTCTCAAACTGTTGACCTACAAAAGTGCTAAACACTTCATGTTCGCCACCAAGAACACTACTTGCGGCAGCGCGCGAAAGTCCACGCTCGATCAATCCTTTATTAGGCGCTACAAACCTATACCAATACGCAAAAAATGGGTCACAAATCTGCCATAATCCTTTTTTGCAATGAAGTGGATTCATACCGAATGGAATATTTCTTTCAATTAATCCAAGGCCTTCTAATGTTTTCAAATACACGTTCACTGATGTAGCCGGCAATCCAATACGATCCGATATTAAAGTTGGAGTATTGCATCCCGTTGCAAGAGCATTTAGCACACTATTGTATGTTGATGGATCGCGCAATTCCTGGCGCATAAGCATGTCTGGTTCAGCGTACAAAATTCCCGAAATATTAAAGCATAACTGCTCAAGATTTTCCACAAACGAAGAGTTATTATCTAACTGTTCAATATAGTATGGTGTTCCTCCAAGAGATGCAAAATAGTTGATTTTATCTTCCCAAGTAGCATTATTTGGCATAAGTTCAGATGCTTCAAAAAGATCAAATGGTTGCAAGCGAATCTGTGCGGTACGTCTTCCGTAAAGTGGACTCTTTTTGCCAAGCACTTCACTTTCCATGAATCCTTCGTTGCTTCCGCACAAAATAAGAGTCATGTTCGTGTTCTTAAATTTATGATCTATTGCGACTTGGAATGTTGACGCTAAGGATTTATCTGCTTGAGCTGCGTAAGGAAATTCGTCGAAAACTAGAATAAGTGGAGATTGAGAAGCAATTTGATTTGCGTTGTTAGATTGTTGCGCAATAAAATCGAGAGCGTCGTTCCAATTGTTAAACGATCCTGTAGTTGACGGTAGATTGAAGAAGTCGTACACCGCGCGCGAGAAATCACGCAAATTCTCAATATTAGTTTGTTCGCGAGCAGTAAAAAGTATTGCGCGCTTATTTTTACAAAATTGTGAAATAAGCGAAGTTTTTCCTATTCGTCTTCGACCATAAACTATTGCCATCTGGAACGAGTGATTGCTGTTTTCATACAGTTTTTCAAGTACTTGTAACTCGTCTTGTCTGCCAACAAAAACCATATTCCACCTGCCGTTACGCTAATAATTGCAATATTTTTCAGCGCATCTTATAGCTGCTGAATCTGCGCTCAAGTTATTATAATCGCGATTATTATAATCATAATTATAATAATCTGAATTATATTATTTTGCAATATAAGCAAGGAAATCGAACGTTATCGTGGCAGAAATCGCAAATCTAGCAAAAACTGCCACGATAACGCATGATTTGAGCGCTGCTAGTTTAGCGGAATAACAACATTAACCAGCCAAGTGTCGTCATCTTTTTGAGCGCTTAAAGATCCACCTAAACGTTCCACAGATTTTTTGTGGAACAGTAGCCCTTTGCCAAAAACAAGTCTTTCACCAAACTTATTTAACGTCGAAATCGAATTCATGCACATTATTCTGCATTCGCGCTCATCAACCGTAACATTCATAGAAAAGTCAACGCTAGTATTGCAATGCTTACGAATATTAGTAAGCAGCTCATTGCACATGCTAATCGCACACTGAGCCTTTTCAGTACTAACAGTTGCAGATGCAGTAAAATCACCACTCCCCGAACTTTTATCAACCACTGTTAGAGAGCCATAGTACCCAAGCTGCTCGCAAATCTGCTGTTCAGCTTGTAAGCGCGCACGAATATTGCATAAGAAATCAGTCAAATTCATGCGATCATTGCTATTAGAACCATAAACAAACTGCGTGCTAGCAATACTAGCAATATTCGAATCTAAAGAATCATCATACTTATGCTCAGCTTGCTCAAGCAGATTAATAACAAGTCGCGTTTTAGAAAGCGCGTTACGCGAATGTTCAATAATCTGCTCTAACGATTCTGTTGTATGCTCACTGTTCTCAGCATATAAAGCATCCGTTGCAAGTAGAGTAATATCCGTAATCTCATTATTCACATCGTCATGCAATTGCAACGCAACCGACGCAATATAAGACTGGAAATTGCTTCGTACAATATCCATTTTTGCACGATTATTTTCCTCCAACATGTTCAAATACTTGCGCAAAGCGTAACCGCAAATCATGGAAATAAGAATAAAACAAGGGAAAGTAAGCGGAATATACTCTAATTTTGCAAAGTACATAATATTCAGCGAAACTATGTACGCACAAAGCAAATACTTCCACGAATCGTAAAAGCCTGCAACAAACATGCTAGCAATCAGCGCAAAAAGCACGCAAGTTGCATTTACGCCTGGTACTGCTAACGTTACGCAATACAAAATCGGAGTTACGAGTGATATTTGACGCGGAAAAGCAATCAAAAGAAATATTGCAAACATCCAAACGTATTGGCACACAGATTGCTGCGTGTTATGCCACAACCCAGCTGTATTGCACGATTGCACATCCATTGACACTACAAGAATCGCCAATATTATGAATAAAGTTCGCTGAATTTTCCAGCTTTTAACCAACTCAATAACGCGCGAAAATGTTTTCATTAACATGCGCTATCCGTTTCTTGCAAAATATTCGGATGATTCTGCGGCAAATCATTAAAATATTGCAGATTGCTAGCCTGCTCACGATTTTGCATTGCAGCAAATGCGGATATTGCTTGCACACGATTAGAAACATGCAATTTTTTGTAAATCCTATGAATATGCGTGTTTACAGTGTTTGGCATAAGACCAAGTTGAGCCGCAATCTGATTCGTCGTGTAACCTTTAGCGAGCAACTCTATGATTTTTAGTTCTTGCGGCGGCAAAACGCTGCGCGACCTTGATTTAGAAAGCCTAATAAAAGATTCTTGCGGAGTAACAAAATCGTAAGCAACATCCTTAACGCAACGGCAGCCATACACGTTCTGATTATCGCAATATTGCAAAGCTTCTGCTAGTCCTTTGAAATTGTCTTTAGCAACCATAGCTTGCCCACCAACTTGCGCAACCATCGAAGCGTAAGATTTGCAATCGTAAGAGGTCATGCCAATTAAAACAATATTATTGTTTTGCTCACGAATTGCGCGTATTACTTCCACTCCAGACATGTCTTTCATTGACATATCTATCAAAATATAATCCGGAGTTGTTTTTGTTACGAGGCAATATTTCAAAGCTTGAACGCCTGATTTTACGCACCATTTGCACACGTACTCGCTTGGCAAAAGCTTACTGAGCACGTTTCGCATAACCGCTAAAACTAGTGGGTCATTATCTACTATTGCATACGTTTTTGGCATAATGGCTTTCTTGCAATCACACGCTACTTTTCTTATATTCTACTTTATAAACGCGCGCAAAGTAGGGCAAATTGTGTAGTAAAAAATGATTACAAGTACTGCGCGTAAATCATATGTGCTTATAATAAGTAACAATATGTGACTTTTAGTTGCGTTTGAAAATGCAGTTTCAATAATGATTGCAGCAGGATTATATGACAAAACGATTAGTAGTATTGCACTCCGCAGAAGTAGCTGCGATGGCGCTTGCCTCAACAGCTGCTTTTATGCGTAGCTTTGGCTTTTTCGTTTTATGGCTTGTTCTAGGACTTCTTTCCGTTGCATTGTATTCTTATGCATATTTTTTCTTGCGCAAAAGCGTTATTAAAGAAAAAAATGCGTATATCGAAAATAATATATCTAAGATTGACGGCGCGGGTGATAACAGCATAAGTAGTGATGTTGAGAATATAGAGAACAGCAAAGATTACATAATTACTCTTGAGCAAAAACGCAAAAAAGTCGAATCACAAAATAAGCAAATACTCAACAATTATCTAAATAATTTAACAAATATTATTTCATGCTTTATTTGTGGGCTTATTCACGTTCCTTGGATTTATTACTACGGAATTGCAAACGGCGTTTTAACATTGGTGATTCTGTGGCGAGTAATAAAGCGCCCACAAGGTCACCCTATTGACGAAAGCGATCTTTAAAGATTTAAGACTTTAAGGATTTAAGCTTATTGTTGATCTTCCATAGAGAGATTTAATCCTTTTGCAGCATTGCGAAAATATTCTATTTGATTGCCATAACCGTCTGCAATAATAGCATCCTCTTTTACAACAAAAGAGCCATTTTCTAGCACAATATATTTTGTAAAGAATTCTTCTAATTGCTTAGCTAATTCATCAATTTCATCTTGTGAAAGCTCTTCGCTACTATTTTCCGCAAGTTTATCTTCCTGCTTTTGAATTTGATTAATTCTATTTTCGCAAACTTTTCCTATTTTGTTTACGTTATCTTCTGGCTGCCAAGAGTTTATACCAAAATCACTCATGCTTGCACTACCCATATTTGCGCTGTTCATGTTTGCATCTCCTTGTATCTGTAACGTATTTGCAACTTATTTGTGCAACTTATTTGTGCGTTGCTTTAAGTCTAATTACAAACATTTTCCGCGCAATCTTGAGTACTAAGTTCTGAGTACATCGTATTGCTCGAAGACTTGCGGCATTTATACTAGAAATACATACGAACGATAGGAAGCGCACGTGAATTAGCTACAATGCTAACGAACAAAACAGCAAATTAGAAAGAAGGCAACTCATGAGCAAGGACTCTATAAAAGTTATTAAAAAAACGCTTATTTGGATTCTTAAGTGGGCATTATTTACAGCAATTGAGTTCCTTCTTTTGTACGTTGCGGTTATATCTTGGAATCATGATTTTGCACAATTCATGCACGAATACAGTAATGCGATTATTCCATTTATGGCAGCAAACGGAGCCACGACAGCAACGATGATTCGTAACGAAGGCACTATCTTCGAAGTCAAAGATTAAGGTGATTGTAGTACCAAAATTGTTATAATCAGCTCGATATGAGTCATGATTATTAAGTAAATCAAAATGAAAATCATCAAGTTGCTTATTTTGCTTACTATTACGAGCATCAATAACTATCATTCCATTAATTAGATTATGTAAATATTTATGAGCTATTGTATTTAATATAAATACGAGTATACTTGTACCTTCTACGGGTATAGTGTAGAAACTGTATTAATACGATGCATTAACTAATAACAAACTTCAGCAGACAATATGGAGATAGCAATGAGAAGAAATAATAAATATAACGGCATGCGCATACTTACTACTTCAACTATCATTGCAGCAATGTCACTACTGTCTGTATGCCCAATGAGTGCATCAGCTATTACCCCCCCCCCATCAACAGCAGTAACACTAACTAATCCAGCTCCGAAAATACAACTTGTTGTAGATGGCACAAAAGGATCAGACGCAAACGATGGGTCTGAAAGCAAGCCATTAAAAACTATTCAAAAAGCTCTTGAAAAAGCCGCACAAAAACCTGCATATATTACCATTAAGGGTAATTTTTCACTTAATGCACCTATAGAAATTCCACAAGACATTACACTTTCTATCGATAAATCCGGCGCCACAATAACAGGCTCAGATAATGCCAACGACGGCATCACGCTGAAATCTGGTTCCACACTTCGCGGTGATGGCAAATTGGAAATGACTGCGTTTAAGGTAGCACTTACAGCAGAAAAAGGCTCTCTTATTACAGACGGCACATACAATTTCAAAGATAACGGAGTAGAAGACAGTAACGGAATCTACCTTGCTGGAACAGTAAAAGGTACAAGCAAAGATAAATTAAAAATTACTGCTGACGACAAATGTGATACAGATTTTTATGCTGATGGTATTACTTTCGAAAACGCTACTATTAACGTTAAATCACAAATTCGCACATGGTTTGATGCAAGAGATTTAACTTTGAAGAATTCTTCACTTACTGTAGCAGGCTTTGGAATGTCATACTACGTAAACAAATTAAACATGGATAATTCGGAGTTTGTGGTTAATAAAATTGGTTGGCGGCACTCAACCGGTTTAACAATTCAAGGCAACTCAACTGTTACCAATAATTCACGAATTGTTGTCAACGCAGGATCTACTGCAGGCATTTCCGTTGGAATATCAAACGGAAAATTAACTGTTACCAACTCTACTCTTGAATTTAATAATAATGGCACTGGCGGCTTAAACGTAAATAGCGGAAAAGTAATTCTCACCGATTCTACAATCAAAGGTAATGGAAAAAATAGTGGAGCGCTTTTTGGAGCTCAAGAAAACGGCTCTATTGAACTTAGAGGAGACTGCTTAATAGATAGCCCGGCAAGTAAAAATGCAGATAGTGGAGCTGGAACAGGAAATAACTATGTTGTGACTGGAGGCTCACACATGGTTACATATGCTCCTGATTATCACAGCAACAAGGGAAGCACTGTTCCTGTAAACGGTGAAGAAAATGGTAATGAAAAGCTAAGCCTTTTTACTCTTTCCGATAGTTCTGTAAATGAGATAAAACCAATCAATAAAAATAAAAAGACATACATATACTCAGTTAAAAAAGCTTCTAAAGATAACGAAAAACACGTATGGGTTCCAGCAGCAAAAGTGACATTTGAACTCAATGATGCAAAGGCTGAGGAAGCTAAAGAAGCTATATTCTCTGACTTTTCAACTAAAGCAAAAGAATCCCTTGCTATACGCGGTTACGCATTAAACTTTGCAAAAACAGTGGCAGGAGGAAGTACTGAAGTACCAGCAAATCCAATTGCTCCTGGATATAAGTTCCTCGGGTGGTTCTGCAAAAACGCTCAGCATAGCGAGCAAAAATTTACTGAAAAAATGATAATTAAAAGCGACACAACAGTGTATGCAAAGTGGGAAAAAGATGCCTCATCTTATGCTGTTCGCTACCATAATTGCGCTCAAGATGATGCAACATACCTTGTTAGTGAAACTAACCCAAAACGCACCAGCAAAGTTCTTTCATTCGATGAAGTTATTAAGAATAATGCAAAATTTGCCCGCGAAGGAATGGTCTTCAAAGGTTGGACCACAGAGAAAAACGGCAAAGGCAAGACTGTAAAAGCAGGTAGCAATATTGCTATAGAGAAGAATAAAAACTTAATTGACTTATATGCAAATTGGGAAGAAAAAGAATTTACAGTAAAATTCTCCGCAAACGGCGGAACTTTCTCCGATAGCAGCATCTTTAAGACAAAACCAGACGTTTTTGACATTGAAAAAGATAAGCACGGCGGAGATGTTGCTGTTGTGAAGAAAACAGCAAAACTTAGTGAAAATAAGACGCTAAACAATCTTATTGAAAGCTTGGATAGCAGTGTCAATATAAATACACCTGGCATTAGCGGCAAAGCAAGTTCCGATTCAGACACAAATTATACGAATCTTGCCACGCGCAAATATTATCATTTAATAAATGAGAAAAAAGAAAACTCATTCTTTGGTATAGTGTATAGCACAGATTACTACTACTGGTTCAAAGACAAGGATGGATTCCAAAAAGCTATTATTGATGACGATTTACCAGTGAACGATGATCTTACCTTCTACCTTAAGTGGGAGATTGATCCAAACGTTGAACACATACAGCAGGAGAATATTAGTCTTCCAGCAGATTTATTAACTGGTGAGAACACAGCAACTACAGCATACAAGGTTACACCAGGACAAACTATTGATTTCACCGGCACAATCGCAGCTTCAGTAGTAAAAGACCAAATGAAGGAGATAGAAAAGAAATTTACCAAAGTAAAAGCGACAGATTATAACAAAATTACTCTCGACGATATGACATCTTCGTTCATGGCAACATTTACTATCCCAGACGGTTTAACGCTGCCTGAAAATATCACAAAAGATACACTTAAGCTCGATGGGTTCTCAGATACTTTTGCTATACAGGATGTGAAAGCTGAAGGCAAGACTGTAACAGTTACTATTAATTTGAAATCTGGTATTAAAACGTATGCGGAATTGCAGACAGCAGTACAAACAAATCTTGGCGACGCAATGAAAATCACTATTCCGGGAATAAAGATAAATCAAGATTTCTCCGGAAAAGCTACAATTGTTGGAACGGTGACAGGCGACTTCCATGCAGCTGCAACATTTAATGGAACAACAAAATTATTTGACTTTACTTGGTGCGGCTCGCAAACAAGCGAAGGGAAAAACTCTGACGCAGCAGCAGGCGCTAATGATATTTCTCTCACAGTAGAATATAATCCTCCAACACCACCGACACCAGATCCTGAACCGGAACCGACACCTGAACCGGAACCGACACCAGATCCGGAGCCAACCCCAGATCCGGAGCCAACGCCTGTTCCGGAGCCGACACCTGTTCCAGAACCAACACCGTGGCCAAAGCATAAGCCGACACCAGAAAAAGCACCAAACCCTGCGCCACTGCCAAAAGAAAATCCAAATAATAAAATCGTAGAAAAGCGCAAAAACGAAAATAACCAACTTCCAAAAACAGGAAACGAAATATTACTGATTGCTTTTTCTGCAATTTTAACGTCTGGACTTGCTGTAGTAATCGCAAAATTAAAGCGCATAAAATAAATAAACAATAATTTCACAAGCAAAAATAAACAATAATAGGGGCTAGTACTGAAGCAACTGCAGTACTAGCCCCTATTAATTACACACGAATATTCAACAATATAATCACGGTTATATTAATAAAGTAAGTTGGTTAAGATTATTGCGCGGATTGAATTGAGGATTCTTGGCGAGCAACGTCAAGCGCTTTGTTGAAGGCATCACTAGTCCAACTTGCTCCAGCAACAACCGAAATATGCAGATCTTTCAACGGCTTTCCAACGACTTTGCCGGGTATAGCCTTTGAGAATGCATCCATATGGCCTCTTGAAATCGGCGTAAACGGATGAGGCGTGATTTCGACGCCACTAACATTGCCATTCGAAACGCTTAGCTTAACATCAATACTATCTTCTGCAACCGGGCCATACGTAGCTTTGATTTTGTAGTCGCCATCTTTGTAATTGCCGGTGTCAGTTTTAGGCTGAGAATCTTGCGAATCTCTAGAATCCTCAATTTGCGCAGAAGACTTAGATTGCTGAGCACCAGCATCGTACTTTCCAGAAGGATTACCATCATCATCCGCGCTCTGACCAGAATTACCAGCAAACTCATCGTTCATCGGCACAGCACTCGGCTCGCCGCAAGCAGAAAACATAGCGGACGACACAGCTACAATCGCAAGCGCAGCAACGGTTTTCGTAACTTTTTTGGATTTCAAATCGTCGCGTGAAACATCGTGAAACATATTATCTGAAACCATAAAATCATCGCCTTCAAATCTTAAATTAAAAACTATACGCAACTAATCATCTAAAAACTAATCATCTAAATTCGCTAATTTAGGCGACTTAGTAGGCTCATGGTCTTGTAAAGCTTCCACAACACTTTCATCAACGTGAGCACTCGTAAACGCAGGCTTGCCGCCAATCGTCTCGTATGCTTTGCGCGCATCCTCATTATTCCAACGCTCACCAACAAGCACACCGTGATTAAGCATAATTTCGCGATCCGCGCATTGAGCTACCAAAGAATCGTGAGTTACAACAATAATCGTAGTGCCTTGATTGTGCAGCTGCTTAAACAAGTCGAGCACAATCTGCTCATTTTTTTCATCCAAATTACCAGTCGGCTCATCCGCAAGAAGCAACTTAGGGCAGTTAATAAGCGCACGAGCAACGCACACGCGCTGCTGCTCACCGCCCGAAAGCTGGCTTGGCAAATGGTGAGCGCGATCCTTCAAACCTACGCGATCCAAAGCGTCCATTGCTTGAGCTTCGTCAACAACCGAATGATAATATTGCGCAACCATCACATTTTCAACAGCTGTTAAATGCGGAACAAGATAAAACTTTTGAAAAACTAAGCCGATTACGTTTTTACGAACGTCAGCAAGCTGGCCTGCGTTCAAATCCTCAAGTTTGCGACCTTGCAAAGACACGGAACCCTTGGACGGCGAATCCATACAGCCAATAATGTTCATCAGCGTTGTTTTGCCAGAGCCACTGGAGCCAACAATAGACAGCCACTCGCCTTCTGGCACAGTAAGCGACAAATCGTCAACCGCGCGAAGAGAGCCGTAAATCTTGGAAATATGATCCAAAGTCAACAGCATTTTTGGCTTAGACTCCGCGCCTTCCAGCTTATTTTCTACATTCTCTGTCATATTAAATCCTTAACTCAAATCCTTAGCTCAAATCTTAAACAATCCATAAATTTACGCTTAAAACTATTCTTCTCGAAGCACAATCGCAGGGTCGATTTTTGAAGCGCGCAAAACAGGCGGCAACGCAGCAACGCAAGACGCAATAATGCTAAACGCCACAGAAAACGCAACAAGCCACCAATTCACGCCCAAATCTCTAGAGAACACCATTGCTGCAAGCAAGCGCGCAAACACATACCCTACTGCTGTACCAGCAATACCGCCAACGAAACCGTACAATCCAGCTTCCGCAGTAAATTCCACGCCAATACTCTTAGCGCTTGCCCCCAAAGCTTTGCGCAAACCAATTTCGTTTCGACGCTGCTGCACAATCGAAGAAATCGTAGTGCTAACACCAACCATCATCAGCACCAAAACAACAAGCGACACAATCCAAAACAGGCTGCGAAGCATTGTAACAATACCAGTATCTGCAGCAGTAACTTTAGTAACCTGTTGAGCGCGCACACGCATAGAAGTCATATCGTTAATACTTCTCACAACCGCATCAACGCTAGGTGCAGAAGACGAGTAAGCAATCACATCTGCTCCGCGCTTAACACCAGTAAGAGAATTCACATCCGCATTAAGAGCATAAAGCATGGAATCTTCCGCACCACCAGTGTCCAAAATGCCACAAACGCGGAAAGTTGTGCCGTGAGTATCCATAATATCCGTTGAAACGCGGCCTTCAACAAGCTTTTGTTGAGAAGATTTTTGTGCGGAATGATCTGCAGAATTGTCAGTAGAACTTGCAGAAGAATTTTGTGTAGACTTCTCAGCAGGCTTATGCGAACCAACAGTATTATCCGAAGACCTATACGCAATCGCTATTCGAGAACCTATTTTTAATCCCATAGCCGAAGCAGCATCTCGACCAACCATAACATTGCCACTGCTAGGCCAATTTCCATCCACGTTCCAATGCTTATTGAGTGACTTTACTGAACGAACATCAATTCCAGTTAAAACATACGGAGCCGCGTTAATACGCACATTTTCGTAACGATACGTAGCAGATCGCATAGCACCTTTTGCAAGAACCATGTCGTTTGTATGCAAAACCATTGCACGATCAATACCGTTTTTCCACTCGCCCTCAATTGGCGTTACGATGATATTCGCTCCATAAGCACGCATTTCGTCGCTCATCTGCTGAGGCACAACAAGGCATATTGCAGCTAAGCAAAACAACGTAGCAGCACCAACAAGCGTTGCAATAACAGCCATCACAGCGCGCGATTTACGGCGAAATACCGCGCTAAACAGCATGGTAATAAACATCGTGTTATTCGACGTAATATAAGATTTACCTGCCATGAAGCACCTCCGCAGGACGCACACTCAAAATCGAACGAATCGACGAACCTGCAGCCGCAAGCACAGTCAGCGCAAGCAGCACAAACACAAGCACAAACACCATTGGACGGAACAAAATCGCGGACCCAAACACTGTAAAACCAATAATCTGCGCCATTGCAAAGCCCAAAACCATGCCAAACAGCGCTCCAGCAAATGCAATAACCGCAGTTTCCATAAGCATAAGACGAGCAACAGCACCATCTCGCGCACCCAAAGCTTTAAGCAAGGCAAGCTCGCCAGAACGCTCCGAAATAGAAGCAGCCATAAGATTCGCCACAGCAACAGCAGCAGCAATCAAACTCAACGCAGTCATCAAAACCATAACAGCACGCGTCTTATTTAACACGTTGCCTTGCAACGCCGCAACTTGACGAACCTGCTTTGCAACAGCTCCCGGAATTACCTCCTCAATTTGGTAAGTAATAGAACTCGGGTAAGCTGTGCAATACCAAGTCTCCCACTCTTCCTGGCTTAAAGCCGCCGGATTCTTAGCTGCTTTACGCGCCAAATCATTTTCTGGAGTTGTAAGCGCCTTTACTTCAATCAAATCAGCCTTATCCGGCTTATTTGCAAGACTTTGAGCATTGCTAGAATCTGCATAAATTGCGTTATTGTCGTCGTCACCAGAATCGTATACGCCCACAACACGCAACGAAACCTCGCGCCCGTCACGAAGCAAACGCAAACGCTGACCAAGTTTTAAGTGCAAACGCTCAGCTAGTTGCGAACCTACCATTGCCTCGGATTGATTATCTTTTGCCCAACGACCCGAGCGAATCTTCCACCACGAACGCAAACCTTGAACGCCAACAACAGTTGTTTCACCAGAAGCCAGCGCAAGCTTACGATTAAACCAAGTTCCAACAATAGGCACAACAGTTTTAGTAGAAGAATTCGCTTCAAGATTTGCATGAACCGTTATTTTCGGCGCAAAATTCGTAATATTGAACGCCCAGAAAATCATTTTAATTTTCGCAGCATCCGATTCCTTCAAAAAATCAGTAGATTCTTGGCTTTCTGCAGCTGACAAACTATGTAAAGCAGCAGAATTCGTTTGTTTGCGAGACGCATACAAATCATTCACAACAGCGTTAGATTTTGGCTGAACCACAATATTCGAACCGTACGAACTAAGCTCGGCATTAATCTTGTCTCCAACGTCGTACACAACGCTGAGCATAGCAACACTAACGCACGCACTTAAGCACACTACAAGCGCAATCAGCAGACGCTTTTTTATTTGCCGCACAAGAGATCGAGCAACCATACGCATCATAAACATTTGCGTTGCTCCTTACTTAAAGTGCGAACTAAGCACGTCTAAATCAGCAGTATGAATTGTGATTTTGCCATGCCCAGCCTTGTACGGGAACGGAATAGGATTGCAACCACCTTTAAATCCAATGGTTGCTAAGTTAATTGCTACGTCGCATTTGCGGCAAATAATCTTACCGTCTTTTTCGTAGTAACCTGCATCACCGCAGTTTTCGCAAGCATCCAAGCCAACGCCGTACGCTCCACCATTCTTTTTAATGATTATAAAGCGCATAACAGTGCCGTCTTTTGCTTTGTATTGGAAGCGATGAAGGTGGCCGTCTGAAATTTGCACAAAGTTTATAGTTGCCAAGCCGTCATGCAATTCGTAAGGTTCAGGCGGAGTTAAAGTTGGCTTAATATTCATAATAGATACGCCTACAGTAAGCGTAAGTATTACTGTAACCGCAGCCAAAAGCGCTGCGAGCGCAGACTTTCGAGATTTCCGCTTAAACGCTCGCTTAGCGCGAATTTCTGCAGCATTTTCGCCAACTACTGCCGTTTTAAAGCCGATTACGAGAGAAGCAACTGCAGGAATCAAAAATACGCTAATTTGCGCCATAATCATCAGCGGATTATTGTTAATCAGCCAAACAAGCACGCTGAAAGAAAAGTCGTCAATATAAAGCAGAATGCTTCCTTGCATAATCTGCAAAAGTGAAGTTATGTGCTGCACAAGCAGAATAATCATGCTGAGTACAATCGCAATTTTGAAGGAAATCGCGTTAGACGTGGCCCGCAACGAACGAACCATAAGACTTAAACAAATCGCAGCAATAACACCAAGCACGAATCCGAGCGCACGAAGTAGCATGTCGGAAGTAAAAGGAGGCGTGCTTGAATCTACAAAAATCGTAAGCTGTAAAATAACGTCCGGAAGAGCATAAAATACTGTAAACGCTAGGCAACAAGCGCCAATTGCGTTACTTATGTGCATTGAAAGCGGGTGCTCACGCCAGTTTTCAACAGTTTTGTGCGAGCGAATTACCGCCGCAATTGCAGCAATATCAAGAGGAACTGCAATGCACAGAGCCGGCATATTAACAAAGTTGCGTTGGTTAATTACTACGCTTGCGCGAAGAATAGCAAAAATGAGTGCAGCAACTGTGCCAACCGACAATCCGTACAGTCTCCAGCGCGCACTCAGCGGCTTATCGCGCCCCTCGCCCACCGTAAGCGAGACACTTAAGCCCATTGCAAGTAGCGTAAGAGGGAGCAACCCAGGCATAACTGCTACGAACAGTCTGAGCATAACTCCCTCCTTTGCTATTAGTTACAATCTATTATTCAATAATTACTAATAATTACTAACTATTTTTAGCTATCTTTAGCTATTGCAAATAATTACCAGCAATTACTAATTATTACTACCACTGGCGAGGAGTGTACTTCCAGTCGTCGAAAGTAGCCTTGATTGGCTCAGTCCAGAAGCGGCCGGTTACGCCGGTAGCAGGATCAACGTGAAGCATCCAACCCTTCTTTTCTGGGGATTCGACTGAAAGCACGAGCTTGTAGTTTCCAGCCTTGTCGAGCTTAACGTTTGCACCGTAGTGAGGACCGTCGGAAGCGTTCATCTGCATGAAAGTACCCTTAACAACAGATTCGCCGCTTGCCTTGTCAACAATCTCGTAGTTCACTGTCAAATCTGGAATGAACTCGCCCTTACCGTAGCCAAGCTTAGTGCCTGCCTTGTTTGCGTGAATATCTGCTTCAAGGTGGAAGCTAGCCTCGCTTGCCTTCAAACCCATGCCAGCTGGAACCATATCCACTGGCTGGAAGTACACAGCACCGATAGTAAGAGGTCCAATGTTTTGATCCTGGTGAGGGCCAACTGGCACCTCTTCGAAGCCCTTGTCGCCGCCTTTGTCATCAGCCTTGTCGTCGGCCTTCTGCTCGGTTGCCTGTGATTTAGAAGCAGATTTTGCTGAATTTCCGTTAGCGCCGCAGCCGGTAAGCGCAAGCATACCTGCGAGAGCCAAAGCAGCAAGTGCCATCATCTTATTATTCTTCATATCTAACCTTTTCTATTGGTTAATTATTTTCTTATTCTTTTCTTCTTATTTATTTTTATTTCTATTTTTAATTTTGGTTGATTATTAGTCTGATTTTTATTTTTAATTTTTAGTTTTGATTTTTATTTTTGCAGTGTATCCGCGCGCTTTCCGCGGCTTCGCGCAATAGACACGCAAAGTAGCGAAATCACAACGATTGCAGCCAAAATTTGAGCCACAATCGTTTCCACATACGGATAGAACCCAAGCCAATCGTTAGTTGGCAAGCCTTGAATATACATACCTGCGAGCGCATCGCCCTCAATAAGAGCGTGCACGCCACCGCCAGCAAAAATCACCACAAGCACAGACATAAGAGCGCTTGTGCCGGTAAAGAATGGGCGAATTGGTATGCGAACGGAAGCAAAACGAATAAGCAGGAAAATCACTACCAAAACTGCAGCAGCAGCAACAAAACCGCCCCAAATCATGGAGTCAGCCCCGTTCGAAACAGCAAAAATAGCTTGGTAGAAGATTACAGTTTCCGCACCCTCACGGAACACCGCAAGGAAACTAAGCAGCGCGAGCGAAATCAAACTGCCTTTAGACACGGCAGCCGTAGTCTGCTCGCTAATATACTTGTTCCATGCTTGTACGGAAGAACGCGAAATCATCCAGTTGCTTGTGTACAGAAGCATAAGCATTGCAAACAGCGCAACCACACCTTCTGTAATCTCTTGCTGAGGTCCAGAACCGTTGAAAAGCAATCCAAACAGCGCAGCAACAATCAACGAAGCCACAATGCCTGCCACAAGTCCTAAGTAAATGTACTTAACCATGTTTTTGTGGCCGGATTTAATCAGGTACGCAATAATTGCCGCAACAACCAGCAACGCTTCCAAGCCTTCGCGAAGCAAAATTACAAAAGCTTGGCCGAAGGAACTGGTTATAAACTGCATAAACGGATTCGCGTTTGAAGATGTGCCGCCGTCAAGTTTCGCAGCATCTTCAATAAGCATTGCTTTAAGATCTGTTACGAATTTTTTAGCTTGTTCAACAGTTTGGCCGTTGTTCATTGCTTGGCGGCATTCTTTGAACTGATATTCGACGGTTGAAACGCGGCTTCCGCTTATTGCGTTCATTACGTTCTTTTCGAAGCCGAGCTTTTCGTAATACTGGTAATAGGCTTCGTTGATTAAATCAACTGCGGTTGCGACTTGCGACTTGTTTCCTTTTGCTGATTTGTATGTTGCAACGGATTTGTCGAGAATAACGTTCATTTCTCGCGCAACTTGGCTCCATGTGCGGCCATTGCGCCCAAGATTTTTCTTTTTTGCAGCGTCTAGCTTTTTGCGTTCTGCTTTGATTTGCGCACGAAGTTTTTGCGCGTAAATATTCGGCTTATCTATTTTTGAGTCTGAGTCGAGCTGAGCTGCAGTTTGCGAAACGTCTTCTGAAAGAGCCTTCGACACAGCGCTTATTTGTGATCCTTGATTTTGTTGATACACAAGCGTTTGCAGCTGCTGGAATTGGTCTTGTTGCGACTGAACTTTATTCTGGCCAAAGGTATCGCGCACAACTGTAATCATGTTCGAAGCAACGTAAACGGAATTGTAAGCTGCTTGGAATCTAGTTGCAGCACCGGAATTATTGCCGTTATTGTATTCAGTTTGGCCTTGCTGAAATTCGTCGTCGATTGCTTTGGAAACGGCAGACCAGCTAGCATAAGAGCGATCTGCATCTGTTGCGAAAGCTGGCGTAGTTATAGCAAACGAGCTTATAACGAAACTCACTAACATGCACACAGCCAGCATCAGTGCGGCCGAGTCACGAACAATCCGGCGCACTTTTACACACGCGCGCATAACATCTCCTCGCGTATTCTTACACTTCTACTTCTCAATGTGCTCTACCCCGATTGAGCACTCCCAACTAAAACTTGCCATGCAAAGGCCCCACAGGTACATAATATCGACATATCAAGTAGATTGATATAGTTAAGCGCAAAAAACACGCAAATATTACAAAAATGATATTGATAACGATAATTATCAATCTTTTTGGGAATCGTATTTAGAAAAACCAATAAGCCCAACAAACTCATTAAACATGTTTCTCATACTTTCCACAATGCGATTTTTCTTCTCAGCGCGCGCCTTAGCTGCAGAACCAAATCTGCTCATTCTAGGCATTAAATCATTAATATCTGTGCCAAGCTCACTTACTTCGCCAGCACTAAAAGATTTCTCCATAAACTTGCGAGTCAAAGAATCGTTTAATCCTTCGCTTTGCACAAGTTGCGCCAAATCATGATTATACTTTTGCTCAACATACTCGCTCCAGCAATCAACAATACTCACCTTGTTGCCGTTCGAATCGTAAACAGTAATTGTATCGCCATAATTCACAAGCTTCTCAAGCTCCTTTTCGTTAAGCTGCGCAATAAACCCTTCAATAAGCTTCTTTTTACTACGCAACTGCGGGCTAGCGTCAATCGCCACCTTAATAGAAGCAAGAACATTTTTATCTTTACAATGCCTGCTATGGTAGCGTTCCACTAACATCAAAATGTAGTCAATATTTACTTCTACTTGGCGCACAAGCTCCATCTCAAACACAACATCGTCCGTAATGTCTGCAATCTCGCCTTTTTGCTCTTTGCGCTTCCATTCTTCATGCAAATCTTGGTAATGCCCCAAGTAATCTTGCATATCGCGCTCTTTGATTATTTCGTTGCCTTCAAATTGATCGAAAGCTTTTAGCATGTTACGCAAACGCAAAATATTGCCAACAAGCGATATAAACTTTTTCTGATTCTCTTCTCCAACAATGTTCAATCCTTGTAGCGGATACTTTTTCATAAGCTCATTTACTAAATCACTGTATCCGCAACGCTCAAATCCATTAGCATCAATATAACCGTTGAAAATCTGCTCAAAGGTAGGGCAAAGCACAATACCTTGCGCATCTTTATCTCCAAAAAGAGCTACCGCTTTGTCAACTTGATGACTCAAATCCCTAAAGCACACAATGTTTCCGAATATTTTAACGGAGTTCAAGATTCGATTTGTGCGCGAGAACGCTTGAATAAGCCCGTGCATGCGAAGATTTTTATCTACCCAAAGCGTGTTCAAAGTTGTTGCATCAAAGCCAGTTAGGAACATGTTGACTACAATCAAAACGTCAATTTCCTTATTTTTCATGCGAATTGAAACGTCTTTGTAATAGTTTTGGAATTTGTTATTTGACGCATCATACGCAGTATTAAACATTTCGTTATAGTCTTTTATTGCGCTTTCCAAGAATTCTTGCGAATTTGCATCTAGCTTTGCAGTACTTTCTGAATTTTCTTCTCCAAGAGAACCCATGCCGTTGACATACTCCGAAGAATCTGACTCACCCTCGTTTACTGCATAGCTGAAAATAGTTGCTACTTTTAAGCGTTCGCTTGGAGGCAGATTTTGCTGCTGCTTTTTAAACTCGTTGTAATACAATTTTGCAAGCTCAATGTCTGAAACAGCAAAGATTGAATTAAAGCCGTTTACGTCAACTGCTTCAGAGGATTTCTCAGCTTCTACAGTGTTATGCTTATCTGCGGCAAGTTCTTTAACGTTAAGAATGCGCTTGTACTTGTAAGTTTTCTCATTTCTATACGTTTTTTGAGTAAAATGCTCAATAATGTATTGAACAACATTGCGCACGCGCTCTTTGTTCTTAATTACATCGGGTCGATTAATATCTTTAACCAATTCGTCGGTTGCTTTTTCAAGCTCGCTCGACGTTTTTACAGTAGCAACGTATTCCACGCGGAATGGCAACACATTTTTATCGTTAATCGCGTTAATGATTGTGTACGTGTGCAAGCAAGGCCCAAAGGTTTGCTCGGTTGTAGAAATATGCGTAGCGTCGGATCCAGCAGCGTTCGCTTCAAAAATTGGCGTGCCAGTAAACCCAAAGAGCAGAGCATTTTTAAAGTGTTTTACAATATCTGCGTGCATGCCTCCAAACTGACTTCGGTGGCATTCATCAAAAATAAACACTATGCGCTTTTTGTAAATTTCATGACTTGGGTTGTTGCTTATAAATCTACTAAGCTTTTGAATAGTGGTTATAATAAGCCTGCATTCTTCCGTATTGTCTTCTAGCTGTTTTGTAAGCACAGCTGTTGAAGTGTTACTATTTGCGGCTCCTTTTTCAAACGTGTCATATTCTCTCATTGTTTGATAATCAAGGTCTTTACGGTCTACTACAAACAAAACTTTGTCAACAAGATTATTGCCTTCTGCGTCTTTTAACGCTTTTACTAACTGCGATGTTTTGAAGCTAGTTAGCGTTTTACCAGATCCAGTAGTATGCCAAATATATCCGCCCTTTTGACGCTCTGCTGCCGGCATTTTGCTTGCATTAGCAAACATGTATTTTACGCGATTCACTATGTTTTCTGCTGCAGTAATCTGGTATGGTCGCATAACCATCAAGCATTTGTCTGCATTAAAAACGCAATATTTTGTAAGAATGTTAAGAATTACGTGCTTTGCAAAGAAGGTTCTAGCAAAATCGCATAAGTCGGAGATTATAGTGTTTTGAGCATCTGACCAATAGTTTGTAAATTCAAAACTGTTACTTGTTGTGCTTTTGCTAGATCCTTTACTTTTCTGCTCATTGTACGCATTATTGCGAGTTGAGTTAGAGTAATACTTTGTTTCAGTGCCGTTTGAGATTACAAAAATTTGCACGTATCCAAATAGTCCGCTTCCAGCCCAAAATGAGTCGCGAGCATAACGGTTAATCTGATTGAACGCTTCTCGAATAGGCACACCTCTGCGCTTTAGCTCAATGTGAACCATTGGCAAGCCGTTTACTAGAATCGTCACATCGTAACGATTGCTGCGAGCAGGGCCATTTACAGCATTATTGTTTGCATTATTGTTTGCGTTAACAGCATACTGGTTGATTACTTGCACAATATTCTTGTGAATATTTTCTTTGTCAATAATAGTAATGTTCTTATCTGTGCCGTCATCTTTTTTGAGTATTTTAACGTTATCTCGCTGAATAGTATCTGTTTTATTAGCTATATCGTCAGTGCTATTTGCAATATTTTCTTTGAAAAATCTTTCCCATTCGTCATTCGAAAAATGATAGTCGTTGAGCTTTTCGATTTGCACGCGAAGATTTGCTATAAGATCTTTCTCGTTGTGAATATGAGCATACTCGTAGCCTTGGGATTGCAAAATGTTAATGAACTCTTCTTCGAGTTGTGCTTCGCTTTGATAACTGCCGTCGTTGCGCGCGCTCGGCGTAAACGTAGACATTACAGTGCTATCTTGATTCTCTAACACGATTTTCATTTTGATTCCTTCTTTCTTCTACTCTTACTCACATTTTTCTATTACGCACGCTTGAAGGTAAGGAGTTGGTCGCGGTAGTATTCGTATTGCTTGCGTCTAACTTCGATTTCTGCAGGCAAACCTTGAGTTAAATCATTACACAACGCGTCAAAGCGATCCAGAATTTGTACGATTTGATTCTGCACTTCTAGGGGCGGGACGGGAATCTGCAAATTTTCAATATTCCCAGCTTTAATATATCCTTGACTCGATGGATTTTTCCTACTGATTATTGAATTTCGTATTTTTTCAGAAGTAATAAAATAGTAGTAATACTTGTTTATAATTTTCGTCTTATCGAATCTCAAAAGATACAAATTTTGCCCATAAAACTTTGTATTGCCCTTTACTATTGCTACTTCACCAATAGTACCTATCATGGTAATAAGCATGTCTCCTTCACATATGGGACGATTCTTTGATATTTCAGCAAAATCTTCACAATCAATATATTTTGCCGATTCAAAATTTATAACTCCATTTTTTACATTTTTTGACGTTATATAAGGAATTCCATCTTCAATAAATCTTGGAGTTTCAGGCATCAGCCAAAATGACATTCTCACCAAATCAGAAGTTTTATGATACTCCACACCATTCGGGCAGTAGCGCGATATAAGCGAGTGAAGAGGATTGTTGTCGTCAAATGTAAGCAGTGTATCTCGATAGTATTCGTATTGCTTTTTACGATCTGTAAGCTCTGCTGTAAGCTCTGCTGTAAGCTCTGTAAACGTATCTAAAATCCGCACAATCTCCTCTTGAACCTCAAGCGGCGGCACTGGGATTTCAAAATCTTCAATCATTGGTTTACGTATTGAAGTAACGGTAGCGCTTACTGCTTTACGAATAATAAATCGCTTAAAATTAGACTTAAAATAGTAATATGCAAAGCGCGTATTAACTATTGGGTCCTCAAAATGTACACGATATACACGTTGATGCAATGCATATTTACCTTTTATGTAATGGTAAATATCACCAACCCCACCTTCACCAGGTATTATAATTGCCTCTTCGTCGTATTCCCAATCGTTTTTACGCTTGATGTTTTCAGAACGCACAAAAAATGGATATAGGCCATCCTCTTCTGCTTCATTACCGTTACTTTTCCCAGTTTTTACATCTGCAATATCGCCAGTTTTCTTATACTCCACACCATTCGGACAAAGCTTGGCGATTAATTCCTCAAATTTGTTAGTCATTGAGCCACCCCGCTATTATCAGAGTTAACGCCGCCAGCTTCAATCTCGCTCACAATCTTCTCAATCTGTTCGCGCAACTCTTGCTCTTGAGCGCAAATCGTTTTCAATTGCGCATTAAGCTCTGTAATATCAATCTTTTCGCGAGTATCCTCTGCTTCAACGTATGTGGAAACGGAAAGATTGTATTTATTGGATTCCACTTCTTCCAAAGATGCAACGTGCGCAATATGCTCCACATCTTGCCTAGAAGTGTACCACTTAACAATCTGCTCAATGTTCTCGTCCGAAAGCTTGTTACTATTCGTTGACTTTACAAACTCTTGGCTCGCGTCAACAAACAATATAGAAGTATCGTTTTGCTTGTTTTTGCGCAAAACCATAATGCACGTAGCAATCGAAGTGCCAAAGAACAAGTTGCTTGGAAGTTGAATCACGCAATCAACAGCATTATGCTCAATTAAATATTGGCGAATCTTTTGCTCAGCTCCGCCGCGGTACATAATTCCTGGGAAGCAAACAATTGCAGCAGCACCGTTTTCTGCTAGATGCGCTAAGCAGTGCAACACAAATGCCATGTCTGCCTTGCTTTTTGGAGCAAGCACTCCAGCCGGAGCAAAACGAGGATCGTTAATCATCAACGGATTAGAATCCCCTTCCCAACTCGTGGAATAAGGCGGATTAGAAACCACTAGCTCAAACTTTTTATTAGCATCAATTTGCGGATTTATAAGAGTATCGCCGCAAGTAATCTCAAACTTGTTAAAATTCACATCGTGCAAAAACATGTTCATGCGGCACAAGTTGTAGCTAGTAACGTTCTTTTCTTGACCGTAAAAACCGCCATTAATGTTTTCAATGCCTAACACTTTTTTGGCTTTTAAGAGTAACGACCCGGATCCGCACGCTGGGTCGTACACGTCCGAAATGCTTGATTTTCCAACGGTTCCAAGGCGCGTGAGCAGCATTGAGACTTCTGCAGGCGTAAAGTATTCGCCGCCAGATTTGCCAGCGTTAGAAGCATACAAGCCCATCAAATATTCGTAAGCGTCACCAAAAGCCTCAATCACATTGTTGTTTACACTGCCAAGCTTCATCTCACTAATCACTTGCAATAACTTAACAAAACGCTTATTGCGGCCTTCAACAGTGTCTGCAAGCTTAATGTTATTCACATCGTAATCGGAGAATAATCCCTTAAAATCGCCAGACGAATCAGTTCCTTGAGAAGAAGCTTCAATATTGCGAAACACGCGGCTCAACGTTTCGTTTAGATTGCTATCTTGAGGAGCGTTCTTAAGCACATTGCAAAACAGTTCGCTAGGAAGTATAAAGAAGCCTTTTTCACTAATCATGTCACCGCGAAGAGGCTCAGCATCTTCATCGCTTATTGTTGCATAATCAAAGTTTGGATCTCCGCCTTCAGATTCATGCTCATCTTTATTAATATAATCGCATAAATTCTCGGAAATATAGCGATAAAACATTGTGCACAATACGTATGCTTTGAAGTCCCAACCATCAACGGAACCTCGCAAATCGTCGGCAATCTTCCAAATCGTGCGATGTAATTCCGCGCGTTCTTCTTCTTTGCGAGTGTCCATTTTGCTGCTCCCTATTTGTGCAATTTGTGCACGCGTATACGCAATAATTAAATAAACGTTCTTTAATATTCTACTGTAAACGCACACAATCAGCAGCGATGTTACTGACATGAAATACAATGTGATACATTTCACTATTTCTATCAAACGACACAAAATAAAAGAGGGAGCCGAAACTATGTCAGCTCCCACAGGTGTGTGTCCGCAAACGCACACCGCAATTACATTCTCATTGTACCTTATAGTGCGTAAAAAGCTAATTATCAAATATAATTTTTTAACTTTATCATCCTTTTCTTCCAATCTTTCTTAATAACCGCTTTTACAACGTTTACATTACTTTTAGAAACAGAATTTATATAATCTGAAGTTATTTTTTCATATTCATTAATAAAAGACTTTATTTCTCTTTTGGAAACATGAAGAATTTTTAGAAAATATGACACAAGCACAATGTAATCACCAATACTATTGAAATTAACGTAAGGCAAATGAATCTCATTAATCAAGCAAGCTGTCATAGGTCGCGACGGTTTCGCTTTTTTAAAACGCGTATCGAAAATGGCAGAATTATGAGCAATTGCATTCCTTAAATCTTTTAACAGATAAATATATTCATAAACAAGCTCACGATTCGTATCAGATGACAAATTCAATCCAATTTTTTTAGAAATATCTTCTCTAACCTCATATGTAAGACACGACAAAATATTTCCAAAATCTCCAAGCATCGTTATTTCGAATAATGCCCAAATTGGGACATCTGCATATTTATCATAAAAATGCGTAATTTTTGAATCTTTATTCTTATATGCACGCGCAAGGTTACGTTGAATAGAATTTTGTAAATCTAATTTCTTTTGCTGAGCTTTTCTTTTTTGATCATTGGTAAAATTCTTTGGAGAATTATTTGCGCCACTAACCGATTTAGTCAGCATAGCTTGGATACTTTCCGAACGACTTTTCCTAAGTATGCACTCCATTGCTATATTTTTTACGGCTGTTTCTATGAACATAATTTTTCCATAGAAAAGTGACTTTAACTCTGAATCGTATTTTATTGTTGCATACACTTCGCCATATGAAGAAAATGGTATTTGATGTCTACTTTGTGTATCGCTAAAAAAACGATAACCTTTATATCCATGAAAATATCCAGTATTTATTAGTTGTCTTTTTTGTGCACTACCAGAAATCATTACGCCACTATCTCTAAGATGTCGCATTAAAGAATCAACTGTTTTATAAGACATTACACACAATCTCCTTCTCTACAATTTTTACTTTACAGTAAAATTTATTTTACAATTTTACTATGCACGCTTGAAAGTTAGGAGTTGGTAAAGCTTGGAGAGCCAAGCGATTGAGCAGTATTACAGCTGCATGGAATAACAATATTTAACTATTCCTGCTGCACTACAATTCGATTAAAATTCTAATTTTTCAGTTTCATCACCAAGATTGATGAATTTATCTTCTTCTACCACATTTCCCCCATCTCCAAATGTCATTAAATTATAAGCAATGATATATTAAGGACAGAAAATGTCACTGTAAACACTGCAAAAATCAATGAAAACAAGCGCAAAATAAATATGCACAAAACCAATAATGTCACTGTAGATGTCACTGTAGGCATCACTGTAAATCATTTCGATACGATTATAAAAACAAATCAATAACGAACAGTTACAGTATTAAAAACATGCTAGTAACAGCAATCACTCGGCGAAAAAGTTCGCTGGGAAGGTGGATGTTTTGCGAACCTGGCAAGCCGCGCGATTGGGCAGCATTACAGCAAACTCAGCACCAGTAGTTTGCACAATTTTTTGCAAATCGCTTTCTTGTGAAATAAAAAGCGCAGTTGCGAGCGCGTCGGCGTAAGCAGTTGAAAAAGCGCAAGTTTTCGCAGGAACGTAAGTCCAGCTTGCAGAAAGTTTTTGCGAAGGAATGCCATCTAAAGCGTTAATTAAGTGAATTGCAATTAAATTAGTTTCAAAAGCATTTGCTTCTGAAGAACTAGCAGCTACTTTCCAGCGCCTTCTTGCAGCAGACGATGCACACAATGCTCCGCTTGCTATTGATGCCACACCAACCGCTTGCGTTGTGTCAAAAGGATTTTCTAGTGCAACTTTTATTTGGCTATTTTCTTCGCCAAAGCAAGCGCGCATATCTCCGCCGGCGTTTACCAGAAAATCAAAATCCAAAGGAAAATAACTATTCGCAGTCGAATAGCCACCAAGCTCCTCTTTGATAATCTGTGTTACGAGATCTACAAAATAGCCTTTTCCGGCTGCACCAAAATCAAGCTGCACTGGCCGATTCGTATGAAGCGTAGTGCCGACATCGTCTCGCGAAATATCTGACCACGTAACTGGCGAAGCACGGCGATACTTGCTCCAGCTGCTACTATTCTCGCTCGCGTTAGCTGCCGATTCCGGAACGAATTGCACAGAATTATCGTAGCCAAGCGCAAGCAGATCCGCACCAACGCACGCATCGAAAGCTCCGTGCGTAGCAGCATAAAACTCGTCGTAAATAGCAAAAAGCGGCTGAACCCACGATGGAAACTCAAAATCGCCGCCAGCCTCCGCACAAGCCATGCGCGAAACTAGCGAATCCGCACGAAAGCGCGAAAGAGTACGCTCATACTCTTCAACAAAAGCGCGAATCCGCTGCTCAACGCGCTGCGGAATCGGCACGCTGCTAGAGATAATAATCCCCGTGCCAAGCGCGCGCTCAATCGCAACAACATTCCCAAACATCACTTGCCTCACGCAAACATTTCATTCGCTTTTTTAGAAAGCGCATACCGAAGAGGGCGTTCGCCAATAGAATCAACCATTTCAAGATCAATCAAACCGTTAAGCGCGCTCACAATCTTTCTCTCACCAATCTTCTCATCAATTGCGTTGCCAACGTATTCGCTTAGTTGCTTGCGAGTCATTGGAGTTGGATTATACGAAAAAAGCTTATTTTGCAACAAAATGGTCATAACTTCGCGCTGCACTTTAGAAATCGCTGTTTTTTTGGAAAACTCGAATAGCTTATCCATGCAGTAAATAATCTGTTTTAATTGCAAAATAATATTGTTCAATACTTCGATCTGCGCTTTTTCAACATATTCCAACATTGTGCAACAAAACATAGTTAAATCATTGCAATTAAATACTTCCTGAGCTTTAGAAAATGCAGCATAGTATCCAGATTTTTCTGCACAAATTACAGAGCTTAAGCTCAAAACCGTTGGCATCGAAAGCTGCTCATGAAATTGCAAAGCAAGCAAAAACCGCCCAGTTCTGCCGTTTCCATCGTAAAACGGGTGCACGCTCTCAAAAGCATAGTGGCACATGCACGCTTTAATAAGAGTTGGAACTTCGTTGCTATTCATCAAACTCAACATCTGCGTTAAATGATTTTGAATTTCCACTTCCGTTGCATCGCCATCGTGCACTACATTATTTGCACCATCACGAATACTTACTTTTTTCTTCCTAAAAATCTCACCATCTGGAATATCGCCTGATTCTAATTCGCCCTGCATAATACTGTCGTAGATTTTTCGTATATCTTGCAAGGTATGTGGAATTGAAGTGTTACTCTTCTTTGAATCTGCAACTGACTCTACATTCAAATCCGCAACAGAGTCCGTAACAGACTTTTCTTTAGAATCTGCAAGCTCAAGAAAAAGCTTAGTAAATTCGCTAAAACGCGTATGCTTATTCTGTTCACTCGCAGCAGCAAGCGCTTTGGAAAGCTCTTTTCTAGTGCTGTGAACACCCTCAATAATGTTGGTATTTTGCACTTCTTTTGCAATAAGTTGCATTAAATACTCGCGCTGAGCAAACCGCGGCAACCTGTTCCACGCTTTTTCAACCGCTTTTTCAGCATACGCAATATCATTCATATACGTTACAAGATCTGTTATGCACATTGCAAAAATCTCATGCGCATCAAATACGATTCCAGAACGATACGTTGCAGGATTATCAATGCGCAATCGATATTCTTCTTCCGCAATATAGCAAGGTTTCGCATTACTTTTAGACATCGCAACCATTTTGCGTATTGTTTTGTAATCCATAATGCAGCTCCATTTACGTTATTGCGTTTACGTTATTGCGTTTACGTTATTGCGTTTACGTTATTGAGGATTTTGTAGTAATGTCTTGCAATGTTTTGCTTGCGATATTTTTGCATATACGCAAATAACGCATTTATCACAAAATGATTGCATAGATAACGTAAGAATCTATTCTATACCGACATTTTGGCAAAATGAAGGCATAGAGAGCAAAAAACATTCGTCTATACCGACATTTTTGCAAAAATGCACTATAGAAAAATCAGCAGCACTGGCAACATAACGCGTTCACTATTCAAGTAACACTAACGCTTGACGTTAGTAACGCAATACGTTACCATAGTTTTATGGAGACGAGAGAAAAGGAACTTAATGATTACCTATACGGCGGATTATACCCAAAAGGTTATCCCACTGGATTAGAAAAAATCCTAAAAAGAAAGTTGCAAATACTAAAAGCTGCATACGATTTGCAAGATCTTAAAGCGCCGCCAGGAAATCAGCTTGAGCCACTCAAAGGCAATCTACTTGGATACTGGAGCATAAGAGTAAATAAACAATACAGACTAATTTTCAAATGGAACAACAATACGAAAGAAGCTTACGATGTCTACTTCGACGACTACCACAGATAACTACTTGAGCACTCCAGGTGAAATTTTGCGCGAAGAATTTATGGAACCGCTTAAAATCAGCTCATACAAACTTGCACACACTATCGGTGTATCCCAAACAGCAATCGGAGAAATCTTAAACGGCAAACGCGCGATCAGCGTAGCAATGGCATACAAGCTATCTAAAGCTTTTAGAACAACCCCCAATTTTTGGCTCAATCTCCAACTCGACTATGACATTCTGCGATTTGACGAATCCAGCATCAGCAACATCACGCCACTCGTTTAGGCGTAACCCATGGTAAGTGAAAAAATCGGGCGATGCATAAATGCATCGCCCGCAAAACTTTCGTTTTCAAATCGCATGAAACACGCTACCACGCCGCACATACGTTACGCAATACAGTCTCTTTACAAAAGCTTGCATCACAACCCAAAAAGCTTCAACAGCGCACGGAACGTATCTTGACCGTCATAGCAAGTTTCAACTAGGAATCCACGCTCATTGCTATATTCTTTGAGACCGCGATAATAGTAATATTTCTTTCGATCCTCAATAATAAACGGCACGATATTATGCTTTAAGCATTCCTTAAAAGCAATCAAACGCCCAACCCTGCCATTTCCATCCTGAAATGGATGTATCCGCTCAAACCTGTAGTGAAAATCAACTATATCCTCTAGCTGCAAATTAGTTTTAGCAATATATTCTGCCAACAGCTTACTAATCTCCTCGTGCACTTTTTTCGGCTCGCAAGTTTGCACACCTCCTACAACATTCGCACGCAACTTGTAATCACCCACACGAAACCAAGGAAGAAGCTCGTCGCTTGTTCCGCGTTTAAGCAGCAAATGTAAATGCTTAATCATGTCTTCACTAAGAGGCCCTTCAGCAACATCAATGCAGTAATCAATCGCGCGAAAATGATTCACTGTTTCAACAATGTCGTCAACTTTAATAGCCGTGCTCTCTGCTGCGCCAGTGTTTGAATCCGCGCTATCAACTACAGCATCCACCTTTTCTTCGGAATCAATAGTATTAGTTTCAAAAATTCGCCTAGTTTGATCTTCGCTTAGTTGGCTTCCTTCAATATGATTCGAGTTATACGTCATGCGAATTTGAAGCTCGTGATAAATTCCACCCGGTATACGATGCTCCTTCTCTTCCCTAAGTCTTTGCAAAATAGGGTTACTTGAGATTACACGATACAATTCGCTAGGCTTGCATTGTAAATAGTCGCTGATTTTCGCGATTACTGAATTTGATAGTTTTTCACCTTTTGATATTTTTGCAATCGTACGAGAAGAAATATGCAGTTCAGCTGCTAACTGAGATTTCTTAATACCTTTTTCTTGTAGCCTTTTGTTAAATCCCGCGTAATCATACATTTTTAACAGTTCGCTTTCTTCCGCTTGCATAGTTTTAATTGAGATAAATTATGACGAATCTAAATACTCACGCACTAAAATCTTTACTTATTTTCCCATAATCAACATCAAAAGTAAAGATAATTGCTATTTTATGCACGCAAATGTAAAGATGAGCAATACTATAAGCAAAAAGAAAAGAATATTAGCGCGAGCGCAAACAGACGCCTCCACTTTCAAAAGTGAAAAAATATTAAAGTTTTGAAAGTCAAAATGCGCATATGCTTTCAAAAGTGAAAAATACTACGATTTTGAAGACGACATTAGTGATGATTCTAAATTGGTGAGCGATACTGCTAGTAGCACCAAGACAAAGGCCAAGTCTGGACATAGCTCTGCACTATCACGCGACATTTACTTTACAACGCAGTAAAATTTCAATCGGATTTCAGCAATAAAACGACATTTACTTTACAACGCAGTAAAATTTCAATCGAATTTCAGCGAAAAAACGACATTTACTTTACAAGTGCGCGATAAAAACAAAAAGGCAGGAGCTTGAGAATACCCAAACTCCCGCCTTAATAAGAGATTACTTCGCTTGCGCAAGTTTATAAAGCTTACTAAAGCAACAAAACTTACGAAAGCAACAAAAGCAAACCCTAAATCACTTTTGCGTTAGGCAACACATTTCCGTCTTTATCAACGTTGCAACTGTGCTCAACAGCAATCGTAATGTGATCATCGTCAACAGAGAAGAAGCCATCCGTCACCTTAAAAACGTGACGCACACCCTTCAAGTCGTCAACCTTCACGAAACCGTGATCAATTAACGCAAGCACAGCCTCATGCCCAGGAAGCACACCCATTGCGCCATTCACAGAAGGAATGACCACAAACTTAGCTCCGCCTTCCCACACAGGATGCCTGGCTGCCACCACACTAACGTGCAGCGATTTTACTTGCTTCTCTGCCATAATCACGCACCAAACTCTTGCTGCATATCGTGCCAACGACGCTCAAGATCGTCAATGCCACCGATGCCGGAGAATGCCTGCTCAGGAATCTCATCGTAAACACCATCGCAAATACGAGTGAATGCTTCGATGGTTTCGTCTGCTGGCACGTAAGAACCTGGACGACCCGTGAACTTTTCAGCCACGTAGAAGTTCTGGCCAAGGAACTGCTCAATCTTACGAGCGCGGCTCACAGTGGTCTTATCTTCCTCACCAAGCTCATCAATACCAATCAAGGCGATGATATCCTGAAGCTCCTTGTTACGCTGCAAAATAGCCTTCACACGGTTTGCGCAATCGTAATGAGCCTGTCCAACGTAACGTGGATCCAAAATTCTAGAAGTAGAAGCCAAAGGATCCACAGCTGGGTAAATACCCTTAGCTGCAATATCACGAGAAAGCTCAGTAGTAGCATCCAAGTGCGTAAAGGTTGTTGCAGGTGCAGGGTCGGTGTAATCATCTGCAGGAACGTAAATAGCCTGAAGTGACGTAATGGAATGGCCGCGCGTAGAAGTAATACGCTCCTGCAACGCACCCATTTCATCAGCCAAGTTCGGCTGATAACCCACTGCAGAAGGCATACGACCAAGCAATGTGGAAACCTCGGAACCAGCCTGCGTAAAGCGGAAGATGTTGTCGATAAACAGCAACACATCCTGATTCTGCACATCGCGGAAGTACTCAGCCATGGTCAAAGCAGTGAGAGGCACGCGAAGACGAGTCCCAGGAGGCTCATCCATCTGACCGAAGACAAGTGCCGTTTTCTCCAAAACGCCAGCCTCAGCCATTTCGCCAATCAAATCGTTACCTTCACGGGTACGTTCGCCAACGCCAGCAAACACAGACACACCACCGTGGTTCTGTGCAACGCGCTGAATCATCTCCTGAATCAACACGGTCTTACCAACGCCTGCACCACCGAACAGACCAATCTTGCCGCCCTGAACATAAGGGGTAAGCAAATCGATAACCTTAATGCCAGTTTCGAACATCTGGGTCTTAGACTCAAGCTGGTCGAAGGCTGGTGGGTTGCGGTGGATTGGCCAACGCTCAGTTACTTCAATATTCTCGCTCGGTTTAGCATTCAAAATGTTACCAGTAACGTCAAAAACGTGACCCTTAGTAACATCGCCAACAGGAACGGAAATTGGGCCACCGGTATCGCGCACTAAAGCACCACGAACCAAGCCGTCAGTAGGCTTCAAAGCAACTGCACGCACGGTTGAGTCACCAAGGTGCTGCTCAACTTCCAGCGTAATCTCATGGACGGTATCGCCTTCCGTATTACCAACAGTAGCAATATCGACTTTGAGAGCATTGTAAATATCCGGCAGATAGCCGACCGGGAATTCAACGTCAATCACGGAACCTTGAACGCGGGTTACGCGACCAGCCGTTGGATCGACCTCCTGCTCAGCTTCCGGAGGCGCTGTGGTCTGATTTTCAGCCATATGCTCCTAATCCTCCTCATTATTCAGCGCATCAGCGCTGCCGATAATCTCGGTAAGTTCTTGAGTGATAGATGCCTGGCGAGATGCATTAAGCTTTCTCGTTAAATCATCCACCAAATTGCGGGCGTTGTCTGTGGCCGTATGCATAGCGTTCTGCCTACTCGCTGTTTCAGAAGCAGCAGAAGTAAGTAAGCACTCGTGAATACGCGACTGAATGTACTTAGGCAAAACAGCATCCAGCACTTCATCCGAGCTTGGCTCGAAGCAGTACTCAACAGCGTCAGGATTGCTGCGACTAACTGCCTCTTCACGAGCTGAAACTGCACCAGTAGACGACAACGATGCTGAAGGCCCAGAAGCTTCTTCGTAATCAGGACGGTGCATAGAAAACTCTTCACCATCCTTCAAAGGAACCAGCTCAACTGGCAGCATACGTAACGTACGAACTTTTTGCCTCACCATATTAATAAATTCGGTGAAAACAATATACAGTTCCGAAACTCCACCTTCTGCTTCCGGAGTCATATAAGCGTCCATCAAAGTATCGGAAATCTTTTCAGCAATAGTGACATCAGGATGGTCAGTAGAACCTTCCCAAGTACCTGCCACATCGCGATTACGATACTTGTAATAAGTAGCACCGCGGCGACCATAAACGTAAAGCTCAGCGTGCTTACCTTCAGCATCAAGCTTAGCAAGAAGCGCCTCAGTCTCGCGAATAATCGAAGACGTAAACGCACCTGCCATACCACGATCAGAAGTAAGTGCAAGAACCGCTACGCGATTGCCTGGATGATCCTTACCAAATATAGGATGCTTAATATTTGCTTCGTGATGAGCTACCAACGCCTGCACGGCATCGAAAATTGCGTCACTGTAAGGCTTAGCATTAAGCGCAATATCACGCGCTTTAGCAATATGCGAAGACGCAATCATTTCCTGAGCCTTAAAGATTTTACCCAAAGACTGTGTGGAAATAATTCTCGATTTCAATGCAAGTTGGGAGGACATACGCTACTTCCCCTCAGGCTCGCGACCGTCTGTTTTTGGCTTGGCTACAAGCTGTTCCTTTTCAACAGGAGCAGGATTTTCAGCCGGCGGCAATGAATCCTTTACAATCAAAGGCTTGCCAGCAGAGGTCTTAAACGTCCTACGGAAATCTTCAATAGCCGCATCAAGCTTAGCTTCAGTTTCCTTAGTGAAATCTTCAGTATCGCGAATTACTTGCAAAATGTCGGTTCCATTATCCAAATAATCCAACAATTCGCTTTCAAATCGCAAAACGTCCTTCACAGGAATATCGTCAAGCTTGCCGTGCGTACCAGCCCACACAGAAACCACTTCCTGCTCCATAGAGCGAGGAGAGAACTGCTTCTGCTTAAGCAACTCGGTTAAACGAGCGCCACGCGTAAGCTGAGCCTTTGAAGCTGCATCCAAATCGGAAGCAAACATTGCGAAGGATTCCAAAGACTTGTAACGAGCCAAAGAAATCTTCAACATGCCGGAGACTTTCTTCAAAGCCTTAGACTGAGCAGCACCACCAACACGAGACACGGAAATACCAACGTCTACTGCTGGACGCTGACCTGCGTTGAACAAATCAGACTGCAAGAAGATCTGACCATCGGTGATGGAAATCACGTTGGTTGGAATGTATGCAGAAACGTCGTTTGCCTTAGTTTCGATAATTGGAAGGCCGGTCATAGAGCCGCCACCCAAATCGTCAGAAAGCTTAGCGCAACGTTCAAGCAGACGAGAGTGCAAGTAGAACACGTCGCCTGGGTAAGCTTCACGCCCAGGTGGGCGGCGAAGAAGCAAAGAAATCGAACGGTATGCTTCTGCTTGCTTCGACAAATCATCAAAGACAATCAAAACATGTTTGCCGTTGTACATCCAATGCTGACCGATTGCAGAACCGGTGTAAGGAGCAATGTACTTAAAACCTGCAGAATCAGAAGCTGGGCTTGCCACAATCGTGGTGTACTTCATAGCGCCTGCTTCTTCAAGGCTCTGACGCACTGCTGCGATAGTTGAGCCCTTCTGACCGATTGCTACATAAATGCAGCGAACTTGCTTCTTTGGATCGCCACTTTCCCAGTTCGTGCGCTGATTAATAATCGTATCGATTGCGATTGCAGTCTTACCGGTTTGGCGGTCACCAATAATTAACTGACGCTGACCGCGACCAATTGGGGTCATTGCGTCAATAGCCTTCAAACCAGTAGACAAAGGTTCGTCAACTGGATGACGGTGAATAACGTCTGGAGCCTGGGCTTCAAGAATACGACGCTCACTGCACTCAATCGCACCCAAACCATCGATTGGATTACCCAAAGGATCAACGGTACGACCAAGATAAGCGTCACCAACCGGCACTGACAATACTTCGCCAGTGCGGTAAACTTCCTGCCCTTCCTCAATACCAGTGAAATCACCGAGAATAACTACGCCGATTTCATGTGCATCAAGGTTGAACGCAAGGCCCAAGGTGTCGTTCTCGAATGTGAGCAGCTCATTTGCCATGCAGCCGGACAATCCAGCTACGTGCGCAATGCCGTCACCAGCCGTAACAACATAGCCAACTTCTTGCGTTGGCATGTCCGTTGGCTTGTACGAGTCAACAAACCCGTCAAGTGCCTTGCGTATCAGGGCGGGATCAATAGATAGTTCCGCCATAATTCTCCTTAATTTACTACTTCACTGCCTGTGTCCAAGCGCCGTTTCGCGCAGAACGTTGCAACTGCTTTAGCTGCATCAACATGGTGCGATCGGTTATTTGATCACCGATTTGTATACGCATGCCACCAAGCACGTTTGGATCCACAATTGGGTTAATGTATGCACGATGACCCAACTTATCGCTGTAGATTTCAATCAAACGCTTGATTTGCTTATCTGTAAGCGGCTGAGCAGTAGTGACAGTAACCAATGTTTCGCCAGCTTCACGCTCAAATCCTGACCAAGCGCCGCCAAAGCTACCGGTTTTGCCGCTTTCAGCACCGCCATGCCACGTTCCTACTAGATAATGCATAATGCGCAATACGACAGGGTGCGCTTTACCTCCAATAAGCTCGTCAATTAGGCGAGACTTATCTTCCGAAGATCTATTCGGATCGGTAATCGCATCAGAAAGCTCAGGATACTGATCAATCATGTCCATCATTGACGAAAGCTCGTCAGCGATGCGCTGCGCTTCATCGTGCGCATCTGAGATGGCCTGCGCAAGAGAAGAACGCGACAAACTATCGTTTGCACGCGATGCCTTTTCTGGCATTATTACCTCCTCATTTCTGTAAAACGAAGTAACGCAATTAATATACAAAACCAATAAAAGCGCAAATTATTTTTTATTTTGCAATTATTAAGTTTTGTATATTAAGCCTTACTTAACTTGATCCGAATTTTTAGTATCTCCAACTTCATCAATCACATGATCAATAATTTTGGAGCTTACAGTATCGTCATCCAACTTGGATGCAAGAATCTTGCCAGCTAAAGCTGCTGCAAGAACCGACACCTCTCCTTGGAGGCTGGACATGGCATGCTTATGCTGAGCCTCAATGGAATGCTGAGCTTCACTAATGATTTTCGCAGCATCCTTTTCAGCGCGTTGCCTAGCTTCGCCAATAATTTTTGAAGCCTCTGCACGAGCCTCTTCGCGAGTTTTTGCAGCATCAGTCTGAGCTTGAGTAAGCTCTTCTTCAATCTGATTCTTTAGTTCATCAGCTTCACGCTGCATGTTTGCTGCTTTGGCCATTCCGCCTTCGATTTTTTCTGCGCGTTCATCAAGAATTGCCTGGAATTTAGGCATAATGAACTTGTAGAAAAACACTGCAAGAACTACCAAAACTACTAACGACCACACTACGTCGTAAGGCTCAGGCAAGAACAACGCCAAACCATTACTCTCAGATGCATGTGCCATGGCTTGTCCTTTCTATTCCTTCAACACTTTTGTATTAGTGCTGGAACGAGTTATTTCGTTCGGTTCATTTTCCCATAATGTAGGCAACGAATCCGAGCAAGCCCAGAACCTCGATAAATGCCAAACCGACGAACATGAACAGCTGAATGCGGTTTCCGACTTCTGGCTGACGTGCAGTGGATTCCATAGCCTTAGCAACAACTATTGCCATACCAAGCGCAGGAGAAATTGTTGCAACAGCAAAGCCAAGAATGCTAAGGTTGCCGATCAAGCCTGCGAGAGCGATGATATTATTCATTGGTTTCCTTTCTGTTAAAACAGTAACCAGTATAAACCCTTAAGATGGGTAAAATCTGAAGATTTAAGCTATGCTATCAAGCAACAGCAACAGCAGACTTTTCTTCCTCTTCTGGGTAACTTTCCGAAATGTAGACGGAAGCAAGCACGGTAAAAATAAACGCCTGCAAACCGGCTACCATAATTTCGAATAGGGTAAACAGAATGCCGCCAAGCAGCCACAAAGCACCGCCGAAGGCAAGGAGTTTATTGCTGGAATCCACCACAAAGAAATTGGTGAATACTAAGCAAGTGGCCACCAGCAAATGGCCAGCAATCATATTCGCAAACAAACGGATTGTAAGCGAAAGTGGTCGCACAATTATTAATTCTATGAGTTGCAATGGCGAAAGAATAAAGTAAATCGGCCATGGCACTCCCGCTGGGAACAATGCTTCACGGAAGAATCGCAAAAAACCTTTTTCGCGAATGCCAGCAATAAGATATTGGCACACAACCCACAAAGCAAATACCAACGGACCAGTAATGGTTGCGGTTGCAGCCATATTTAATCCTGGAATCACAGAACAAAGATTAAAGAAGAAAATTGTGATGAAAAGTGTAGACATCATTGGCACATATCGCTTGCCACGTTCCTCACCAATCATCTCGTAAACAATGTTGTAGCGCACAAAGTCCATTAAAATTTCCAGCACGCTCTGGAATCTTCCTGGAACTAACTTTGCGCGAGCGGCACCAACGCCAAAAATAATCATAACGATTACAGCCATGAGCACTCGCACTAAAATAATGCGATTCATGGCGAATGGTGTGCCTTGGAACAAAATCTCTGGAGGCAAAAATTCGCCAATATTAGGCAATTCTGGTCCCGATGAAGCCGTTGCTGAAGCTACACTAGTAGTCCTCAGTAAAAAGTCAACCATTCCATTCATAGGTGCCTCCTTAAATATCTCGTTCACACGCCTTCACAACTATGCCGCTCACTCACATCATGCAATTCACTCATCTTGCGGCATTACACATAAACTAAATAATCTATTTTGTATCTCGTAAGGCGCGGGGCACGAAACGAAAAATATATCTAAATGCTGATTGTACTCTTCGTATGTACATAATTTTTCGATTGTGTTACCTAAAGTTAAATGTGAATGAGCATAGGCACAAATTCAATATGAAACACGCCCGAAAGTTGACAAATTCAAATTTGCACCTATCGTAGATAGAGCTGCTAAAAGTAGCCGACGCGGGGTGGAGCAGCTCGGTAGCTCGCTGGGCTCATAACCCAGAGGTCCATGGTTCAAATCCATGCCCCGCTACTGAAGCCAAGAATCACACAAATTTCTCACGATTGTTGTGGTTCTTGGCTTTTTTGTTTTCAACGCAAGCAAATACGCAAATAGGCAAATGCTTGAATTATAGGTGTTATAGCCCAAATCAGCGGCATTAATAAAGCAAAATCGCAAGTCGCCTGCGAGCGCGCGCCAAACGCGCATCGTCCGCAGGAAGCATAGCAAAATACTCAAGCATGCGAGATCGTACAGCATCAGCATCAGAACGGTGCCCGTCAGCTAGAAAATCAAGCAATCTGCCAAACGCGTCATCAATATGACCATCAATCACATCTACATCCGCTACAGCGAGCTGCGCTTCTACATCACCCGGATTATCTCCCGCATTCTTCCGCACTGCCGCAACATCCGTATTCACATTACGCGCCAGCAATAAAGCTTTAGCACGCTCACGAACGGCAATAAAATCGTGAGGATCAGCTTCCACAACTTTCCCATATTCACGCGCAGCACCATCATAATCACCTTGCGCAGCTAAAGAGTGCGCGCGCTCGTGTGCCGGAGGAACCTGCTCAACACTGTTGGAATCAGCGTCATTCTTATTCGCGTCTTTGGAATTATTTGCTTCAGATTCGTTTGAAGATTCAACAAAAGGCGCAGTTCCGGCAACTCCAGAGCGTTCAGCTACTTGCACTAATTGCGGCAAAATCGCACTACAAATTTGTTGTAGCTCATCGTCGCTAGGTAAGCCTTGAGCAATAGGCATTGGTCTACCGCCAACTAAACCATAAATTGCAGGAAGTTGCTGAGCGCGCAAAGCCTGTGCAATCGTAGGATTCTCGTCTGCATCAATACGGGCTAGTTGCATGCGACCATCCAGCGCATTAACAGCATCCGCTAATTTTTGAGCAACATCGTAACATGCTTCATCGTTAGCTTGCCACAGCAAAAGTATGATTGGAAAACTTACTGAAGTTTGCACCATTGCTTGGAAAGACTGTTCGTTGACGTCAATGACGTATCCTCCAGCTTTAGGAGCTTCAGAAGACGCACCACCATTACCGCCATTAGCAGCTTTCGCAGCCTGCTTTGCTTGGGCTTCTACTCGGCGCTTTACGCTTTCTAAATCTACAGCTCCAGCGAGTGAAAACCCACCAGGATTCATACCTTGTGATTGACTGTTTACCATTATCGCCTCTTTTGTTAATTAGCAATACGCCATATAGCAACACCACTGCTTAGCAATACGCCATATAGCAAGTACCACTTTCCTAGCTCTGCTTATAAAGCTTCTACTTTAGTAGGCTGACGTTCTGCACCAACCGGAATAATTTTCATATGAGAACCAGCAGGCGGCACCACAAGCGCAATAACATTTACATAAGTTACGCGCATAACACCTTTCGCTTTATTGTTGCCAAAAAGCGCTTTTTCTTCATCCGAAGCAGGACGAGATTCACGACCTTCACCAGCGGAACGCGTCCAAACGGAATCAATGCGCGCCACAACTAAATCACTGCCATCACTAGAACGCATGACGCTTATCTGCTTAATATCCGGATTAAACACCTGTTCCTGAGAGCCTTTATTACGCTCCATTCCAGCTTGAACAGCCTTAGAAAGTTCCGCAAGTTTTTGGCGCAAATAATCGTCAGCAAAATATTCAGCATACTTGCTTTCATTGCCGCGTTGCAGCACGTCTGCATATGCTACCACAGCTTGTTCTGGAGTCATAACTAAACCAGAATCGTTAGGCTTGCCCATTGAAGAGCCAATACTTGGCACAGCAAATTTAGGAAGATGCACGCCTGGGAACAAACGCGCAACAGCCCAAAGTTTATAATTTGTGCGCGCACGCTGCTGTCGTAAAACAAGCAAACGTTTTGATTGCTGATCTTTAGTAGTAGTCGTGATAGTCATCAAATCGCGAGGCCATGCGGAGTTAGTTGGAACAATAGTCTGCGCAGCTTCGCGAGGAATAACAGTTTTAGGATCTAATTTTCCAGTTTTACTAGCGACAGTAAGTTCGCTTGTGCGAATATCAAGAGCCGGGCCAGAAATAAAACTAGGCAATGCCGTAACGTTCTTTTCTTCGTTTGCTCGTTCAATTTCGCGAAGTATGCCAATGCGAATATCTTTTTCCTGAATCATTGTAAGATTAGGCAATTCTTGAGTACTGCGCACTTCTGCAGGTTTTGGAACTTGACCATCGCAAGCAGACAACCCTGCAACCATAGTCGAAGATACTAAGATTGCTACGCAAACGGTAGCAAATCGCAATATTCTACGCATTTCACCATTATTTCGCACACAATTATCAAAACTTATCTTACGCATTATTGCTCATTCCCACGCTCATTTGAAGCATTACCTTTGTATCCCCTATTGTTTTTGCGATACTTGTTATTCACGTTTCCGTGATACCCACGTCGATTGCCGCGATGATTAGGATACTGATTTGAAGCCTCCGAATTAGTCGCATTTTTACGTCCGGAAGAAGTTTTTGCGCCACCTTCAGAAGCATCTAATTTCTGATTATTTGCTTCATATACAGCGTCATTATTGCCGTAATCTTTAGACTGCATGCGCTTTTTATTTCGCTTCTGCTGCCTATAAAAATCGCCGTTTTCTCGCCTAAAATCTTTACTTTTTTGCTTATCCTTTGCGCCGTGCTTATTTTGTTTAGTCTGCTTGCTTTGAGGATTTTGGTTGTTTTGCTTATTTTGAGAATCCTGACTATTTCGATTATCCCGATTATTCTGGTTATTCTTACTATTCTGGCCGTTGCGAGCAGATTGATTAGTTTGCTTATTTTGAGTATTTTTCTTATTCTGCGCATTTTGCGAATTAACAGAATTCCGCTTTTTAGAACGTGCGTTAGACGAGTCAGCAGATTCATCAGCAGAATTAGAAACATTTGCGTTCGAATACCCAGCATCTGAATTTGCAGAATACTGCAAATCTTCACCCGAGTTCTGAGATTTATCAAAAGCCGAATTATCTTTCAAACCAGAATCTGAGTCGGAATCCTGCTGCTGCATAAATCGAGCAGCAAACGCAAGCAATTCATCTTGAGATATAACAGTGGTTTCAGCTAAAGAATCTGTAATAGAAACTGCAGTTGAAGCCGAAGCGCTGCGCAGTTTCTGAGAATCGTAAACGTCATTCACGTTTTCTTCTATCGGATTATTACGGCGAGCGTGGGTGCCGTGGCGAGCGCGAGATCCGGAAGATCTCTTGTGTTTATTATGACTAAACAAGTTAGACCATGATCCAGCGAACGCTTCAACAAACGAAACTTCATCATTACGAGCTGTCTTCACAGACAATACTCCAGACCGGTTCGCAACAATGCGCTTATTGCGACGACGATGAGGAGCCATAGCAAAAATAGTTGCAGCGAGCAAAGCTAAAACAGCAAAAAGTAGCGCCATAAAATACATCGGAGTGGCAAAATCTGGAATTTGACGTCTGCGCCAACGCAACTCTACAGAAGCATCAGGCATATTACTGCCTAAATCAATCAATAAAACACGACGAGCAGTCTGAGAACGCACCCTCATAGAATGATTGTTACGATGGTTTGGATTATTTTTTACACGATTTCCAGATTTAGAAACTGCTCCAGATTCAACAGCATGATCATACGAAGCAGAACCAGCCGTTTGCACATAATCTTCCGTATTAATTGACAATTTCGCTAAACCAAGCTGACACGTAACAACAGGCCACAAATTAGATTTTTGAAAAGGAATATCCGGATCACCACTATTTGAACCAGAAGCAGCATTTACAGTACTTTTAGCATATATTTTAGATACAGAAAGATTATGCCAATCACTTAAACCGGTAATTCTTTGCACTGGAAAACCAGACACCCAACCGCGAACATCTTTTGTTAAACCAACCGCAACACAAATAGGTTTACGCGTGTGCAAAGCAGCAACACTTATTCTTACACGATTATCAACAAGATTAAGCACGCCCGGATCCGTAACAATATAACGAGTTCCGGTTACGTGGGCATATGAAATAACTACATCATTGGGCTTCCAAAATGTTGCATTTGCAATGCCAAGCACGACACTTAAAACTGCAAGCACCGCAAAAAACGGAGCTACAACACATCGCATAATTCTCGTGCGCAATGTTAGTCGTCGCATTGGTCGTCCTTCATCTTCCGAAGATTCGTTAATATTTGTCATATCGATACTATTCTACAATCTTTTCATATTTGTTGTAGTTTTTACCTTAAAAATCAACATCAAGCGGTAATGTGAACCTATGCAAAAAACCACAATATTGAAACAAAAATCTTTAATAGCACGCGCTGTTGCCGCTATTAGTACAGTAGCACTATGCGTAGGATTAGCTTCTTGCAGCGGTAATGCAAGTAGCACAGATGGCGCAGCTGACGAAAATGCACAAAAAGCAGGTATGCAGTTATTAGAGGGCGTAAGTGCTTCTGGAGAACTTGGCAAGAAGCCAAAACTGAAGGTTAAAGCGCCACTTAATCCAAAACGAAACACTTACGCAATTTTGCAGCATGGAAACGGTCCTAAGATTGAAAATGGGGATCGTGTATGCTCGCAGGGTATTGTGCTTAGCAATGACGGCAAAGAGCTTTTAAGCACATGGGATAAAGGCAAAACGGACTGCTCAATTACGATTAACAAACAGTCCACTAGCCGTCCGTATTATGCTCTCATTAAAGGCAAAAGGCTTAACACAACTATTGCTTTTGGCGTAGGTGGCGATGGTAAGAAGCCTTCTTACGTTATGGTTCTTACGCTTGTATCTAAATCAAAAATGTTATCTCACGCAACCGGCAAAACGGTAACTAACATTCCTGCAAATTTGCCAAAAGTAACTGTTAATAAATCCGGAATCCCATCCTTAGATAAAAACAACTATGTGCCAGATGGAAAGCTTGTTTCTCAGACTTTGATTGAGGGAACCGGCAAAGAGGTTACAGCAAAAAGCACCGTAACTGCTCATTATGCTGGATGGACCACAGATAAAGACGGCAAGCTACACCAGTTTGATTCATCATGGTTGCGTGGAATGCCTGCAGACTTCTCGCTCGATGGTCAGGTAATTCCTGGTTGGACTAAAGGCTTGACTGGTAAGAAAATTGGTTCTCGAGTTTTACTTGTGATTCCGCCAGAAGATGGATACGGCAAAGAAGATAAGAAGGACGCAAAAGGAAACGTAACAATTCCTGCAAACTCCACGTTGTACTTTGTAGTAGACATTCTTTACGCTTCGTGATTGCTTAGTAATTATTTCGCGATTACTTCGCGATTGATTAGTAAGTGCTCATAACTTACTTGGTAAGTAATACTGACACCTAGATGCCGCGCTTGAATGAATCTTGCGCGGCATTTTTGTATGTAAACTTACGCAACAAATTCCAAGCGAACCGTATCTTCTAAACTAAAAAAGACGAAGATCGTCAGATTCGACGCCACGCATATCGTCGTAATCGAGAATTAAGCAAGTAAAGCCGCGATCCTCCGCCAAAACGCGAGCCTGCGGGCTAATAGTTTGAGCAGCAAAAATACCACGAACAGGCTTAAGCAACGGATCCCTGTTCAACAACTCACAGTAACGCGTAAGCTGCTCAACGCCATCAATACCACCGTGACGCTTAATCTCAATGGCCACATGCACACCATTCGAATCCTGAGCCATAATATCAACTGGACCAATAGCAGTAGGATATTCACGACGAACCAACGTTGCGCCATCGCCAATGCGCTCAATCTGCTCAGCCAAGTAGCGCTGCAAATGGTCTTCGACACCATCCTTCACTAAGCCAGGGTCCTCACCCAAATCGTAAATATTATTGCTATAAACATGCTCAAGCGAAATCATAAGCAAATCGTCACTTTTTGCTGCAGCAACGCGAAGCACACAACCATCACTAATATCGCTGGAATCCGAATCATCATCAGATGCCGAATCATGCTCAGACGATGGCACAGACGATGGCACAGACTCAGGCTCGGTATCGTTGTTACCGTCACTCTTCAAAACGCCTACAGAGCAAGAATTAGCTTCGTCATCCTTTTTAATCACGCGCATAGTGCAAGGAGCAACCATCCAATTAAGCGGCTTATACGCTCCAAGCTCCGAAAAAATCAGCACACTACCATCCGCTTTAATAAGCAGCACACGCTTAGCCAACGGAAGCGTAGCGTTTAATCTACCTGTGTATTCAGCACTGCAATCTGCAACAATAATTCGCACAAAGCAAGCATAACAGAAATCGCGTAAAGAAAGACGTTACTTTCCCAAAGCCTCAGCTAAATCGCGATTCTGCCAATGCTCATGAAGCGCGCAATAACCACCAAACAGAACAAGCCAAACTAAGCCACCAATTGCAGCAGTACGCGTATCTTCACTAATAAACAATGTAATATAAACAAAAACAAAGAACGCAATAGTAAGCGAATTAAGTAACTTATAATGAGGCATTACGAAGCCATCTGGCATAAAATCAGCAGACTTACGATACTTACGATGCGTAACCATAATCAAAATATAAATCATGATTATTACTGCAGAAGATGACGAAGCAAACAAAATAAACGCACCATGAACGCCAGGAATAGAATTGATAATCGGCGAAAGAAGAATCAACACACCTGAGAACAAAATTGCGCGAGCAGGCACTTTAGTATGCGAAACCTTACGTAACTTGCCCAAAAGAGGAGAAGGAGATTCAAGCGCAATCTGATACATGTGGCGGCCGGCAGAATACAGCAAAGAGTTAAGCGCAGAAGAAGCAGCCGTAATAACCACAAAGAACACGAGCGCAGAAGCCCAATGCAAGCCAGCATACTGGAACACCATAATGAACGGCGACATAAACACACCCTCGGCATTCGTAGCCTTAAACTGCTGCCAAGGCACAATAAGCATAATTGCCACAAGAGCGCCAACATAGAAAATCAAAACGCGCATGATAATCTCGTTCACAGCCTTTGGCAAAACCTGGCGAGGATTCTTAGTTTCCGAAACCGTCACGCCAACAAACTCAATAAGCTGATACGCATAGAACACCATTTGGAAGCTCATTAAGAAAGCCAGCCAGCCGTTCGGCATAAGCGAAAAATTATGGAAAATATTATCCAAACCAGCGTGTCCTGCAGGACTCATTACTCCACCATGCAAAGGCGTTGCAGAGTAATGATAGCCAATTAAAGCCATAACTACAGCCGTCACAATAAGCGCCACAATTAGCGTAATTTTAATCATAGAGAACCAGAATTCTGTTTCTCCAAACAGCTTAACAGCCACCAAATTTATGCACACTAAAGCAGCTAAAAATACTACTTCTATAAGCCATTTCCAATGACTTACGTCAATGTCAAAAGTTTGGAAGAATGTGACGCAATACGTGCTAACAGCCGTAATCTCACTCATGCCAATCAGCACAAGCACAAACCAATACGACCACCCAGCAAAATTACCCCAACCTCTGCCAAGATAACGCGTAATAAAACTAATAAAAGTATGCTGGTTTGGATCTTTGTACATTAGCTCGCCAATGCCACGCATAAGCAAGAACATAATCAAGCCAACAATAATGTAAACGAATACAATACTAGGGCCAGTTAAGCTAATTGACTTTCCAGATCCAAGGAATAAGCCCGTACCAATTGTGCCGCCGATAGCAATAAATTGCACATGACGCTTAGTTAGGCTACGTTCCATTTGATTTGTGTTACTAGTTTCGCTCTCAGTCGTAGTTGCAGCGGAAGTTTCGCAGAAAGATCGATTATGAGAAGATATGCTATTTTGTGCTTCTGCAGATTCTGCTTTTGTAGAATCTACATTAATGTCACTATTGGCAATCTCACTCATTATTAAAACTCCGTTTCTTAGTAGTTACGAACTCATAATTTTATCGGAACCCGTAACTATTAATAATTCGACCTACATTTTCCAGCACTATTCCACGCTTTTACTACAGCAACTATTCCACGCTTTTCAGTGAACTTACCGGATCAATTCTGTCTAGCGCAGGATTAGTGGCCCATTGCACAATTAGCGCAAAAATCAGCGTTGCAAATCCGGCAATACAATAACTTAGCGGAGCAACTTCTACCTCAAAATACAAAGACGGCATGCGCAAAGCGTTAGTTAGCAATCCTGCAATCAGCCTTCCAAGCGGCAAACCAACCACAATGCCAATTATTGTTAGCGTAAGCATTTCTTTATGAATATAAGAGTGAACTTCGCGCTTGTAAAAACCAAGCACCTTAAGAGTGGCCATTTCACGCGAGCGCTCCGAAATATTTGTACTAGCCAAAGTGAACAGCACCGCCAAAGCCAATCCTGCAGCCAACGTTACAATAAGCGCAACTACAGCATTCATAAGGTCAAAACTAAAAGCATGCTTCATGCGAGTAATATTCATAACCGCAAGCACACCATCGCGCTCAGAAATATTATCCGCATATTTTATTTTCTTATCATCACTGCCGCGCAGTCGCAAAATTAGTGCGTTGTGCTTTAAAGACTTGCTGCTTTTAGCATTAAACAAGCGATCGTAGCAGCGCTGAGTCATGTACATGTTAGAACCTATGAGATTGCGAACAATTGCATGAACTTTTACTGTTGCTCGCTTAAAGCTCGTGTTGGTTACCGTAATTGCGTCACCACGATTAATATCCAAAGAAGCTGCAGCACTTTGCGAAAGAAGAGGACCATCGTCCGTAAGCTTGATAGTTTTCAAATTATTATCAATATTTTGCAAACGCACAAGGTGGGATAAAGTAGCAACATCTTTTACTACAATCATTTGCACGCTTTCAGCATCTTCTACATTATTGTGCTTAGCTTTGCCGTTATTTAGTGCATTATGATACTTCGCAATCTCGCCTGAACTTACGTAAGCAGGAAGCATAGTTTTGACTAAATTATTCGACTTATCTTTCTCCACGCTCTGCTTCATATTGTTGAAAGAATTTGGCGTAGAAATAGCAATCATATCGTAACGATAAATTCCTTCATATTGCCGAGTGCCTAAAGTTGCGACAGTATCGTTTAGCGCAAGTCCGCACACAATAAGCGCAGTGCATCCAGCAACACCGCCAATCGTCATGCATAGACGGCCCTTAAAACGCACCAAATTACGAATAGTTACTTTATTGAGGAAGCTCATACGCTTCCAAATCCAAGGCAATCTTTCAAGCAGAACGCGAGTGCCAGCTTTAGGAGCTTTTGGACGTAGCAAAGCTGCAGGAACTTGCCTTGTTTCACGCCAACTCACAACTATTGTGCATATTGCAACTGGAATCACAAACGCAAGAACGCACAAAGAACCGTATAACCAGTCGTAACATAACTGAACATCTGGAACAGCGTAAAGCCCACGTAAAATCTTCAACAGAAGCGACGGGATTGCAAGGAATCCAACAATATCTCCAATTCCTCCACCAATAAAGCAAGCACAAATAGCAAAGAAAGCGTGTCTTGTTACTGCAGCAGAACGGCCGTAACCTAGGCTTAAGTAGGTGCCAATAAGACCACGCTCTTCCTCAACCATGCGAGCCATAGCAGTTAAGCTCATCATCATGGCAACAGCAAGAAACACTGCCGGAAAAGCATAACCAAGCGACTGAATTGAAGCAACGTCAGAACGCAGACTAGCGTAACTGTCGTTGGAAATACGAGTTGCAATATGCCATTGAGCTTGAGGAATTCTCTTCTGAATTTCCGGTTTAAGCTGCTTACTAATTTGCTGTTTTGCCTGTTCTTTCACAGAATCTGGCGCGCGCTGAAGATTAGCGTCAGCTGAAATAATGCTGTTTACTTTTTCATCAACTTGCTCTCCAACAACCTGCTTATGCCGTGCTTTTTCGCGACTAGCCTGCACGCGAGCGCGAATCTGCTCGGAAGCATTGTCAACAATAGCGCGATACGATTTGGAGAAAACACTAACTTTTTCAGCTTCGAGTAATCGCACAGATATTGCAGAGTATGGCGAATTGCTTGCATCATCAGGCATAAAAGAAGTGAATATTGGGTAGCGAGATGTTACAGAATTACGAAAAGCTTTAGACTGGTATCCGTCAGGATTGTTTAAATCGCTACTATCGAGCACGCTGCCAGTAATTAGAAAACGGTAAGACGCAGTTTTCTGATTTTCGTTATTTGAAGATTTGTTATTTAGTGCATTTTCTTTCTGCAAATTTACAACAACGGTGCTTCCAATATTTAGTCCGCTATTATGCAAAAATCGTTGAGTTACAACAGCTTCCCGATTATTTGAAGGCATAGTTCCGCGCAGTAGATGTAAACGATTCAGTTTTTTCTGCGAGTCAACATAGTGCACAAGATTCATTGCATATGAAGAACTGGCATCATCTGACGGATGAGCTGTAGCTTTCCACGAACGTTCCGCTTCAACTTCACTTACGCTATGTAATTTGCGAAGCGCAGAAACGTCATCTTTAGTTAAACCTAAAGTAGACACGATTTGCAAATCATAAGACTGCAATTTTGAATACATACTGTTCGCACCAAGAAACATGTCATTGCAGCCAGCGTAAATTCCAGTCATAACAGCCACGCCGAGCATTGCAATAACTGCCAGAACGCAGAAACGGCGCCATTCGCGTATCCACATTCTAACTGCGCTAATAAATAATGCACTCACTTGAATCACCACTCAATATCAGCAATGGCCATAGGATTCTCTTGTATAGTCTCGCTTACTACTTTCCCCGAGCGGAAGCGCACAACTTTATGCGCCATAGGTGCGATTGCAGCATTGTGCGTAATAATAAGTACCGTTATTCCTTCAGTTTTACAAATATCTTGTAATAATTGCAATACAGACTTGCCAGTTTCGTAGTCCAAAGCTCCGGTAGGCTCGTCGCATAGAAGAAGCTTCGGTTTTTTGGCGAGCGCACGAGCAATAGATACTCGTTGTTGCTCGCCGCCGGAAAGTTGCGCTGGGAAATTTTTAAGGCGATTGCCTAAGCCAACGTCGTTAAGAGTTTTTGCAGGATCAAAATGATCTGGACAAATCTGTGAAGCCAACTCAACGTTTTCAAGAGCAGTCAAATTTGGCACAAGATTGTAAAACTGAAAAACAAAGCCAATATCTTCGCGACGGTAGCGCACTAAACCTCTACCTTTGAGCTTAGTGACATCGCAATCGCCAACTATAACTCGCCCGCTGGTAGCTGTATCCATTCCACCTAAAATATTTAATGCCGTGGTTTTTCCAGCTCCGGAAGCGCCTAAAATTACTGTAAGTTGGCCACGTTCAGCCGTAAAACTAGCATCGTCCAAAGCTCTAACAACTGAAGAACCAGACGGATATTCCTTTACAACATGATCAAATGTTATGTATGCCACAATGCACCTTTATTAGTACTGTACGTTGATATTTGCTTTCAACTTTTGCCGTCAATTATTTTATTTTTATAACTATTTTACGTAATTATTTTATTTAATTATTTTACGTAATAGTTGTGAAGATTTTATGAATTTCGACTTAAATACGCAGCACTCCAAGCCGATCCATACAATATGCATTGCCAAGCCAAGTATGCCTAGAATTTGGCCATACCGCACCTAGACGAGGAGCCCCTTGGCTCATCCAAATGCTCGGAACTCTACCATCTGCGCTTTGAGAGCCAAGAAGATTAAAACAATTCTTACTTTCCAGCCAATCTGTGTGCTGCGTAACCAGCGCAAGCCCTTCTTCCAAAGTAAGAGGCAATCGCTCATCGGAGTCAATAAGCTTACGAGCAACATCAGGCTCACGGTTCAAATACGAACCACCAGTATGTGGATTAACAACCAGGTAGAACGGCCCTTCAGGCTGCTCTAAACCATTTTGCGGGAGAAAACTTACGATATCGCGCGGAGGCATGGTAGTAAAACCAGCCATACGATTAATGCTTGTTCGCGAAATCAATGATTCCGGCGAAACAAGCTCGCGGGTAGGAACTAACAAAATATCCGCACCCAAATCGCTGTTCTCAAGCGCGTCTAGCAACGGACAAGCCAGCGCGCGGAAAGCATCAGCGCTCATATCCGCCACATCCGGGTAACCAAGTGCCACAATGCGGTCGAGTTGTTGCCGTATTTCTTCCGATGCTATTGACATACTTCCAGTTTACGCAAAGATTTTTATAATCGCGAGCAAGTAATTTTTATATTATTAAGCAAAATTGCGCTTTTTGGCAATAATTTCCGCCAACTGAACAGCGTTTAGTGCAGCGCCCTTACGCAAGTTGTCGTTAGTAATAAACAATGCCAATCCGCGCTTGCCTTCTACAGCCTGATCTTGACGAATACGGCCAACATAGCTCGCAGATTTTCCTGCAGCAAGCTGAGGAGTAGGAATCTCATTAAGCTCAACTCCAGCCGCACTGCGCAACACTTCACGAGCCATATCTGGGGTTACGTCATGCTCAAATTCAGCATTAACGCTCATGCCATGACCTGTAAAAACGCCTACGCGCACGCAAGTGCAAGATGCTGCAAGATTTGGTAAGTGCAAAATCTTACGACTTTCATTACGCAACTTTTGCTCTTCGTCAGTTTCTTCAGAACCATCGTCAACAATCGCGCCAATAAATGGCACAGCATTAAATGCGATAGTGCGAACAACCTTAGTAGGTTCAGGGAAATCAATTGCACTGCCATCGAAAACTAATTTGTCAGCTCCTTGGTCGAGCGCAGCTTGAGCTTCGTTCATAAGTTGCAAAGCCCCAGCACGACCAGCTCCCGAAACAGCCTGATAAGAGGATACTATTAATCGCTTTAAGCCAAAAGCGTCAGCAAGCGGCTTCAATACTGGCATGCAAGCCATTGTTGTGCAATTAGGATTTGCTACGATTCCGCGAGGAATTATGTCCAAATCTTCAGGATTTACTTCCGCAACAACCAGAGGCACATCGTCGTGCATACGCCATTGAGAAGAATTGTCGACTACAATTGCGCCTGCTTCAGCAAATTTTGGTGCCCAAATTTTTGAAGTGCCACCGCCTGCAGAGAAAATAGCAATATCAATTCCGTGCAAATCTGCTTTTTCAACATCCTCTACAACAACATCTTTACCACGATACTGCAAAACTGTTCCTGCAGAATGAGCAGATGCCATAAATCGCAAATCACGAATTGGAAAGTCGCGCTCGCAAAGCACACGGCGCATAACCATACCAACCTGACCAGTGGCACCCAAAACTGCCACGTTCACGCCTGTTTCATTGATAATCGTCATCTTATTTCTCCCTTAACAATGCACACGCAAATAATTTCAATAGTTTTAACGCCCGCTGCCGCCGTACACAACGGCTTCAATCTGATTTGCATCCAAACCGTAAGCTGTATGCAAAGCGCGCACAGCCTCATCTAGCTGATTAACAGGAACCAAAGCGGCAATACGAATTTCCGAGGTGGAAATCATCAGAGTATTGATACCATGCTCACTTAATGCTGTGAAGAACGTAGCAGCCAAACCGGAATGTGTTTTCATACCAACGCCGACTACCGCAACTTTACCTACAGTAGGATCAACATCCATAGAAGTAAATTTCAACTCATCGCGAACCGCTTCGAGAACGCTACGAACAGCCTCAGTCGACGAGCTAGGAGCAGAAATAGAAATATCCGCAGTACCCGTAGACGCACTTGCTTGAGCAATCATGTCTATATTTGCATTAGCTTTTGCGAGAGTAGTAAATACTTTCGCAGCCATTCCAGGAACGTCAGGAATTCCACGAACTGTAATCATAGACTCACTACGATCATGCGCAACACCTGAAATAATAGGCGTTTCAACACCTAAATCTGGGAATAAATCACCCATGGTAGAACGAATATCCTGATTTACCATTATTACCGCCCTTAATCTCTACTTGCTGACTATTATTTACTTATTCACTTGCTGGTTAATTATTTTCTTATTTATTAACACTTAGAATTAGCTCAAATTTGGTAAATTATGCGGATTTACATTGCGAGGAACGATAAGCGTACCGTTCCTATGTGAGAAGGAGCTACGCACATGAAGTGGCATACTAAATCGTTGAGCGTACTCCACGCAGCGCAACGCAAGCACACGCGAACCACAAGACGACATTTCCAACATAGAATCGTAATCAATAACTGGAATTCTTTTAGCTGTTGGCACAATTCGCGGATCCGCAGTAAACACACCATCAACATCCGTGTAAATTTCACAGACATCTGCACCCAAGGCAACTGCGAGCGCAACAGCGGAAGTATCCGAACCACCTCTACCAAGAGTTGTGTCATCACCGATTTCGCTAATACCTTGGAATCCTGCAACAATTGCGACACTGCCTTTATCAAGAGCATGACGAACGCGATCCGGCTTTACTGCGCGAATATGCGCCGCACCAAATTGCGTATCTGTCATAAAACCAGCTTGAGAACCCGTAAAAGAGTAGGCGTGCGAACCTTGTGCGTGAATGGCCATTGCGAGCAAGCTCATTGAAATTCGCTCGCCTGCGGTCATAAGCATGTCCATTTCACGAGCAGGAGGATGCGCATTTACGCTCATTGCTTGGTCAATTAAATCGTCGGTAGTGTCTCCCATTGCGGAAACAACTACTGCAACATCGTTACCGGCTGCTTTTGTAGCAAGAATACGCTTAGCAACACGTTGTATGGCATCGGTATCAGCTACAGAAGAGCCACCGTATTTCTGTACGATAAGCGCCACTTTTTACCCCTTGCTCATGTCGATACAGATAAACGCATAGGATGTACCAAATACTTGGTTTGCTATTAGCGTACCAACTGTGCTCTATTTATTTACTGCTTACTACTACTGCTTACTGTTACTAAAACTTTTTATACGCTCAATAGTTAGTTACAATGTTTGCCTTCCAGTAAACGCGCGACCAAGCGTTATTTCATCCGCGTATTCCAAGTCGCCGCCAACAGGTAAACCACTTGCCAAACGAGTAATTTTAATCCCAAGAGGATCAAGCAAACGAGCCAAATATGTAACTGTTGCTTCACCTTCAATATTCGGATCAAGCGCAAGAATAACCTCTTTTACTTGCGGATTTTTAAGCCTCTCAAGCAATTGTGTAATCGCTAAATCTCCAGGACCAACATTTGCCATTGGATTTATAGCACCACCAAGAACGTGGTAAACACCGGAATATTCATGCGTTCTTTCAATGCTCATAATGTCTTTAGGCTCTTCAACAACGCAAATTTTGCTATGATCTCGGCGCGGATCAGCACACACTACGCATGGCGTTTGCTCACACACATTGCCACAAATATCGCAAAATCGCACGCTTTCTTTCATATCGTTTATGGCATCAATTAACGCCTGAGCTTCTGAATCAGGAGCAGAAAGCATGTAGAAAGCAATGCGCTGAGCACCTTTCGGCCCAATGCCTGGGAGTTTAGAAAATGCGTCAATTAGGCGACCAATAGCTCCATCATAAGACGATGCATTATGCACTGTTTACTACTCCTCCTGCTTTTTCTTTGCGCTTGAGATTGCATTTTTTGGATTTTTAGAATCACTAGCAGAAAATTCTTCAACCGCTTTTACCTCAAACATCTGCTTAAGCTCGTCTGTACTTATTGACGTTGCAGCTTCTAAAGATTCGTCGTCCATTGAGCATTCGTCTGCATCAGCTCCACTAGTGGGAGTATTTGGAACTTGCACAGTAGGATTATTGCTATCTTCTTGAATTTGAGATGATTGCGCTGCAGATTTTTGTTTTTGTAGCTGCGCGTTGAAAGCAGAATCAGGATTTTGCAATGAAGATTCTGCTGCAGACTCGGTTGAAGAGGCGGGCGAAGACGCTACCGGAGGAATCGATGAAGATGCAGGCAAGTCTGAATCGTGAACCGGCATAACATCTGAAATAGGAACGGATGACATATCCGCCCAAGCATCGTCATTAGTAGTCTGCAAAGAATAAGAATCATCCGCAGTATTGTTGGATACTACTGACGCTGCGGAGCCGTCAGTGTGATGAAAACTCGATGAGTCTTTTTCTTCTTTAGATTCACTAGAAGCACTGTCAGAATCAGCTTTGGTGCCAAAACCAGCAGATATGCCAGTTTTACGCAATAAAATATCACGTTTAACTTTGGCTAAATTCTTCGGATCCATTCGAGCAACAGATTCCACCCGCTCTCCGTTTGCAGCAACAGGAGAAGGCGCAATCATAACTTGCGAACCAAATACGTCATGTACTACGCTCATAACTACTTTTGGCACTTTTTGTCCATCGTAAGGCGACGTAGCACACACCGCGAGCGCAAAAGCATGCTGAGCCATAGGCTCACTAAAAGTAAGAATCAAACGTTGCTTTCCTGCTTGCGGTTGAGTTAATTGCACATGAGGCACACATTCATCAGTTACGTATTCGCGTACATCTTCAGGCAATTTTGCGACCACATCATTCCACATTTCGTTTGTGTCTTTGGAATCACTACTTTTAGAATTTAATGCGGAAGATTCAGGCACAGAAGCCGTATTTACTGCATTTTCAGCGTCTGCATTTATTGCGTTTAGAGCATTTGCGTTATTTGCAGCATTCACGCTATTTGCAGTATTTGCAGTATTTGCCGAATCAACTTTTTTACTAGTTTGCGCACCTATAAAATGCCCAACTGCAGCCGAAGCACTATTAGTTTTGTTTGTTTGATTAGAAGCAACAAAGTGCGATTGCGCAGAAGTTTTAACTGCATTACTGCCGATAGCATTATTTGCCGAAACTTCCGAAGCTTCACTATCCGCAAGCAAACGAGCAACTAAAATCTCCAAATTCATGCGAGGAGAAACAGCGCTTGCCATTCCAGTTAAGGCATCATTAATTGTTTGGGCCATGCGAGCTAAATCACGCAACGTAATTTTGGAAGATTGACTCTTCAAAGTTTCCAAATCGTCTGGAGCAATATCATTTAGTAAATCTGAAGCAGCTTTTGCACCAGCGGATACCATAAGCAACAAATCGCGGACTCGGCCCAACAAATCTTCGACAAATTTGCGAGTGTCGTATCCACCGACAACTACTCGACGAACTACGTCATACGCTGAAGCACCATCATGCTCAATAATTGCGTCAATAGCTTCAGCAATTAACTCACTAGGCGTGAATCCCAAAAGTGCAACAGCTGAATCCAACGAAATAGCACCATTAACAGCGCCAACCATAAGCTGATCTAGCACAGATAGCGTATCTCGCATGGAACCTGCACCAGCACGCATTGCAAGACGCAAAACACCTGGAGCAGGTGAAATATTCTCTTTCTTACAAATATCCTCAAGATACGGCCCCATTACTTCCGGCGGCACAAGACGGAATGGGTAATGATGAGTTCTCGAACGAATAGTACCAATCACTTTATCTGGCTCAGTGGTGGCAAAAATAAACATCACATGCTCAGGCGGCTCCTCAACAATTTTTAACAATGCGTTAAAACCTTGAGGCGTTACCATATGCGCTTCGTCAAGAATAAATATTTTGTAACGATCGCGAGCGGGCGCAAATCCAGCACGTTCGCGAAGCTCGCGAGCATCATCAACTCCGTTATGGCTCGCAGCATCAATCTCTACGACATCTATTGATCCAGGACCGCCAGTGGCTAAATCTTTACAACTTTGACATTCTCCACACGGGTGCGATGTAGGGCCCTTTTCACAATTGATACAACGCGCCAAAATGCGCGCAGAACTAGTCTTACCGCATCCACGCGGACCTGAGAATAAATAAGCATGCGTAATTTTTCCCTGGTCTAACGCTTTAGACAAAGGTACAGTAACCTGATCTTGCCCAATAACACCATCAAACGTGTCCGGACGATACCTACGATACAGTGCAAGTGCCATTTTTCTAACCTACCGCAACATAACTATTTCCCCGATATATCTTATTTAAGATTATCAGCATCCGCTACCTGTGATTCTAAGTTTGTTATTACTTAATCACTACAATCTTCTAACCCAGCGCGCGCCACAACTTCCACACTAGGAGCGAATGGAATATTTAATTTAGCAGCAACTCGAACAGTTACATCATCGGCAGTTGAAGTACAATCTTTCAACGTAACTCCACTTGATGTAACTGTGCGAGCTGCATAATAACATGCATTAGGTTCCATGCGCTGCAAAGCCGCAGCACCAGACAAAGCTGCTGCAGAGGCCACAGCATTTGCCTGATGCTTAACGCTCAACACATTTCCCAATATTGCAGAAAGAACAAGCATTGAACAGACTGCGATTACAGACATAACGCCCAGCGCAGTGCCTGAACCGAGATCCATTCTATGACCTCGCTTACATGCAAAAACGCAAACAAGCTTACGTAAAAAATTGATTACATTATTAGATAAAAATTTATGCACGCTCATTCCAAAACCTGACTCACATGACTTTCCACCAAAGATGGCAAAACTTGAAGCGGGTCCGGAACAAGAGGACATTTCACAACAATATCAGCAGTATTACCAACTTGGCTTATTTGCACAGAAGCTCCAGCGCCTGCAACTTTTTGCACAATACTTTCCACTGCTTTATCGTCATGATGAGTAACCATATAGTATGCAACTTGCATAGCAGCATCATGGCAATTCATAGTGCATACTACTGCCCTGCCAACCCCTAACAACACTAAAACAAGCAGTATTGCACAAGGCAATACAATAGCGAATTCAGCAGTTACAGCACCTGAATCTAACAAGTTACTACCGTTAAACAAGCGCTTACATATATTTTTTCGCATCATAAGCTCGTTTCATTCGCGCTAACATGTTACTTAATTAGCCAAGCTTCAACGCTTTTTGCACTAATTCAGACAATGCGTTTCGCACATCATCTGATTTCAATATCGCAACTAGCAGCGCAGCAAAACCAGTAGCAGCAATAAGAACTACAGCATACTCAGCAGTTACAGCACCGCCATCTTTCTGTTTAATTTTGCATAAATACTGACTATTCTTTTGCCGCAAACACTCTTCTGCTACTGATAATTTTTCATCAACTTGCAACATTGACACAGAGTATCGTGCAACAAGCTTCTGCATTATCCCAACCATAATTTTGCACCTTCCATTCAAATATCCGAAATTTTCGGATAATACTATTTTTACAATTTAGTTTTCAATATCCAATAAAAAATATGCATTGTGGATAAAAGCTACTAATGCATAAGAGAAACAACGGTAGGAAGAATACCGATGCAAATAAAAGCCGGCAAAAAACACAACCCAACTGGCAGTAGCAATCTAACCGACAATTTAGAAGTTTCTTGCCTAGCAACATTCGCCATAGTTTTCTCATAATGATTAGCCAGAGCTACCAATACTGGCACAGGAGAAGACCCCGAAAGCCACGATTCTCGCAAACCTGAACGCAACCAGCTAGACAATATTGACGATGAGTTGATTGCACCACATCCAATAAAACTGGTATTAACCGGCTTTTTATCCACGCTAGGAAAATTCACATAAATAGGTGACCAAGCTTCATGCCAAGTATCACCTTTAAGCAGCGCTTTTGCCACATTGCACATCCACAATCCATGACCACCTGGCAATACGGATCCAACTGATGCCAGCGCCCTCGGAATAGCGACACCACTTTGCAAAGCAACAATAATCATATGCAAGCCAAGTAATGGGTCAACATCTAAAACGCATGAATTACGCCACTCATATTTTAGCATTTTAGAATCGCACAATAAGCTTTTACGTTCGCCAAGTTCATTCGCACACAAACGTAAATTGCATAGCTGCCAAACCATTGTCATGAACACTGGCACAATCAGCCAAAGATGCTTTTCATATTCCATACTTCAACTCCTTGCAATCGCACCAGTCATGGCATAATGCGATACGCGTAGCATAGAACGCACCCACACAAGACCTAATCCATAGCATATTGCACCAACTGTTAATAACACCCACCCTTGTGCTGTGCAAAGCAGCATAACAATAGGATTACCGCCAATAAGCTCTCCAGCAAGAAGCGCTAAAACAGGTAAAGCTGTAAGTAGTTTTATAGTTGATTCAGGCATCGCAGAAACATCTGCGCGCAAATCTTCTGCACGCCGTTGCGCGTGATATGAGGCTGCGGTTGCTTCAACGCAAGTCGCCATAGTGCACCCCAGCATATTGCTTAATTCGTATGCAGCCATAAGATTTTCAGAAACTATGTGCATATGTTTTTCAATATTTTTGCGGTGAGCATCAGATACGACACGATTTTTTGGTAAGCATTGAGCATAAAGCCAACTATAAATAAGCTTTGTATTTACAATATTTGAAGCACGATTATGCTGAACTTCAGAATCATTTTGTATTACCATAGCAAAAGTCGACCCAGCTCTTAAAGCTGCAACTAGCCCTGCCAAAACTTCCTCAATATCCATTTGATTCCCCAGTAATTAAACGAAATTCACTATGTCAACTGCTTAAAATCACAACTGCGCATACAAGCTATATCTTCTGGTAGCATCCAATGGCGAGCAAACTCAGACCATGCAGGAAAAGATTTCATAAAAGCACTTCCGTCTTTACAGCGTTCAATCTTTAACACCGGCACGCCTTGCAAAGTTCCACCAGCAGAATACTCCAAAATACCAAGCTCTTGCACAATTCGACGACCATAAGAATCACGAACCACATGAATAACAACGTCGAAAGCGCCAGCTGCTAAAGCACACAAAGCTGCTGGCTCTAACCCAGCCAACAAACCCAAAGACATAAGTCGCGATGGAACTTTTTGCACTTCGTCCGCATGCAAAGTAGTCATACCACCTTTGTGACCAGATGTAAAAACCCGCAGCAAATCAGCGATTTCTTCACCTCTGCACTCGCCTAAAATAATTCGATCAGGGCGCATTCTTAAAGTAGCTTTTACCAGTTGAGACAAGCCAATTTCTCCAACACCTTCAACATTAGCCTCGCGCACACTCAACGAAACATGATTTACACTCAATTCGCCAAGTTCACGAGTCTCTTCAACAGACACAATACGATCATTTTTATTAGCAACAGAAAGCAAAGCCTTCATAAGAGTAGTTTTCCCAGAACCAGTACTCCCCGTAATAGCAATGTTCGCTTTTAACTTCACAAGAACGCTTAACATATACGCCAACTCTTTTGGCAACATTCCCTGCTTACTTAAATCCAACAGATTATAGCGATTTAGCGAAGGAAAACGAATAGACAATGAAGCACCCTGTGCCACAATCGGCGCCAAAACAGCATGAATGCGGATTCCAGAAGTTGTAGAAGCGTCTGCGATCGGGCAAGCATCATCTAATCTTCTACCCAACTGAGCACAAAGCCAAACAGCATACTCGCGAAGCAGCGCAGGATTAGTAAGCGGCACTCGCGGAGCACACTCACGCAACCCTTGGCCTAAATCAACCCAAACGCGCCCATCTTCACTCACAACCATGTCTGTAACTCGCGCATCCACGGCAAATTCTTGTAAAATACCAAAATCAAGATCTCGCAAATTATTTACGACCATACTTACCCCTTAAAAACGATGGGCGATTATCCCGATATTTAGAATGACGAAATCTTGTAACTTCCTTTTTTGCACTACGCAAACCAGAACCAATAAACCAGCGCTCCAACTGGTTCATAGCTGATTCCATTGAAGAAGGAACATTTCGAATGCCGTAACCTCCTACAATATCCATGTACAAACGCGAATCATACGGCAAAGAAGCAAATATTGGGGTGCGCAAATATTCTTCAGCTTCATCAATACTTAAAATATAAGATTTTGTCATTATTCCGCGCGGAGTTAAACCTACCATAGCAAACTTGTTATTAAAAACTTCAATATTTTGCATAGCATTAAGTCTTTGAGAATGAGCACGAAAACGAGCCAAATCCATTACGGACAGCTCAACAGCACTTACTGTTGCAACATTAGACAGCTGCGGAATACGCTTATAGGCCTGAATTGCGGACTCGCCAGCACCAATATCAACAATAACAACATCACAAGCTTCAGCTAAACCGCGAATTGCAGCCTCAACAACCCAAGGATCAGGCTGCTTACCTAGCCACGGCGAAAATGATAGAACATCAACATTGTCCCAATGCAACAATTCACTACACAGCACATGTCCGTCACAACGCCCAAGAGGAGCATCAACTTCATGTAAACGACGTCCTTCATCTGATTCCAAACCAAGCAAAACGTCTAAACCACCATGCGTTAAATCCGCATCTACAATAGCCACATGGAGGCCTTCTTCTCCTATGTGATACGCAAGCAAAGATAATAATGTGCTTAAACCAATGCCATCCGTTGCTGCCATTCCAACCAGCACATTTGACGGCAAAGGATCCAACAATTTGCTTTTAATAGGAGATTCTTTTACTTGCCCGCAAAAAGATTGCGCAGATTCGCGCGTTTGAGCCTTGCGAGAAGCAGTCGGGCGAACAGACATAATTGTGCGATCATCTGAAGAATTTGAATTAATACACGTAGCACTAGTAGTTAAATTAGCGCGCGCATATGCGCTCAGCTGAGGAGGATAAGTGTATTTTTGCACCCTCTGCAAATCAGCAGAACGTCTGCTAATGCTGTCGTTAGAATAACTAACATTATTCTGATCAACATTTGCATGACGAATATTTGCTCTTTTACTTACGCAAGAATTTAATATTGCGTTTGTGTCTAAATTTATGCTCATGCGCCTATTGAATCGCATCAAGCATTACGTACACAATATAAATAAACAAATGTGGTTAAAAGCTCAACAAACGTTGAAAATAAGCCAAAATATTATGCACAAAGCATGGCGAACAGCTAATAAGCTATTGTTTTACACCCACAGAACCTATTACAAGATCTCCATGAGTTTTCATATAACGTTCAAGCAACTCACCATAAATAGGCTTAGTTTTTAAAATATCCGAAACAAGCAATGCAATAAACGCAGACGCAGCAACAGGCAGAGTGTGTATCATCGTTCCAGACATTTCTACAGTCAATAAAATTGAAGTAAGTGGCGCCTTTACTGATGCAGACAGCGTGCCAGCCATTACACACACAGCAAACACAGATACGAATTTTGAGTCAATACCAAATGCAGACACGCTAATAATGCTACGAGCCGCAACACCTCCTGCAAGCGCGCCAACAGCAAGAATTGGCATAAAAATGCCGCCAGGCGCACCACAGCCGAAACTTGTAGAAGTAAATAGCATTTTCGCAACAAATAGCAAGCAGAGCATAGCAATACTTATTTTTCCATACTCTGAAAGACGAACAAGATTAGAGCCACCGCCAAGAACATCTGGCAAGAACAAGCCAACAGGAATTGCAATCAAGCAAGCCACTACAACTGGCATCCATTTAGGCAAATACCCGTATAGCGTTTGCAAACCAAGCAATGAACGATTCATTAACGAGCCAACAATACCGGCAAAAACACCAAGCGGAATCAGCCAAATATGCATACCCATAGGCAAATCCGGAATTTGACCAAAATCAAGAACCGGTCGCAAACCGAAACAAGTTTGTGAAACAAAATCAGCACAAAGAGAAGCAACAGCAGCACCCATTAAAACCGTAGGAGATATGCCATGCTGCACTTCTTCTAAAGCAAACATAACTCCAGAAAGTGGCGCAGAAAATGCCGCCGACAAACCAGCCGCAGCTCCAGCTGTTACAACATAATGCTCCTGCATATCGTTACGCCTACCATTGCGAACAATTCTCGAAAGCATTTGCGCTCCGCAAGCACCAATCTGGATTGAAGGGCCTTCTCTACCAAGAGATAAACCAAACAAAGAACCAAGCAAACCTGCCACAAATCGAACCGGCAAAATTGTGTGCCAACGCATATTCAATCCACGCTGAACGTAGCCAACAACCTGTGGAATACCACTTCCGGAAGCCATGCTTTCCTTAACGCTCATCCAACCGACAATAAGACCAACAATCACGGCAAATATTATGCAAGGAACAAGAAGCCACAGATTACTATGAATTTGAACGTACGCCCATTTAGCAAAATCAGTTCCATACTCAATCCCAAGCCTATAAGACGCAACAAGAGATCCAGAAACAACGCCAACAACTAAGCCAGCAACCACTATTTTCCAACGCAATTTACAAAAAGTTCCAGCTATTTGCGACGCACAATTGCTTACAAAACTCACCATATTACTAAAATCCACTACCACTCGATTCTGCACACAATACTTAACTTTATAACTAGATCAGCTCTAAACTCTCTATAAATCGGCCCTAAACAAACTTACCCAGTTCTAAATCATGTGCATCAACAAAATTTGCGAAGCAACATAACCCACAGAAGCAGACAAAAATGGCGCAATTAGCTCCGCACAAAGTAGAAAAATGCCATCTTTTATTCGCTTTCCTTTAATAAGATCCACACCCTCAAAAATCGCTGTAGAAAATGTGGAAAATCCACCCAAAAATCCCAAAATCATAAAATAAACAAAATTAGCGCCAAAAATTGTTGCAGCAACCATGAAAACATTAGAAACAACACCTAAAGCAAACGAGGCTACACAATTAATAAACAGCGTTGCCACAGGAACTCTACTATCATGACTTGCGGAAATTTTTTTAGTCATCACGCATCTTAAAACAGCACCTAAACCGCCAAAGAAACAAGGCAAAACAAATATCATAAAAATGTACAATGGATTCATCACTTCACCACCTTAGTATTAGCAGTATTATCTTCTGCAACAGTTTGCTCTTGCTTTCTATTAATACGCTTTGCAATTCCTGTTCCAACCCAACTTCCAGCAAACGCCATAAAAACGCCAAAAATCAATGAAAAAATCATAGCCAACATAGCAAACGTCACTCGCGGAGTCACAAAAGACACTGCACTTTCAAATGCGAAAGTAGACATAGTTGACAATCCGCCGCAAAAACCCGTTCCTAAAGCATATTTGTAAAAAGTTTGCTTTTCTTTAGATAACGCTTTAACTGCTATTGCAGTAACAAGAGCGAAAATAAAGCAAGCAATCATATTAGACAAGAAAGTGCCTAAAGTAAGCTGACCAAATATAGAAGATTGCAGATTTACTGGGTGAATTAGTGGCGCGTAGGTAGAAATTATCTCACGCACAAATGCTCCTAAAGTGCCGCCAATAAAAACTAAAAGGTATAAGCGGCGGCTATTTTGACTATTTTTCTCGCTTATTTTATTCATTTTCTATTCCTAATCTTTGCTACTTCCAAAATTCTCGCCATAAACCAAAACGACACTCTCAATCGAGAAGTGCCGTTTTGTTAAGTTAATCATCAGCGAATAAAAATTTCAGTCAGTTAGCGAGTGAACACTAATAATATGATCTCGCTGAGGACCAGTGCCAATGGCAGAAATACGGCGGTTAGAAAGATCTTCCAAGCGCTTCACATAATTCTGAGTATTCTGAGGCAAATCTTCAAACTTATGAACTTGAGAAATATCCTCATTCCAACCCGGAATCATCTCATAAACTGGTTTCGCGGAGGCAAACAGAGCCTGATCAACAGGCATTTCTTCCATTCGCTGAACAGTTCCGTCTGCCAAAGTCACATCGTAAGCTACGCAAACTGGAATTTCCTTCAAACCTGTTAATACATCAAGCTTAGTAAGAACAATATCCGTCAAACCATTTACGCGCGTTGCGTAACGACTTACTACAGAATCAAACCAACCGCAACGACGAGGACGGCCTGTTGTAACACCATACTCATGGCCCTGTTCGCGCAGCCAGTCACCCTGCTCATCCAAAAGCTCAGTTGGGAATGGACCTTCACCAACGCGAGTGATATAAGCCTTAGCAACGCCGATTACGCGCGTAATACGAGTAGGACCAACTCCAGTACCTGTGCAAGCACCACCTGCAGTAGGATTCGAAGAAGTTACGAACGGATAAGTGCCGTGATCGACGTCAAGCATTGTGGCCTGGCCGCCTTCGAACAGCACAGTTTTGCCTTCGTCCATCGCTTTATTCAACACCAAAGAAGTATCCGCAACATAAGGCTTCAAACGCTTACCAAGTTCAACAAGCTGAGCAGTTACCTCATCAATATCAATAGGATGCTGGTTATAAAGCTTTACCAGCATCTGATTCTTTTGATGCAAACTTGCTTCAACTTTGTCGCGCAAATGCTCAGCATTAAACAAGTCGTGCACGCGAATGCCAACACGATTAATTTTATCCGCATAAGTAGGTCCAATTCCTCGGCCGGTAGTACCAATCTTATGCTTACCAAGAAAACGCTCCGTAACTTTATCGATTACGCGATGGTATGGCGTAATAATGTGCGCCGCCTCGCTTACGAGCAAACGCGAGCAATCCACGCCGCGAGACTCCAAAGCGTCAATTTCTTCCAGAAGCACTTCTGGATCAACAACAACACCGTTGCCAATTACAGGAGTTACATTAGGACTAATAATGCCACTTGGAAGCAAGTGCAACGCATAAGATTCATTTCCAACCACAACGGTATGGCCAGCATTGTTGCCACCATTAAAACGTGCGACAATGTCAACTTTTGAACCAATTAAATCTGTTGCTTTGCCTTTACCTTCGTCACCCCATTGAGCTCCAATAAGCACAATTCCAGGCATGTCGCACCTCCATTTTTTGGGCCAACGTTGCCCAAATTTGCACAATCCTACCTGACTAGCGTATCGCTACGCCCCTACTGATTAAGTAGAAGAAAAATACTATTAAATATCAAGCCTACTATTTCAGTGCTTTGCCAGCAGAACCCAACTGCACGCACGCTTCTACTACACGCTTTGCCATAGCTTTTTCGGCTTCACGGCCCCAAGAACGAGGATCATACAACTTCTTTTCGCCGACTTCACCATCTATTTTCAAAACAGAATCGTAATTACGGAACATATGCCCAGCAATAGCGCGCGTAAAAGCATATTGCGTATCTGTGTCAATATTCATTTTGACTACGCCATAACGCACAGCTTCCGCGATTTCTTCGGAAGTAGATCCGGAACCTCCGTGGAATACCAGAAGGAAAGGATTTTTAGATGCGCCAAAAGCGCGAGTGCCGCAAATATCTTTGTACTTTTCATACACAGTTTGCTGGATTTCTTGCAGCAATTGCGGACGAAGCTTTACAACGCCAGGCTTATACGCGCCATGAACATTGCCAAAAGTAAAAGCAGCCATATACCTGCCGCGCTCACCCAAGCCAAGTTTCTCTACAACACGCAAAGCATCTTCAGGCGTAGAATATAGACGCTCGTCAATATCAGCACGATGACCGTCTTCTTCACCGCCAACAGCACCAATCTCAATCTCAAGAATTGTGCGAGCTTTTTGTGAAGCGTCAAGTAGTTCCTGCGCTACGTCTAAATTATGCTGCAAAGGTACTGTTGAACCATCCCACATATGCGATTGGAATAAAGGTTCCTCACCTTTTTTCACTTGCTCTGCTTCATGCGCCAGCAATGGGCGAATCCAATCGTCAAGATAAGGCTCTGCGCAATGATCAGTGTGAAGAGCAATAGTAATATTTGGGTATTTAGATGCAACCTCATGCGCAAAAGCCGCGAAAGCAAGCGAACCTACTACGCGATTATTTACAGACTGTCCTGAAAAATAAGCGGAACCGCCAACAGACACCTGAATAATGCCGTCAGACTCAGCTTCTGCAAAACCCTGGAGAGCTGCATTCAAAGTTTGCGTGCTAGTTACATTAATAGCAGGATATGCGTAGCCACCTCGACTTGCAGAATCAAGCATATGCGCATAACGTTCAACGGTTGCAATAGTCATACCTGTATTATCCGCCTTTATAATTCACATAGCTACATATATACACAAAAAAGTTACAATATAAGACTATAAAACAGGCTTAAGCTTGCATTTGCTCGTGACGTTTTTTAGCTTCCGTAACGACAAATTCGTGATATTTAATTGCGATAGACGCATCCAATCCTGCTGCCTTCGCAAGTTCTAACAGCCGACTTATTTGCTCATGCTCGCGCTTTGCATCCAAAGGCGCAAATCCGGCCTTAGCTTTTAATTCACCGATGCTACGAGTAGTTCTAAACCTCTCCGCAAGAAGCGAAATCACAGCATTGTCAATATTATCAACAGATTGACGTAACGCAACAATCTTTTCTGCCGCATCTTTGCAGCTTGAATTCAAAGAATCGTCACGTACGTCAATCGTTGTTTCTGAAAAATCACACATACTCTGTTTTAGTCAAAATAAGTTTGCAAAACCATAGTGGTTTCCGTGCTTACTGGCACAATACGATGAATCGTATTAATAAGCTCTTCCAATTTACTAGGTGTAGCAACACGAACCACCAACATAAAACTCGGGCTACCAGTAACGGAATAGCAAGCCTCAATTCCAGAAATATCCCGCAGCTTATTAGGAATTGTTGCTTCCTGGCCAAAATCAAGAGGCGTAACTGATACAAAAGCGCTAACAGGTAAGCCACGACGCTCATAATCAATCAAAGCTCTATAACCTGTAATAACACCTTTACGTTCCAACTTCTGAACACGAGATTGCACTGCAGAAACCGATAAGCCTGATGCCTTAGCCAAGCGAGTCAATGTCGCTCTACCATCATGCTCAAGAATATCTACGATGATTCCATCAGTTGAATCCATAGCAATGCCGTTTTCAGCCTTATGAGGATTTGCCGTCATACGGACTCCATTCTCCCATCGACGCTGAGTGAGAATTTACAATCGGATCTATACTAGCGCCGCCTTGCAGTCACTATTATGTTACCGTATTTTTTATAGAAAAAGAACAAATTCACGTAAAAAATTAACATTTTAATCAAAAAAGTATGTGCTTTGAGTCACTTACACCTCGCATACAAGACAATAATTACTAAAATCGCGCATATCGGCGGAATATTATGACCCAAACTCACGTATTTATTTGTAAATTGCAGAATAAAAAATATTGCTGAATATTGCAGAATAATAAGAATTAGCGTATAAACGAAACCTATAACCATTTCCCAAACTTAACTGTCTAAATTAAATCAACAATCGAGAAGGAGAATAACATGACTGTAGTAGCAAAACACGCAACCGAAATACCCCGCTCCGGAATACGCGACGTGTTCGATCGCGTTGAACAAATACCTGACGCTATTTCTTTGTGTTTAGGCGAACCAGGAGAAACCGCTTCTGCTCACATTGTTGAAGCGGCCTGCGATTCACTAAACGCTGGTAAAACAAAATATACAGACGTACTAGGCATACCTGAATTCCGCAACGCTGCGGCAGCGTACACTCGACGCGTAAAAGGTTTAGATTACGATGCAAAAACGGAAATTCAAGCAGTTGACGGTGCCACAATTGGCTTATATTTGGCAATTAAATCCGTTGTCGATCCGGGCGACGAAGTAATTATTCCATCTCCATACTTCACGTCTTATGATGCAGAAGTGCTTATGTGCGACGCAGTTCCTGTAACAGTCGCGTTAAAGCCTGAACACGGAATGCACGTCAATGCAGAAGAAATCCGAAAAGCAATTACCCCGCGCACTCGCGCTATTATTATAAATTCTCCTTGCAACCCAACAGGTGCTGTAACAACTGCCGAAGAACTTGCAGAAGTTGCGAAATTATGCCAAGAATTTGATTTATGGGTGATTTCAGACGAAGTGTATCATCCGTTTGTATTTGCGAGCGCACCGGACGCACAGCCTGAAGGAAACGCCGTAGCGCCGTCGATTGCTGCAGTTGAAGGAATGAAAGATAGAACTATTATTGTGGAAAGCTTGTCGAAAACATACGCAATGACTGGATGGAGAATAGGCTATATACTCGCACCAAGTCATGTTATTGAGCAGACAAGTAAAATCGCAGAAATGATGCACTCTTCCGTCAATTCTACTGCACAATACGGTGGTGTTGCAGCTCTTACTGGACCGCAAGATCACGTGCGAGAAATGCGCGAAGAATATCGAGCAAAAAGAAGTTTAGTTTTAGATGCATTGGCAGATTGCAAAGCTGTGCGTCTTATTGAACCGCAAGGAGCATTCTACGTTTTTGTTGACGTTCGCCCGACTGGTTTAACTTCTGAAGAATTCAGTAAGAGACTATTAGAAGAAGAAAAAGTTGCGGTTGTGCCTGGGGAGGCTTTTGGCAAGGAAGGAAGCGGTTTTGTGCGACTTTCTTACGCTGGTAAGCCGGAAGATCTTAGCGAGGGCGTGAAGCGTCTGCGTAAATTTGCGCTCGCTCAACTAGCAGAACATACTGCATAAAATACAAATTGCCCCTTGGAAAATCCAGGGGGCAATTTTGTAAACTGCTTTACAAAGTAATCAAACTAGACTGCAGCAGATGCCGAAGCATTATTTGATGCACCGCTAGTTTGTTGAACAATGGCAGCTAAGAAATCACGATTCGAAGCAGTCTTCTTTAATCTTGGAATCAAAGTCTGATAAGCCTGCTCAGCTTCAAGACCGCCGAACAATCGACGCAAGCGATAAATAACTGGCAAATCAGCAGGTGGAGTAATTAACTCCTCACGACGAGTGCCAGAAGCGTTAATATCAACAGCTGGGAAGAGGCGCTTATCCGCCAAATCGCGGCTCAAACGCAACTCCATATTGCCAGTGCCTTTGAACTCTTCAAAGATTACCTCATCCATCTTGGAACCGGTTTCAACCAATGCAGAAGAAATAATCGTCAAAGAACCGCCGTCTTCAATATTTCGAGCAGCACCAAAGAACTTCTTTGGCGGATACAATGCTTGAGCATCAACACCACCGGAAAGAATACGACCCGAAGCAGGAGCCGCAATATTGTAAGCACGAGCCAAACGCGTCATAGAATCAAGCAAAACCACAACATCTTGGCCAAGCTCTACTAAACGCTTAGCACGTTCAATTGCAAGCTCAGCAACCGTAGTATGGTCAGTTGCAGGACGATCAAAAGTAGAAGAAATAACCTCACCTTGAACAGTACGTTCCATGTCGGTAACTTCTTCTGGACGTTCATCCACAAGCACAACCATAAGATGCACTTCAGGATTGTTGGTGGTAATAGCGTTAGCAATATTTTGAAGCGTAATAGTCTTACCAGCTTTTGGTGGGGACACAATTAAGCCACGCTGACCTTTACCAATAGGAGCAACCAAATCTATAACACGACCCAACATGCGATTAGCTGTGGTTTCCTGCTTTAATCGCTCATGCGGATACAACGGAGTAAGCTTAGCAAACTGCGGACGAGACTGAGCCTCTTCAACGCTCATTCCATTAATGCTATTAATAGACTGCAAAGGCACAAACTTTTGACGCTGATTGCGACGATCACCTTCGCGCGGAGCACGAATAGATCCCTGCACAGCATCGCCTTTACGCAAGCCATACTTTTTAATTTGGCTCATTGATACGTACACGTCATTTGGACCTGGCAAATAGCCAGAAGTGCGCACAAACGCATAGGATTCTAACACATCAACAATGCCTGCAACTGGAACAAGTTCTTCTTGTGGCTCCTCGTGACGCTGCTCTCGCATATCGCGATCATCACGACCATCGCGACCATCACGGCCCTCACGATTATCACGGCCCTCACGATCGATGCGAGAATTGCGCTCAAGACGATCCTGGCGGTCATTTCGCTCCGAACGACGATCATCAGAATCATCGCGCTCAGCATAATCCATACGATTAGAACGCTCATCATAATCTGAGCGAGTATCATCATATTCACGAGCACGGCCACGCATACGGCGCTGGAACCTATCATTACGATTTGCTTGATCGTCACGATCAAAATCGCGAGAAGCTCCACGCTGACGGCGAGAATCTGAATCAGAGCGCGCTTCCTCACCAGGCAAAGTTGCCAAAATCTGATCTAAATCGCGCGAATCCGCGCCTTCTTGATGACGATCACGATTGTTATCTCGATCATCCACAATACGATGACGCTTAAACGCACTGTTTCGGCCACCTTCACGACGATAATTCTTAACCCCAAAATCGGAGTCATCGCGAGATCGACGCTCAGCAGCATTAGGCACTAAGCTTTCCAACGCTTCCAAGTCTTTATCGTCATTCGACATTTGAGCATCTTCATCATTCTCGCGCATATCCGCATTTTTGTTAATGCTCATATCGTTGCGAGGCACACGAACGCTCACACCAGCAGGCGCTTCCCCACCATTTCGCGCCGCTGTAAGCGTAGCTACTAATTCAGGCTTGCGCATAGTTGAAGTACCGCGCAAACCCATCTGCTTCGCAAGATCTTTCAATTCTGAGAGCTTCATTTTCTCAAGATTCTGGCCTGTTGCCACAATTTTACCTTTCCTTAACCCACGCAGCATAGAACACCGGTAAGCCTTTACATGGAAGATTACGGAAAATCCGTCACGAACTTGCTGTCATACATAACTATGTGTACAACAACGAACAGTATGTATGCTACTACAGCTGTAAGACGCTACACAACGCGACGCGCCCTAATCTTGATTATTTTTTATTTACAATTTTTATTGGATTAATAAGTAAACAAAAAGCGCTAATAATCGTAAATTAATATCCACAATCATTAGCGCTTAATAATAATTTGACAATTGCTAATTGCTAATAAAGCACAATTACCAATTTATATTTTTATATTAAATTATTTATGCTTACTTCTTTTGTTTGTTATTTCTTTTCGTGATAAGACTTTTCAGTATTTACAGACCACACATTAGCCTTAGAAGTTTCGCCATTGCGAATATCTTTTACAGCCTCAATTGCGGTTGCCATAGAATGGTCCTGATTGTTGTAACGATGCTGACCATTACGACCAACACAATACAAGTTACCAAAACCGTCCAAATACTTAATGAGCTCAGGCATCTGTGCATAAGTGTCAAAGTATGCTGGGTAAGCCTTTGGAACTCGCTCACGGTGAGAATCAAGAACATCTTCCTCGCCGTTAATAACCTGCATACGAGTCAACTCGTCAATTGCCATCTTACGAGCTTCCTCATCACTCATATTCCAGAAGTCATCGCCTTCTTCGCAGAAGTACTCAAGACCAATCCAAACAGTGTTGTCAACATCCTTAACAAGATACGGGCTCCAGTTGTTAAAGATTTGCAAACGACCAACCTTGTATCCAGGATCCTGAACGTAAATCCAGCAATCTGGAACAATTGGCGGATTACCAAGCGTTGGAATAGCAGTAGTATTACGCAAACGCATACGCTTGACCAGCAATCCTACCGTCACAAAATCGCGATAAGGCAAACCTTTAGCCACACGCTGCATTTCTGCTGGGACTTCAGAATCTTCACCCGCAGCAGCACCCTGCTCAAGAGCAGCAACCAAATCTTTAATTGGCATAGAAGAAATAAACTGGTCAGCATGCAATTCAGAACGCTCACCGTTAGCATCTTCAACAACTACTGCAGAAATCTTGCCGTCAGCTTGCTTAATTGCAACCACCTTAGCATCTGTGCGAACTGTAGCACCGTTTTCACGGCAGCGGCGCTCAACAGTTTCCCACAACTGACCAGGGCCAAGCTTTGGATACCAGAATTCCTCAATAAGAGAAGTTTCTACTTCCTTCTGCTTGCCATTATTCTTAGGCATAAGCTTAGAAAACGCGTTCTTAAGCACTTCAACAATGCTCAAGCCTTTAACTCGCTGAGCACCCCAATCTGCAGAAATCTGGCTTGGATGCCTACCCCAAAGCTTCTCGGTATAACCTTCAAAGAACATGGAATAAAGCTTCTTACCAAAACGATTAATGTAGAAGTTCTCAAGATTAGTTTCCGGAAGCTTATGAATCATTGACCACAAATAGCTGAAGCCAACCTGCATAGTCAAAATAAAGCCCATAGAACGCAAAGTGGCAGCAGAAAGCGAAATTGGATAATCAAAGAAATGATGATTCCAGAAAATACGCGAAACGCGATGGCGTTTCAACATCACTTCATCTTCAACTTCAGGATCTGGTCCACCAGCTTCTAAATCATGATGACGACCGAGTTTCTTGTCATCGTATGAAGGAGCTCCCTGCAAAGGCAGCATTTCACGCCACCACTGCATAATTCGATCATCTTTCGAGAAGAAACGGTGACCACCAATATCCATACGATTACCGTTGTACTTAACAGTACGCGAAATACCACCAAATTCACGCGTGGCTTCGAGTAGTGTTACGTCATAGCGTTCAGAGCCGCCATTCTTAACTAGCTCCCAGGCTGCCGTCAACCCTGCCGGACCACCGCCAATAATTACCACAGATTCCTTTGGGGATTGTGTATTCGTCACTTGTCCTCCATATTTTAATACATCAATTTTTACAGAACACTTTGCGGCGCTCAGTAAAATTTATATATATCTTTATTGAGCATACGCGCATCACGCGATAGATTCAGGAATATCAATGTCTGTTTTCTGTACTTCTTCAACATTGACATCCTTAAACGTTACGATGCGAACGTTTTTAACAAAACGCGAAGGACGATACACGTCCCAAACCCAAGCATCAGTAAGCTGCACATCAAAATAAACGTCCTGCCCAGCAGATCGAACATTAAAATCAACTTTATTAGCTAAATAAAATCGACGCTCAGTTTCGACGACATAAGTAAAAAGCTTAATAACATCGCGATATTCTTTGTATAACGCAAGTTCAGCATCAGTTTCGTAATTGTCGAGATCTTCGGCGCTCATTGCTTCCCTTCCGTATTTGCGTTACTAGCACCACGCTTACGACCGCGACCTATAATGCGCCACCAAGCTCGTTTTGAAGACGCACCTTCGGCAGTATTCGCATTGTACGGCCACGATTCATCAAGATTATCATGATGCACAGGTATAGCCACAGAATGTTCATGCGCACTCAAAGCTTCGGCCACGCCAGGATTTTCCTCAATAACGTGCAATCCGAAAGCGTCAAGCGAGCGAATGGCATCATACTCGTCAACAATCGTGTCCATAACTACAAAATCTTGATATTTTTGATGCTGAGCATCCCAAAGAGCATCGCGAGCAGTACCTGTCTGCATGAATCCAAGCGACTGGTACACAGAAAGTGAGCGTGTATTAGTTGCAGGCACACCAACCCAGATACGATGCAATCCAAGGCCTGTTGGCTCCGACGCAAAACCGTAAGTCATCACGCGAGGCATAGCGTCTCGAGAATATCCACGGCCACGATAATCTTTGCCAAGCACAACCTGAATACGCGCCGAACGAGACCATCCATCAATATCAATAAGAAAAATCATGCCAATAATGGCACCCGAGGTATTCTTAACATCGTCTAAAACGTCCGGAACAATAGCCCACGCAATAGTAGGACGGGACTGAACATCACCAGCAAAACGGCACAATTCAGCCGCTTTTTCAACAGAAAAACCGCCATCAGACCACTGAGCTGAACGCTCAACCCATGCGTGAACCATAGCTCGTTCTGACTGATCGTCTTTGCCTGTAATAACCGCAGCATTGTCAAAAGCACACAAATCATCCATGCGCTGCAAATCAGCACATGTAGCAGGGCGCAGATGCGCCATTTCTCCGCGAATTGGAGGAATTACTATAGACTTTGGTAATTCGCGAGAATTGTTCACACCTTCATTGGTTTGTTGCATACTCACCTACTTGTTTTTACCTCTAATTAAGGCCATCAGCATAATACATGATAATCTACAAACTATAAAGCGCTAAGAAAAGCCTAATAGTAAATTCTGCGCGCTCACTACACGTAACAAACTAATTTGCACATATAGCGAGCACGCAGCACTTACTTTTTAAATAACAATTGCGTTATTGCAATATAGCATTTACGCAATTGATTTTATTGGTTCAGCCTTTGATTTTTGCCATTACAATCTTAGTAACAGCTTTAGCGTCAGCTTGACCCTTAGTTGCGCGCATAACAGCACCAATAATTGCGCCCATCGGCTTCATATTGCCTGCCTTAAGCTTTTCTGCAACTTCAGGATCTGCAGCAAGAGCAGCGTCAACAGCAGCTTCCAAAGCGCCGTCGTCGTTCATAACCTTGAATCCGTGCTTATTAACAACTTCATCAGGCTTGCCCTCACCAGCCAAAACGCAAGCAACAGTTTGCTTAGCGAGCTTGTCATTAAGCTTGCCGTCTGCAATTAGCTTTTCAACTTCAGCTACATCTTCTGGAGTAATAGGCAACTCTTCCAAAGTTACGCCACGAGTGTTCGCTTCACGAGCAAGCTCACCAAGCCACCACTTCTTAGCGCCTGCTGCAGTTGCACCAGCCTTAACGGTTTCCTCAACCAAATCAAGAGCATCTGCGTTCAAAATATCGCGCATTTCAAGATCGCTAATACCCCATTCGCTTTGCAAACGGTTACGACGCTCGCGAGGCATTTCTGGCATTTCAGCCTTCATGCGCTCAATGTGCTCCTTAGTGATGTGAAGCATAACCAAATCAGGATCTGGGAAGTAACGGTAATCGTCAGCATCCGACTTTACGCGACCGCCAGCAGTGGTCTGAGTTGCTTCATCCCAGTGACGAGTTTCCTGCAAAATCTCGCCACCTTCGCTCAAAATAGCAGCCTGACGACGAATCTCGTATTGGAGAGTCTTTTCAATACCGCGGAATGTGTTCACATTCTTTGTTTCGGAACGCGTACCAAATGGATCAGTCGGCTTGCGACGAAGCGAAACGTTCACATCAGCTCGCATATTGCCCTGCTCCATGCGAGCGTGGGAGATGTTGAGAGCACGAACAATATCGCGGATTGCACGCATGTAGGCACCAGCAATTTCTGGAGCGCGTGAACCTGCACCTTCAATTGGCTTAGTTACAATCTCAATCAAAGGCACGCCTGCACGATTGTAATCAACCAAAGAGTGATTTGCACCTTCAATTCGTCCGTCAGCGCCACCAACGTGAGTATTCTTACCAGCATCATCCTCAATATGAGCGCGCTCAATCGGCACGCGGAACACAGTGCCGTCCTCAAGCTCAACATCCAAGTAACCGTTGCCATTAGTAGGCTTATCATACTGGGAAATCTGGTAGTCACGAGGCATATCTGGGTAGAAGTAGTTCTTACGAGCGAACTGGCTCCACTCAGCGATTTCGCAGTGCAATGCCAAACCAAGTTTAATAGCGTAATCAACAGCAGTCTTGTTTACAACTGGCAACGAACCAGGCAAACCAAGGCTCACTGGAGTCAACTGAGTATTTGGCTCGCCACCAAACGATACTTCCGCTGGGCAGAATAGCTTCGTACGAGTGCTCAACTCAACGTGGGTTTCCAAACCGAAAACTGGGTCAAACTGCTCCACAGCATCGGCATATTTCATAAGTTTTTCAGCCATGAGAATCCTTCTTACTTAAGCTTTACTTAATTACTTAGCCAATGAATCGAGCCAGCCAGCTTTAAGCGACTTCCAAATTGGGCCGCCCCACTGCTCTTCGAGCGCTGCTTCCAACGCTGCTGCAGGCTTGTACATCTTCTCATCATGGCATTGCGGAGCAATAATCTGCATGCCTACAGGCAAACCGTCATCACTTAAGCCAGCTGGGAGGCTCAAAGCTGGAACGCCAGCCATGTTTGCAGGAATCGTAGCGATATCATTCATGTACATAGCAAGCGGATCGTCCATCTTCTCGCCGAACTTAAATGCCGTTGTAGGGCTGGTTGGAGAAACAAGAACATCTACCTTCTTAAACGCTTCTTCGAAATCGCGAATAATAAGCGTACGAACCTTTTGAGCAGATCCGTACCAAGCATCGTAATAACCTGCAGAAAGCGCATAAGTACCGAGAATAATACGACGCTTTACCTCGTCACCGAATCCAGCTTCACGAGTTGCAGCCATCATATTCGCAGCAGTTTGAGGCTTATCAGCTGGTGGCATTACGCGCAAACCGTAGCGCATACCATCGTAACGAGCCAAGTTGGAGCTAACTTCAGAAGGCATAATAATGTAGTATGCAGCCAAAGAGTAAGGGAAATGAGGGCAGGAAACTTCCGTAACTTCTGCACCCATATCCTTAAGCAATTGCACAGCTTCGTTAAAACGAGCTTCAACGCCTGGCTGGAAGCCGTCGCCACTAAGCTCCTTAACAAGGCCAACCTTTACGCCCTTCAAGTCACGGCGAGCGCCTTCGCGTGCTGCTTGAGCCATTGGAGGAACTGGAGCCGGAATAGAAGTAGAATCGCGCCTATCGTTACCGCCGATAATCTCCTGCAAAAGTGCGGAGTCAAGAACGGTACGAGAAACAGGACCAATCTGATCCAAAGAGCTTGCCATAGCGATTGCGCCAAAACGGCTAACGCCGCCGTAAGTTGGCTTTGCGCCAACAGTACCAGTTAAAGCACCAGGCTGGCGAATGGAACCGCCGGTATCTGTACCCAAAGCAATAGGAGCTTCGAATGCGGCAACAGCAGCCGCGGAACCGCCGCCAGAGCCGCCTGGAACGCGCTCAGTATCCCAAGGATTGCAAGTGGTTTGGTAAGCAGAATGCTCAGTTGAAGAGCCTTGAGCGAACTCATCTAGATTTGTTTTGCCAAGAATTGGCATGCCGGCTGCCTTGAGCTTTTCAATAACAGTAGCGTCGTAAGGCGGCACCCATCCTTCAAGAATCTTGGAAGCTGCGGTAGTAGGAATGCCCTTAGTAACAATCATGTCCTTGATTGCAATTGGCACACCAGCAAGCTCAGGCAATCCTTCTGTTTCACCCTTGGCATTCTTGGCATCGAAAGCATCTGCTTGCTCAAGAGCAATATCTGAAGAAACATGCAAGAACGCCTTGATTTCTGGTTCAGCTGATTCAATTACCGCCAAGTGAGCTTCAACAAGCTCGCGGCTGGAAACTTCTTTAGCTTTTACAGCTTTTGCCATTTCGGCAGCAGAGAGCTTTACTAAATCTTGAGTATTAGTCATGTTTTATTCCTCCCCCAAAATGCGAGGCGCTACAAACATGCCAGACTCGCTCTTCGGAGCGCCAGAAAGCGCTTCTTCCTGAGTCAATGGCGTAGCAGGCACATCAGGGCGCAAATAAGCTTCCAGAGGTACTGGATTTGCAGTAGGCGGCACATCTTCGCCAGCAACTTCCTGCACTTTATTAATAGATTCTGCAATGACGTTTAATTCGCCCTGCAAGCGACTAATTTCTTCGTCGCTGAGCGCAATCTGGGAAAGAACACCCAGATGCTCAATTTCTTCGCGTGTGAATGTAGGCATAACCTCAACTATATGTGTGATGCGTGACCTTCGCGTAATAAAAAAAGCAATGTGGATAAAAGCTTTGTGACAACTATATCTGCAGTATTTTATGCTTCCGTGCGCAAAATTTTTTTGATTATCACACAAGAAGCTGTTACAAAATGCATTATGTGCATATTTTCACAAAATTATCACGTATAAAAGTGAGAAATTACCGCCACAATTATACCGCAACACGCCGTAAGCTCAAAAACGACGTAACTAAATAATGTTGGTATTCCAACATTATTTAAACACTTGTTTGTAAATTAAAAAATTATTTTTGTCAACTATCGTACAAATAAAAAGTGTGTAATAATCAGTTCATGTGAGGCGCTGAAACCTAATGCAGTGAAGCATATAATGCACAGACGCACATAAAATGCAGCATCTCACTAAAAAATAATCTAAAAAACATAATCAAAAAATAATAAAAATTGAAGGACACATATGAAGAAGACACCGTTCTACCGTAATGCAGCAATGTTGTTGCTCGCGGGCGCAACTATTATCCCACAATGCTTGGCAGTACCAGCAATGGCAGCTCCTGCTGAAGAAGGCTCCGAGCCTGTAACAGCTTGCGCAGCCAAGAAGGACTCGCTGAATAATTATTTGTGGGATTTGCAATACGATAAAACAAACATTCTCGCTCGTCACGGCGAAACCATTGACAACAAGTTCTCCAGCGACAGCTTCGACAAAGGCGGCGAATTCGTAGTTGTTGAGCATCAAAAGAAGAACATCACCAATACAACATCAAACTTGTCGGTTACTTCCGCCAACAATGATCGTGTATACCCAGGTGCCCTGTTCCGCGCTGACCAGAATTTGATGGACAATATGCCAAGCCTGATTTCCGCAAACCGCGCTCCACTTACATTGAGCGTTGATTTGCCAGGCTTCCACGGTGGCGAAAGTGCTGTAACAGTTCAGCACCCAACAAAGAGCTCTGTGACTTCTGCAGTGAATACCTTAGTTTCTAAGTGGAACGCTCAGTATGCAGCAAGCCATCATGTGGCAGCTCGCATGCAGTACGATTCTGCAAGCGCACAAAGCATGAACCAACTCAAAGCTAAGTTCGGTGCTGATTTCGCCAAGATTGGCGTGCCGCTGAAGATTGATTTCGATGCTGTACACAAGGGCGAAAAGCAAACGCAGATTGTAAACTTCAAGCAGACTTACTACACCGTAAGTGTTGATGCTCCAGATAGCCCATCTGACTTCTTTGCACCATGCACTACGCCAGAAAACTTGAAGAACCGCGGCGTTGACAGCAAGCGTCCACCAGTATACGTGTCCAACGTGGCCTACGGTCGTTCAATGTACGTAAAGTTCGACACCACCAGCAAGAGCACCGATTTCCAGGCTGCTGTTGAAGCTGCAATCAAGGGTGTTGAGATCAAGCCAAACACCGAGTTCCATCGCATTTTACAGAACACTTCTGTAACTGCTGTGATTCTCGGCGGCAGCGCTAACGGTGCAGCCAAGGTTGTTACTGGCAACATCGATACGCTGAAGGCTTTGATTCAGGAAGGCGCAAATTTGAGCACCTCCAGCCCAGCAGTTCCAATTGCTTACACCACTTCCTTCGTCAAGGATAACGAAGTAGCAACTTTGCAAACCAATAGCGATTACGTTGAAACCAAGGTTTCTTCCTACCGCGACGGCTACTTGACTTTGGATCACCGTGGAGCTTACGTAGCTCGCTACTACATCTACTGGGATGAGTACGGCACCGAAATTGACGGCACCCCTTACGTGCGTTCTCGCGCATGGGAAGGCAACGGCAAGTATCGTACCGCTCACTTCAACACCACTATTCAGTTCAAGGGCAATGTGCGCAATCTCCGCATCAAGCTTGTTGAGAAGACCGGCTTGGCTTGGGAGCCATGGCGTACAGTGTATGACCGTTCTGATTTGCCACTGGTTCGCCAGCGCACAATCAAGAACTGGGGTACAACCTTGTGGCCACGCGTTGCTGAAACCGTGAAGAACGACTGAACTCATATCAAAATTGAATGAATAATTGAATAATAAAAAAATAATTGAATAAAGTGAATAAAATAAGGGCTTTATCTTGTAGCCAGTTACGAGATAAAGCCCTTGTTTTATTTGTCTTATTTATTTGTCTTATTTATTTTATTTGCAAAATTTTATTTGCGAAATATTATTTAGATATTTTATATATCGCGATGCTTTTCAATAACGTAGCCAATTGCGTACATAACTACACCCCAAGCGAGAACAACTAAACCGGACTGCCACCATGTGAAAACATATGCGTTTGGTGGAAGTTGCGGCCCAGAATTAGCGGAGGTACCTAAGAATTGGCTTACAGCATTGCCTGGCAAAAGCTGAATAAGTATTGCAGTCCACTTCGCAAAATTGCTTGCAAGCATAATAATGCCAACAATGGCCTGCAGAATCATCACAGCTCCAATAACGCACATAATTCCGCCGGCAGTTGACTTGCAAATCATTCCAAAGCCGTAAGCCATAGCTGCTACAACAACCATAATTGCAGGAGAGCCAAGAAACAGAGTAAGAGGCAATTTCCACGCGTTGCTTCCAGATAATCCGGAAATGTTATCTCCCATAAAAGCTAATTCTGCAGCAGCTAAAGAAACTGTCATTGCAATAAGTTGTGCTACAAAAACGTAGATTGCAACCGCAACGAATTTAGCCGTAAAGAACATACCTCTTCTAGGTACAGTCGTAAGAGAAGCCTGAATTGAAGTCGTAGAATGTTCCGCAGTTACAGCAAGCACTGCAAAAATCGCCAAAACAATCAAAGATATAGAAGCAAAGCTAATAACTAAGCGGAAAATGCCTTCTTGAGATGCAATAAGGTCACTTTTATCGCTCGGTCCAACAGTAATCGCAGCACTTGATTTGCTACCAGCTGCACCCTTGTTATTAACGTCAACTTTAGACATTGCTTTCTGCACAAGCGCGATAATAAAACTAAAAATTACTGGCAAAACAATTGTTAATGCCATGCACCACCACGTAGACGCAAGCCCACGCAGCTTAACAATTTCAGATTTAAGCGTGTGCATAAATGTAAGGCGTAAGTGCTGAGCGTTCATACTGCGGCCCGTTTTATACGCGTTAGACTGACGTGCGTTAGATTCAGAAGATTGCACTTGTTGATTTGCTACTTGCTCACTCATTTTGCACTCTCCTCATTGTTAGATTGCTCTACGTTTTGTCCACTCGGCTTCGAACCGCTGCTAGGAACAGCCTTCGTTACATACTGCTCTTGACCGTGTGTAAGAGCCAAATATGCTTCCTCAAGCGATGCATGCTCTTGATTCAGCTGGTAAACCAAAATCTGATTATCTGCAATTTCGCGAGCAAGCTGATTAAGCTCGCATCCTGTTATTCTGAGAAGCTCGCCTTCTTGAACGTCTTGAGGCGTGCGATTATCTTGCAAAATATTACATTCAGGATTAGTTTGAGTAAGTACAGACCTTAATTTTTCGCCTTCTGGCGTTACTAAACGTATAGCATGCTGCGAATGTGCGTCAACAAAATCTTGAACTGTTGTGCGCTCCAAAATTTCGCCATGCGCAATAATCACAAGATTATCTGCAGTAAGCGCAACTTCGCTCATTAAGTGCGAGCTAAGTAGAATTGCTCGACCTTCGCTTGCGTAATACCTGCATAATTCACGAACCCACTTAACACCTTCTGGGTCTAGGCCGTTAATTGGCTCGTCCAAAATAAGATTGTGCGGATCAGCTAAAAGCGCTGCCGCAATCGAAAGACGCTGGCTCATGCCAAGCGAGAACGAACCTGCTTTGCGGGTTTTTACACTAGTCAAACCAGTAATATCAATGACTTCATCGACACGTTTCTTTGATATTCCGTGAGTTAAAGCCAGTGAATACAGGTGATTGTAAGCCGTTCGGCCCCTGTGAGCAGACTTTGCGTCAAGAACTGCGCCAACTTCTGTCATTGGGGATGTGATTTTTGCGTAAGGTTTGCCGTCAATAAGAGAAGTGCCACTATTGGCATGAATAAGATTTAACGCACAACGCATGGTAGTAGATTTACCAGCGCCGTTAGGGCCCAAAAAGCCCGTGACTTTACCGTCTTCGGCGACGAAAGAAACGTCTTTAAGCGCTGTTTTTTCGCCAAAACGCTTTGTAATATGTTGAAATTCTAACATAAATTAACAATATCACAAATAAAAAAAAATATAGATTAAATGTAAACGTTTATAAGTACAGACTATTGCGTTTTGATTAATATTTTTGTTGAGATTTTGCTGCTGATATTTTGCTGTTGAAATTTTAATTAAGATTTTAATTAAGTTTTTAATTAAGTTTTTAATTAAGATTCAGCAATTTGGTGCTGCATGTTGCGCAATCCACGCGTGCATGGAAACAGCCGCAGCTGCTCCTGCGTTTAGCGAGCGAACAGAGCCGAATTGCGAAATATAAACAACGTCATCCGCCATTTCTAGTGCTTTTTTAGAAAGACCCGGACCTTCCGCACCAAAAAGCATAAGGCAACGTTTAGGGAACTTGTAGCTTTCCATAGCAACTGCGCCTGGAATGATATCGAGCGCTATAACGCGAGCGTTTTTAGCGTCTTGTTCCTTGATATTTGCGATTTTTTCTGCTTCTTTATTGCCTTCTGCCTGCGCTTTAAGCAAAAGTTGATGCGCTTCTTCTGTTTCTCGTGCTATATTTTCGCGCCAATTAGTTACTAGAGTTTCAATAGTTGGGCAGCACTCAACGTATTGGTAAAGCTCAGTCATTAACGAGCCTTTACGATTCCATTTATGAGGCCCTACAATATACACTTTTTTCGCTGTAAACGCGTTTGCAGTGCGAACCATAGAGCCTATGTTGAAATCGTGAGTCCAATTTTCTACAGCTACTTCAAACTCGTGGCGTCCTTTAGAATCGAGATCCGCTTTTATAGCTTCTACTTTCCAGTATCGGTAGCGGTCTAGGACGTTACGCTGGTCGCCTTCGTCTAGTAATTCAGTGCTAAACCGCGCATCATAATTTGGCGATTCTGGATTATCTGGACGAGGCTCACCTGGATGCTCTTCTTCCCACGGGCAAACTCCTATAGGTCGAAATTCTGGCTCATCGGAAACTTTTGCAGCCAAAGTAATTGGATTCGGTTCGTGCATGTATAAGTTTTGCTCCAATTAAAGTATTAATTTGCGCTTGAGACTTGGCAGCTAGTCTTTGCAACTAGCCTTGGCAACTAGTCTTTGCAGCCGTCAGTTGCGCAATCTCCTGTGCAACCTGACTTGCAGTGACCGCCACAGCAGTTGTCTTCGCAGCATGGCTCAGTGCAACCATCATTAGCACAATCACCAGTGCACTCTACCTTGCAGTGGCCACCACAGCAGTTATCCTCGCAGCAAGGCTCAGTGCAACCATCATTAGCACAATCACCAGTGCATTTAACCTCACAATGACCGCCACAGCAATGATCGTTGCAGCAATCTTCGTGATCTGCATCTGCACGTAATTCTTCTTCACCGAAAGCTTGAACAAATGCCATTTTAG
>CAMPNN010000003.1 GCA_946891915.1 uncultured Bifidobacteriaceae bacterium
AGTCCACTGGACTTCCAACTTAAGCGAGTTTCCGCTCCGAGTTGCTTTCGCGCGCTACGCTCTGAGCGCGAAAGCAGGTCGTCGCGCAGAGCCGAAGGCTGCTGACAAGCCGAGCGAAGAAGAAAAATCGAAAAATCTCTGCGATAAGACACGGTTATTAACGATTAAGCACGCAGAGTTTGGGGGATTTCTCTACGAGAACTAAAAGAGGACTGAGGAAGCAACATTCTTTTAAGAACAAAGCAGACATAAAAAGCCTCTAACAGTCAGAGCGACGAAGGACGGGACGTTCGAGGAGAGAAATCCACCAAAACTCGCGCCACAGTAAAATGGAATCCACTAATCTAGCGCTGCGAGACAAGTAACCCCACCCCTCACAGCCACATAATAAACACGCCAGCCAAATACCAGCCAAAACCCATAAACAAAAGCCAAGAACATAGCAAAATAAAATCGCAAATAAACTAAAACCACACAACCAAACCAATCAAGCCTAATAAACCCACGAAACGAGGAAGCATGAAATTAAACAGCGCCGTTACGAAAGTATATGCTTTCCTCAACAAAATCTCCCAAAACAAGCTTTTCAAAAACCAACCAAACCAACCAAACCAACCACAACCCGCCGCCCACAAATCCCAACAAAAATCCAAGCTCCGCCGCATCGTCGAGCCAATCGCCTTCGTGCTCGCCGGCTTGCTGTGCTTCGCATACCCGGTGTGCTCCACGCTTTGGAATAATCGCGTTTCTAAGGAAATTTCCGCAGCGTACGATAAGTATAATCACGATCAGGCTGGCGACGTGCGCCGTGCTAATTTGCGCGCGGCTCGGCTTTATAACAAGCATCGCAAGAATATGCTTGCGCAGGATCCTTATGGCGATGGAAATCATGTGAATATCACTGAAACTCCCGCGTACAAGGAGTATTTGAAGGTTTTGGACGAGCCGATGGGCGTTATGGGAATCGTAAAAATTCCGAAGATTGGCGTAAAGTTGCCGATTTACCATGGCAGTTCGCAGGAAGTTTTGGCGCGTGGTGCTGGGCATTTGTACGGCACGGATTTGCCGGTTGGCGGTAAGAATCGTCATGCGGTGGTGACGGCGCATACGGGTTTGCCGAATGCCACGATGTTCGACGATTTGGTGAATTTGAAGAAGGGTGATTTCTTCTACTTTGACGTGCAGGGGGAGACTTTGCGCTATAAAGTGTTCCGCATTAGCGTGGTCGATCCGCACGATATTAGTTTGCTGCAGCGAGAGAAGGGGCGCGATTTGGCGACGCTGCTTACCTGCACCCCGTATGGCGTGAACTCGCACAGGTTGCTCGTAACCGGCTACCGTGTGCTGCCGGATCCGGTGAAGCCGCCGGAGGATCATGTGCAGTGGCCGTTGTGGATGACGCTGTTTGTGCTCGCTATGATTCTTACGATTGCGGTTTTGATAACGATGGTTGTGACTGCGCTGCGTAAGAGGCGCGACGAGCTGTATGTGCGCGGCAAGCATTTGTTGCTGGTTTCGCGCGATGCGTTGCGTAAGTTACGGCGCGGGTGATGCTGTGGAGCGTTACTCGCGCAGCGCGCCATCTGCACTAGTAACGAAAAAACGGCATTAAACGTTACTAATGCAGCGCGCTATCTGCGCCAGTAACGTATAACATTCAGCTCTAGCTATCTCAGTATGCAATTTGCCTTTAGTAAAGAGTAGAATTTGCTGCGTGCTTGCTTTTCGTATTGCGATTGTTTGCGATTGCTGCGATTGCTGCGATTGTACGAAATCGTGACAATCATACGTGATTGTACGCAACCGTACGAAATTGTAGACAACAATACGCAACCGCACACAACCGCACACAACCGTTCGCAATACACATATTGCGCACATCTATTTTTGAGAATCGTTTAGAGAAGGGGTTTGTATGGCTGGTCTTTTTCATATTTTCAATGTCGTAAAGTATGAGGGTCCTGAGTCGGACGATTTAATTGCGTGGCTGCATCCTAATAAGGAGTTGAGGCCTGGAACGCGCCTTATTGTTCAAGAAAGTCAAATAGCAGTGTTCGTGCGCGGCGGGCGCGTGGCTGCAACTTACGGACCTGGAACGCATAAAGTTGATGGCAACAATCCTGTATTCCTTACTTCTTTAACGAAGCTTGTTACGGGCGGCGAATCTCCTTATTCTGCAAAAATATGGTTCATAAATAACGTTGAAACGCTGTATTGCAAGTGGGGTCTTCCAAGTCCTGTGCAGGTTAAGGTTCCTGGCTTTGGCTCTAAATATTCTGCTATGGAAACTTTGCCTGTTGTTGCTCATGGAACTTATAAGGTTCATTTTGGTTTTGACGACTTGCAGGATGAGTCTACGAGTAAGAATATTGAAAGTTTTATTCGTTCTTGCGCTGGAACTAAGGATGTTATTACGAAGGATGTTATTTCCAAATTATTCTCTAGTAAAGTAACTCCTGATATTACTTCCGGCATTGCTACTTTTATTGCTAGTTGTAACGGTGATTTAACTCAGCTCGATAATTTATCTCGTCCTTTGACTGATGCTATTGGTGAAAAAATTGCTCACGCTTTTGATGAGTATGGAATGAGTATTGAGGATTTTGTTATTAAAGCTAATTTAGATGAGTGCTCGCCTAAGGTTAAGGAGTTTAGAGAAAAGTTTGTTATGCCTACTGAGCAGGCTGGCCGGGATCTTGACATTACTAAACTTAATGCGGATGCTCAGCAGTACAAGTCGTTTACTGAAACTCAGGCTGCAGCTTACGATCAAAAGATGCGCGAATATACTTACCAGCAGAAGCAGGCTTTTGAAGCTTTGAAAGATGCTGCTAGCAATACTGGTTCTGGCTCAAACGTTATGAATAATTCCATGGGTATGTCTATGGGAATGATAATGGGCAGGAATATTGGCAGCATGATGTCGAAGAGCATGAACGATGTAAATTCTATAAATATGATGTCTGCTGAATCTACTGAATCTACTAAATCCGCTAAATCTACTAAATCTACTAAATCTACTGAATCTACTGAATCCTCTCAATTGGATCCAGTTGAGGCTTTAGCTAAGTTGAAGAAGATGCTTGATGCTGGTCTTATTACTGAGGAGATTTTTAACGAAAAGCGCAATGAGATTATTTCGCGTCTGTAATTTTATTCGCTTTTTGGAGCTGCGTTGTATGAGCTGCGTTGTGTGAGCTGCGTTGTATGAGCTGCGTTACGAAACTGTGTTGTATTAGCTGCGTCGCGAAACTGCTTTGTAGATACCGCCTCAAAACCGCTTTGTATATAGCGGCACTTACTAAGCATATGCTTTATACGTTCTGCGTATGTCTTGTACGAGCGCGTATGGCACACACTTCGCAAATTTGATTTTTTATTAACAAAATATTGGAGAGTATATTATGGGAAAGAATCTGATAATTATTGCAGATATTGTTATTGCTGCAATTGTTTCTTCTATTGTTCTGCTAACTGTACATGAGTATTCGTTGACTTTTTGGATTTCGTTTATTTGCTTGGTAGTAAGTATTCTGGCGATGCTTATTCCAGTATTTATTAAGCCTCCAACCGATATGATGACTCGTGTTCCTGTGTATATGGTGCTTGCGGTGAATGTTGTTGCGCAAGTAATTTTGACTTTGATTTCTAACTTTACTACTTGGAAGCTTTTGAGTATTTTGGAGCTTATTTGCTTGTTTGTGGTTGTTTCGATTGCTTTTTCTGTTTGCTTGCATGAAGTGCAGGACGATAGCGCGAAGGCAAAAATAGTTGAGAATTTTGATCAGCGCTATACGCCCAAATACGGAAGCTTTTAGTTCTCGTTTATTTGTTTTTATGTTTTTATGTAAAAGTTAGGAGTCACTATTATGTCTGTTCTGGCGTTATTTTTGAAAAGATTTATTGTTCACCTATTTTCTTCTGTAGCTATATTGCTCACATTGATAAATTTTGGTCTTTTTCGTAATTTATTTAATCAAGCTCATGATGAAAGCGTTTTAGCGGAACGAAGAATGTTCATGTGCGTGTTAATCTTTACGATTTTCATAGATATAATGTTTTTTCTATGTTTTAGAGAAATTCGTACTGCATATTTAGAGAAAACAAAATTTATTTCTGAAATTACTCAAAAAAGAAACCTTGAGTACAGCAGAGTAGCTGGTGATGAAAAGTCTGGTGGTGTTGCAGGCCGCATTCTTGATTCTAAAGCGGGATTTGATGAATATCATTCTCACGCAAGCAATGCGTATAAAAACGATTCCGGTTATGCTGGGAATATTGACTATGCAAATGCTGATGAGGAAAGTTTCGATATTAAAGAATACGGCATTTCTAATTGCGTTTATGGTTTTATTGCTGTTATTCTGATTTGTTCTGGAGTTATTATCTCTGGTCCTATTGGCTTAATTTTTATTGCTGCTGCTGTTGGTATTGTAATTTTTATTGGTGTGCGAGATTGGGATGTAGCATGTTCTTATAGTTACGTTTATGAGAAGTATACGCGTCTAGCTCGTGAAATTGTTATTCGGAAGCAGTATGAGATTGCTGAGGAGTACAGGAAGCGTGGAATTAACGCTTCGAAAATTGGTCTTAGATGCAATAACTGCGGTAATAAAGTTTTTAGTATTAATGGTCGTGAAGTTGTGTGCTCTTACTGCAATAACGCAATTAAAATTAACACATTGTGACGGTGATCGTAATGAATAAAATGAGTCGTTTCAAATTATTATGTAGAAGTTTTGTTAATTTTGTGCTGTTTATTTTCTACTCTATAGTTATTATTTTTAATATCTTCGCTCCAATTTTTATTACGGTTAATGCCATAGCAAACTTACGTAATGCTAAGGGTTTCGCAAGTGCTGTTATGGAAGACCCTAATGTTAGTATTTCTTGTTTTTATGGGAAATATTCTATTTTCTCTATTGGTAATTTAAAATTCTATTTCTTTGCTTTATTTGTTTTACTTATTTGGCATTCGCCTGGTATTTTAGCAATTGCAAATATTGTGTCTGTTACTAATCGTCAATTCAATTTCTCCAGATCAATAAAGAATTTTATGAAGTATGGTATTAAGGGTTACGGAAACCATCTTTTTGAAGAGACTTTGGCTGAAATTAAAAGTAAAGATTTGGACGTTGTAAAAATGGTTTGCCCTTCTTGTGGCGATACTTACATTATTAATGCGAACACATACGAGCTTTGCCCTTCGTGCCACAATATTCTTGATTCTACTGACGTCAACCATCGTTATGAAGCTGAAGTTATTAACGAAAATGACGTTATTGATAAGCGTGAGCATTGGCAGCCTGATGAAAATAATGGCGTATTGGTTCAATGTGCTAATTGTGGTAGTCAAAAAATTGCGTATCCTAATAAGCCTGTTATCTGCGATTGTGGTTCTGAGATTACTCTCGAAGACGCGCGTAAAGGTAATGGTGCGTATGTTGTAAATGAGAGCGCAAAGTCAAGTAAGTAGAAGTGAAGTAAGTAGAAGTGAAGTAAGTAGAAGTGAAGTAAGTAGAAGTGAAGGGAGCAAATAATATGTCAGATAATGATTTTCATGGCGATGATCCACGCGGCGATGCTCAGAGCGTGTATGCTCAGAGCGGTGTTCAGCGTGGCGGTGCGCAATATGCTGGTTTAGGTGAGGATTCGTTTTCAAAGGATCTTTCGGATCAGGAGAAGCCTTTAAGTCATTGTGCTTTATTCGCAATGATTTTTGGTGTTGTTAGCCTTTTGATTTGTGAAGTGCCGCTTATTAATAGTTTAAGTTTTGTTTTCAGCATTGTTTCAGTTGTTTTTGGTGTTTTGGCGTTTGCTATTACAAGAAAAGATGGTAAAAAGCGTGGTCGTTGGTTGATGGCTTTGGGCGTTGTTTTTGCTGTTTTTGCTTTTGTTGTCGCATTGTTGATGCACGTTTTTCTGATTTCTGAAATTAATGATGTGAAGAAACAATATTCGCACAAGTCTGACTCTGTTGAAATTGCAAGAGTTGTGAATCTTCACTAGATCACTCTAAAAGAAACGCGACGACCTGCCTGATCGCTTATAGCGTTACTCCTGCAGAAAAACAAGCGCTGTAGAATCTCCGGCGAATGTTCCATAAAAGCGCGAATGTAACTACATTTGCCGGAGAAAAATCTCCCGCAAATGTTCAACAACAACGCCAAAACAGCTACAAAACCCGGAGAAAATTCTCCCGCAAATGTTCCATAAAAGCGACAATTACTTTACAGCCACGTAAAGGAAAAAACGAAATCTCGCCCAAAAACGATTTTTCTTTTACGGCCTTGTAAAGAAAATAACGGAATCTCGTCGAAAAGTGATTATTACTTTGCAGCTGCGTAAAGAAACTAATGCGCGCTAAATCGCAGCGCTCAAGTAGGTCGCCGCGCAAACACGAGACAACATGCGCGCTTTTGTGTACATACACCCAACCCAAGTCCACAAAACCGAGGTAACATGCGCGCAAATGTGGACCTACACACACTCAAAGTAAACAAACGCAGGATGAAGTACGCGCATTTGTGTACTTATCCACGCTCTAAGTCCACAAAACCGAGGTAAAACTCCAGCAAATGTTCCACAACAACGCAAAAATGCTCGCGCAGATAATGCGCTTGTACCATTCCACCAATCTTCAGACCCGCGCGCAGTGCGACGACCTGCCTGAGCGCATAGAGCGTAGCGCGCGAAGGCAACTCGGAGCGGAAACTCGCTTAAGTTGGAAGTCCAGTGGACTTCCAACGCGAGTTTCGTAAGCGAGCGCGTAATCCGCGCGAGCACAATCTGCACCAGTGTCGCAAAACAAGCTAAATGAGACACTAACTCAGTAAGCATACTGCACGAAGGTCGCATAATCGCCAACTAGAGACCCTGGTGCAGTACGCAATCTGCGCGAAGGTCGCATAACCGCAGCGCTCAAGCAGGTCGTCAGCACACACCAGTCACAACCTAGTTTATAAAGCACAACCATACTAACCTGCCCTGCCTTCGTCTTTATTGACGAAGGCAGACCTCGCTTGCGTTGAAAGCACACCGTGCTTTCAACCCTAAGCAAGCTCGGCGCTCCGAATTGCCTTCGCGCGCTACGCTCTAAGCGCGAAAGTAGGTCGTCGCGCGCGTAAAGCACACTGTGCTTTCAGCATTGAGTCGTCGCTACCGCATTGAGCTTGCTTGAAGCGCACAATGCAGCTTCAAGCAAGGGCAATGCGACACGCCGGCTTGCGTTCGAGCTGATTCTGAGTATAGTTATTACTCGGTTCGCGGAAACGAGCCGAGATAACCAACGCCCCTTTAGCTCAGTTGGTTAGAGCAGCTGACTCTTAATCAGCGTGTCCAGGGTTCGAATCCCTGAGGGGGCACAGACAAAACCCAAGCTTCGCGCTTGGGTTTTTTCGTATCCAATCACCACACGCAACGACGCTATCCTTTGTCCCTCTTAACAGTCAATCTTGAATTATGACCTCGCAAAATATGATGCTGCAATTATTCCAGGATGATGCGCAGACTGAGCATCAGCAACCAACGCAACCAGCGCAACCAGCGCAACAGCCGCAGCCGCGCGCGCTCCCGTTAAAAGCCGCCGACACAACCGCCGAAAACCCGTGGCCTGTCGCAATCTTAAGCCAAAAGTTCCACGGTGCCGTCGAACGCTGGCCAGCCGCGTGGATTGAAGGTCAAATCGTCGAAATCAACATGCGTCGCGCGTCTTCCGGCTACATCACTCTTCGCGACAGCAACGAAGAAGTGTCGATTTCCGTAATGGGCTTCAGCAATTTCGTGCAGCAGGCGCGCGATCTTCGCCAGGGCGACCGCGTAGTCGTTCATGGCAAGGCCGATATTTGGGTAAAAGCCACGCGTTTAAGCTTCGTTGCAGACGAAATTCGCCGCGTCGGTGCCGGCGACTTAAAAGCGCAAATTGACGAGTTGCGCAAAAAGCTTAAGGGCGAAGGCTTGTTCGACGCAGAAAATAAGATTCCGCTTCCAGAGTTTCCTAAGTGCATCGGCCTCGTGTGCGCTCCTCAAGCGCGCGCTGAGGGCGATGTTATTACGAACGTGAATTTGCGCTGGCCTGTTACGCGCTTCAAGGTTGTTCACGCGCACGTGCAAGGCGTGCAATGCCCGGCGGACGTTATTGCCGCAATTAAGCAGCTCGACGCGGACCCGGAGGTTGACGTTATTATCGTTGCTCGCGGCGGCGGCAGCTTTGAGGATTTGATTGGTTTTTCGGACGAAGGCGTGGTTCGCGCTACGGCCGCGTGCGTAACGCCGATTGTGTCTGCAATCGGCCACGAGGACGATTGGACGCTTATCGATTTGGCGGCAGACATGCGCGCCTCGACTCCTACGGATGCTGCAAAGCGCGTTGTTCCGGACGTGCGCGAGCAGTGGCAGCTTATTGATAACGCACTGCAAACTATGCGCATGCGAATCTCTGCGCGCGTCGACAATGAGATTCGCCTCGTCGAAGGTTACGCGAATCGCCCGAGCCTCACGCGCCCGAGCACTATGCTTGAGCCGCACGAGCGATTGGTTGAGCAGGCTGTTGAGCGAATGCGCCACGGTTTGGTGCGTTTGCTTGACGACGCGAGTTTGACTGTTGAGAAGGCGCACGCGAGCTTGACTGCATTAAGTCCGCAGTCGACTTTGAATCGCGGATACGCTGTAGTGCAGCTCAGCGGTGGGCGAGTGCTTGACGACGCGTCATGCGCGAAAATTGGCGACGATATGACGGTTACGCTTAAAAGCGGTGTGGTGCTTGGCAAGGTGACTGGCACAAAAGTAGCTGTCGGAAAGTCGGCTGCCGTAAAGTCAGTTAAGTAAATTTTTAGATATTTTAGATTTTTAGATATTTTAGATACAACGAAAGGTTAGATATGAGCGAGAAAGAAAATAAGAACGCAGAAAGCACAGAAAGCACAGAATTTGCGAGCACGCTTACGAAAGAAGAGCGTGCTGCAATTGAGTCGATGCCTTACGAAGAGGCTCGCGAAAAGCTGGTTCAGGCGGTTCAGGCGCTGGAGGCTGGCGGTTTGACGCTGGATCAGTCAATGCGTCAGTGGGAGATTGGCGAGGCACTGGCAAAGCGCGCGCAAGGCTTGCTTGCCACGGTTCGCGCCAAGTTGGACGCGGCTCAAGCGGAGCAGTCTGCTACGGCAGCTACGGCCGGCACGCAGTCTAATCTTGAGGCTTAGTGCGCAAACGACTTTTTCTTTACTCTCGCGTAAAGTTTTTGTCGTTTTTTAGCTCACAAACGACTTTTTCTTTACGTAACTGTAAAGTTTTTGTCGTTTTTTGGCGATTTTCCGACTTTTTCTTTACATGCGCGTATAAGAAATGTCGTTTCTAGCATTTGTGTAGTTTGATTTTTGCTTGCGCAATTGTGCTCAAACCATGCCATGGTGTATAATTGCCATTTGTTGCCTCGGTAGCTCAGTGGATAGAGCACCACTCTCCTAAAGTGGGTGTCGTCAGTTCGATTCTGATCCGGGGCACTTTTATGTGTGGACGTTGTGCAGTTTATATTTGTGCAATGGTGTTGTGTACTGTGTATAGTTTACCTATTTTTGTTGACCAATATTAGTTTCTTTTGTAAAATAGGATTGTGGTGAAGCCAGGCTGTGTCTGGTTCGCGAAGAGCCAATCAAGCGATTGATTGGCTCTTTGTGCATCTAATAGCGGGGGAATTGGTGGGGATGATGTTGATTTATAAACCTTTTACTACTATCGGGCAACAAATAGACTTGCTTAAGTCTAGAGGAGTAGTGTTTGCTGATGAGCTTAAAGCTATGGAAATACTTGAAAGAGAAGGTTACTATAGCGTTGTGAATGGGTATAAAAATCCATTTCTTGAGTCAAAAAATTCGAATAAATATGTTCAAGGAACAAAGTTTGAACACATTTATTATCTTTTTAAATTTGATCGTGAATTTCGCAGTATTATCTTTGCTGCTACAACTAGAGCAGAAGCATTGTTAAGATCATCATGTTCATATTGCTTCAGCCAAATGCATGAGAATGAAGTTAATGCTTACCTAAATGAAACTAATTATGAAGATTTAAAGGAATCACGCGGTTTAATTAAAGCATTTAATCGAATTATAGAAAATAATACGTCAAATAATCAAAAATTAAATACAGGAAAGGAGTACATACGACATTGTATTAACAATCACGATGGTCAAGTTCCATTATGGGTATTATCTAATGACCTATCTTTCGGACAGATGTTCTGGTTTTACAAAGCTCAAACTAGATGCGTGAGAGGTTTGGTCGCTAAGAAATATACTGAACTTTATAATTCTTCTCACAGGTCTCAAAAAGATATTACATCAATAAAAATTGATTCTACTTATAGAAGAATTAAAGAGTTCAGAAATATTTGTGCGCATGATGAACGTTTGTATTGTGCTAGACCACATAGTTCTAATGCAACAGTCTTTCAGCTTATTAAAGATTTCGACTTATTTTTAGAGACTAACTATTACCTAGAGTTTTTAGAGAAGATTGAAAAATTACTTAGTTCTCTTTGCAATGAAGTGCCAAATTGTTCTAAAAATGTTATTGAATGTATTGGAATGTCGAGTATTTACGAATTTTATGATTGGAAAAATAAAATTAAAGAAAATATTACCTTGAATAGTAACTTGCCTGTTCCAAACGAGGCAACGCTTAAAGCTATGAATCACGCTAATCAAATTATGAATGGCAAAATTTCTGAAGACGGTATTGTTTTTAGCAACGCGAATGAAGCTAAAGCATTTTTGGATAATATGTCATGAAAATGTCACGAATATTATTCGCGAGTCGCGAAATGCTTCCTAATGTTAGGGGATAGTGTTAGATTATTTCTAACTTAAGCGATGATCCGTTATCGGCGGGGAGTTTTCGGAAGAACGGCGAGGATTTGTAAGGTTCTCGCTTATTAGAACCGACGGGGTTGGCCCGCACAGCCAAACATGAGAGGCTATAAGAATAGTTCGATTGCGTTACGTATTCGTGTTACGTACTTGCGTTACGCAAGAAACTTACGTAACTTGCGTTACGTAATCATCTTATAGCAAGCGAGGTGGTACCGCGGCAGTAACTGTCGTCCTCGCAGGGAAATATTCACCCTGTTGAGCGAGGAGAGCACAGTGAGCGAATCCACTAATCCAGCAGCGAACGCGTCCGAAAAGTCATGCGCAAATCACGTATATCCAAAAGTAAGTGTTTCTGCATCAACGCAAGAAAGCGCCGGCGCGCAAGTTGCACCAAATCCTTCCTTCCCAAAGCTTGAAGAATCTGTTCTTCAATACTGGGATGCAAACAACACTTTCCGCAAGTCAATCGAATACCGCCCGTCCGGCAAAGGTAGCCAAAACGAGTTCGTGTTCTTCGATGGCCCTCCATTCGCAAACGGTCTTCCTCACTACGGCCACCTGCTCACAGGCTACGCAAAAGACGTTGTTCCGCGCTACCAAACAATGCGCGGACGCAAAGTAAACCGCGTTTTTGGTTGGGATACTCACGGTCTTCCTGCAGAATTGGAAGCTCAAAAGGAACTCGGCATCGAGTCGGTTGAGCAAATCGAAAAAATGGGCATCGCAAAGTTCAACGATGCTTGCCGTGCCAGCGTTTTGAAGTACACCAACGAGTGGCAAAACTACGTGCATCGTCAGGCGCGCTGGGTTGATTTCGAGCGCGGCTACAAAACGCTGAACATTCCATACATGGAATCCGTTATGTGGGCATTTAAGCAGCTTTACGATAAGGGCTTGGCTTACAAGGGCTACCGCGTGCTTCCGTACTGCCCGAAGGATCAGACTCCGCTCAGCGCCCACGAGCTTCGTATGGATGCGGACGTTTACCAGAATCGTCAAGATACCACCGTTTCCGTCGCTGTTAAGCTTCGCGACGAAGCCGACGCTTACGCAGTATTCTGGACCACTACTCCTTGGACAGTTCCAACAAACTTCGCAATCGTAGTCGGCGCAGACATCGACTACGTGGAAGTTCGCCCAACCGAAGGCAAGTTCGCTGGCAAAAAGTTCTACATCGGCAAGCCTTTGCTCGGCTCCTACACTAAGGAACTTGGCGAAAACTACGAAGTTGTGCGCGAACTTAAGGGCGCTGAGATGGCCGGCTGGCGCTACTACCCGGTATTCCCGTACTTTGCAAGCGAATCTGCGCTCGCAGAAGGTGGCACTCCTGGTCCTAACGCTTTTACGATTTTCACAGCAGATTATGTTGATACCGCTGAAGGTACTGGCCTTGTTCACCAGGCTCCTTACGGCGAGGACGATATGAACACGCTTAACGCGCACGAAATTCGCAGCGTTGACGTGCTCGACGCAGGCTGCAAGTTTACAAGCGACTGCCCAGATTACGAAGGCTTGTACGTTTTCGACGCGAACCTTCCTATTTTGCGCAACTTGCGTGCAGGAGACGGCCCTCTTGCTCAAATGCCGGAAGATCAGCGCGCGTTGCTATTCCAAGAAAAAAGCTACGTGCACAGCTATCCTCACTGCTGGCGTTGCGCAACTCCGCTTATTTATAAGCCTGTTTCTAGCTGGTTCGTGTCCGTTACGAAGATTAAGAAGCGCTTGCTTGAGCTTAATCAGGAGATTAATTGGATTCCTGGAAACGTTAAGGACGGCCAGTTTGGTAAGTGGCTTTCTAACGCGCGCGACTGGTCGATTAGCCGTAATCGCTTCTGGGGTTCGCCAATTCCAGTTTGGGTTAGCGACGATCCAAAGTATCCTCGCGTAGACGTTTACGGCTCGTTGGAAGAGCTTAAGGCTGATTTTGGCGACTATCCTCGCGACGACGACGGCAATGTGAATATGCACCGCCCGTATATCGACCGCCTTACTCGTCCAAATCCGGATGATCCTACTGGAAAGTCGCAAATGCACCGTATTACGGACGTTCTCGACTGCTGGTTTGAGTCTGGTTCCATGCCTTTCGCGCAATTCCATTATCCGTTCGAAAATAAGGAATTCTTCGAAGAGCACTTCCCATGCGATTACATCGTTGAATACATTGGCCAGACCCGCGGCTGGTTCTACACGCTTCACATTATGGCTACGGCGCTTTTTGACCGCCCGGCTTATAAGAACGTGATTTGCCACGGCATTGTGCTTGGTTCCGACGGCCAGAAGATGAGTAAGCATTTGCGCAATTACCCGGATGTGAACGGCGTTTTCAACGAGTACGGCTCGGATTCAATGCGCTGGTTCCTCATGTCTTCGCCAATTTTGCGCGGCGGCAATTTGATTGTTACTGCCGACGGCATTAGGGATACGGTTCGCCAGGTCATGCTTCCGGTTTGGAGTTCGTACTACTTCTTCACGCTGTATGCGAACGCTGCAAACGGTGGCAAGGGTTACGATGCTCGTCGCCTTCGTGCGGATGAGGTTGCAGGACTTTGCAATATGGATCGTTACTTGCTCGCTCGCACGCGTTTGCTTGTTGAGCGCGTTGAAAAGTGCTTGAACGAGTTTGCTATTAGCGACGCTTGCGCTGCAGTTGGCGACTTTATTGACGTGCTTACGAATTGGTATATTCGCGGCAGTCGTGACCGCTTCTGGAATGAGGACGAAGCTGCTTTCAACACGCTTTACACTGTTTTGGAAGCGTTTATGCGTGTGATTGCTCCTCTTGCTCCAATGGAAGCTGAGGCTGTGTGGCGTGGTCTTACGGGCGGCGAGTCCGTGCATTTGGCTGATTGGCCTTATTTGGTGGAGCCTGAGACTCTTTCGGACGGTGAGCCAAATCCTAAGGCTGGCGAAGTTACTGAACTTGGCGCTGTTCTTGCACATGACGATGCTTTGGTTGCTGCTATGGATAAGGTTCGCGAGGTTGTGTCTTCTGCGCTTTCGTTGCGTAAGGCAGAGCAGTTGCGTGTGCGTCAGCCGTTGGCAAATTTGACGGTTGTTGCAGAAAATACTGATGCTGTGGAGCCTTATGAGCAGGTTCTTGAGCGTGAGCTTAACGTGAAGAATGTCACATTCTGCACTTTGCAGGACGCAAGCTCTCACGGTTTGAAGATTGTTCACGAGCTTAAGGTGAATGCGCGTGCTGCTGGCCCTCGTTTGGGTAAGCAAGTGCAGTTTGCTATTAAGTCTTCGAAGAGTGGCGATTGGCATGTTGACGAGTCTGGTGCTCCTGTTGTTCAGACTCCGAATGGCGAAGTTGCGCTTGTTGAGGGCGAGTATGAGCTTGTAAATCGCGTTGAGTCTTCGGATGCTCAAGCGGCTGCAAACACTGCTTCTGCAGCTATGCCGACGGGCGGTTTCGTTATGCTCGACACTGCTTTGACGGATAATCTGCTTGCTGAAGGTTACGCTCGTGACGCTATTCGCGCTGTTCAGGATGCGCGTAAGGAGAACGGTTTGGATGTTACTGACCGAATCGCTTTGACTTTGAGCGTGCCTGCTTCTGATGTTGCTAAAGTTGAGCAGTTCCGTGATTTGATTGCGGAGGAGACTTTGGCTACGAGCTTTGAGGTTGTTGAGGCTGATTCTAGCGCAACTGAGCTTAGCGTAAGTCTTAAGCGCGCGTAGCTTAAGTGCAAATCTTAGCTAACTAAACATAAAAAACGTGCCGGTGTATTCTTCAATACGTCGGCACGTTTTGTTTTATCTCTAGTTTTGCTTCGAACTTTCTAGTTTTTCTGCAATGAGTGTATTGACGACTGCGTTTCTGCTAATAGCAAGAATTTCTGCACGTTTATCAAGTTTTTCAATAATCCATTCTGGCATAGTAAATGTGACGCGTTTTTGCACATTTGAGCGGTGCTCTATAGTTGGATGTTCCAAATCAAAGTACTCAAGTACGTCTTCACCGTTATCGAATTTTTTATCGAGTTCTTTGCCACTTATTTCCTTATTCGTTGTAGTGCTCTTCATAATATTGCTCCTCATTTTTACGCGATCTTCTTACAGAAATAATACGAATTCGATTATTTCTTTTTGTTATTATTGCCGTCCAATGTTTATTGTTTATTTTTCCAAAAACTAAGTAGCGAGAGTTGTCGTTTCCTGAATTTTTGGATTCTAATGTAATTGTCGTATTCTCCCAAAGTAATTGGGCTTTTTTGAAACTGATACCATGTTTAGCAAAATTTTTTAAGCTTTTTGCAGGATCGTGTTCAAAATCCATTCTCACCTCCTAGTGTGTATTTTACATCAAAACAACATCAATATGAAGCAATTTTTTAATGATTGTTGTTTTGTATTAGGTATCGTAAATGCTTTAAGTCGGCTTTCCTAGATTTTTTACGCATTGTGGTTAAAGGCTATTTATAGAAGCAAGCGCTACCGCATTGGGTCGCTTTTTGCGCTACGCTTAAGCGAAAAGCGAGTCAATGCGACACTCCGTTTTCTATGGGTTCCTATAGTGTCGATAAGACAACAGTACAAATTTCTACTCGGTTCGTGCTGTGTGTTTTATATCGCAACGATATTTAGTAAAGAAAGTGCAGGTGACGAAATGAGTAAAGATGAGAAGGGGCGGTGTATTTCGTTCACGCTATAAGCGTGATTCATCTGGCGTCACCGTTCTTGCAAGAACTAATACCGGCATTGTTGCTGGAACTGTAATTATTGCTATTTTTGCGATTTTGGCTATTTTTGCCGACGTTTTTACAACAATTACTGGCAATAATCCTTACTCTGAGCATCAGGAAATATTAGATTCCAACTCAGTTCCAGTAGGCCAGGGTGGTATTAGTTTCCAACATTGGTTCGGTGTAACTCCGCTTCGTGGTCTTGATATTTTCGCGATTATTTCGCATGGAGCGCGCGTTTCTATTGGGATTGGCATCGCTTCTACTGTAATTTCGCTATTCCTCGGCGTTCTAATCGGCATGATTGCAGGGTACTTCGGTGGTTTCGCAGACACTTTGCTTTCGCGCACGATGGATGTGTTCTTCGGTTTTCCATTCCTGATTTTTGCAATTGCGCTGTCTGCTGTTGTGCCGCAAAATTTCCCGCGTCCGATTCTGCTAACGCTTGTTTTAGGCTTTTTTGGCTGGCCAAGCATCGCTCGTTTGGTTAGAGCGCAAACGCTTTCGCTAAAATCTCGCAATTTCACTGTGGCTTCTTACGTAATGGGTGCGAACACATGGCATATTTTGCGTGAGCAGATAATGCCGAATATGTTGCCTCTTATTTTGGTGAATGTGACTTTTCTTATTCCTGGTCGCATTGGAGCGGAGGCTGCGTTGTCGTTCCTTGGTGTGGGCATGAATCCGCCTTCGCCTTCGTGGGGACGCGCTATTGCGGATGCAGTTCAGTGGGTTTTGGTTGATCCTTGGTATCTTCTTTTCCCTGGAATTGCGCTGTTCTTGCTTACTTTCGGCTTTAATCTTGTTGGCGACGGTTTGGCTAGTGCTCTTCAGCCGCGAGCTTCCAAAAAGGCGGTGACGGAATGAGTAACAAGCAAAATACTCAAAATACTCAAAACACTCAAAATGCGCCGAAAATCAGCAGTAATCAATCTGCTGCCAATTCGCGAATAATCGGCAAGATTTCCGATTTTCTTGTTTTTATTGGCAAGCGCGCAGCAAGCGCAATACTTGTTTTAACGCTGATTGCAGTCGTGTTATTCCTTATTTTCTTTATGCTTCCTGCCAATCCTGCGCAACTTGCTTGCGGAAAGCCTTGCACGCCTGAACGTTTGGCACGAGTTTCCGCTTTTATGGGAACTGATGCGCCATGGTATGAGCAACTTGGCAGTTATATTCGTGGCATATTCTTCGGTCGTGAGTTCACAGATAGTGCTGGAGCTACTATCGTGTGCGCTGGTCCATGCTTAGGATGGTCGTTTACGCTAAACGAGCCTGTAACTAATCTTATTATGAGTCGTTTTGTGGTAACTGCTTCGTTGGCAACTGGTGCTGCGGTTCTTTGGCTTACTGTAGGCGTTGCAACTGGAGTTATTTCTGCTGCAAAAGAAGGATCTTTTATTGACCGCGCGCTTCGAGCGCTTTCGTCTGTAGGGATTTCATCTCCAGCGTATTTAATTGGCATGCTTGCAATACTTGCTTTTGCGGTTTATTTGCCGATTTTTCCTACGGGTGGTTACGTAAGTTTTGCGGAAAGTCCTTTAGATTGGCTTCAACATTTGCTTCTTCCGTGGCTTGTTTTGGCGCTTCTTAATGCGGCATACTATACGCGACTTACTCGCGCTCACATGCTTGACGAGTTGCAGCAGGATTATATGCGTACTGCTTTGGCTAAGGGCATGCCGCGTTCGAAGGCTGTAACGCGTCACGCTATGCCTAATGCGATGCTTCCTGTGCTAACTATGTTTGGCTTGGATTTGGGCGGTTTGCTTGGTGGTGCTGTAATAACTGAGCGCGTTTTCTCTATGCAAGGTTTGGGCTCGCTGCTTCTTGATTCTGTGAAAAATCTTGATTTGCAGGTGCTTGTTGGTGTGACGCTGTTTGCGGCTGCGCTTGTGATTGTTGCGAATCTTGTGGTTGACGTCTGTTATCGCTTCGTCGATCCTCGCGCCGCAGTCTGTTAGTGTATTCGCGCGCTCATAAATTAACATAACTCTTCAAAAGCTTCATAAGCGACATTTTCTTTACTGCTGTGTAAAGAAAATAACGAAATCTCGCTAAAAAACGATTTTTTCTGTACGTGCACGTAAAGAAAAAATCGGAATTAAGTCGATAGTCCACATTTTGAAGAGTCAAATTACAAATTTAAAAAAATACTAATAAATATAAGGGGATTATTATGTTCACTTTTAAAAATAAAAATATAAATACAAGTAAAAATGCAAATACAAATAAAAACAAAGATTCAGACGTAACTGCAGGCGTAACTTCAGGCGTAACTGCAATTTCGAAGAAGTTTGTTGCGTCACTTGCAGCTTTCTCGTTGCTTCCGATTTCGCTACTTTCGTTACTTTCACTTTCTGCTTGCGGAAGTGCCAGCTCTACAAAATCCAGCGTTACCAACGCTTCTGCGCTAAATTCCAATCCGCAAAAAGGTGGCAGTCTTACGGTATTTACGTCGAATACAAATATGAATTTTGATCCAGCTCGCAGCCAAGGTTTGCCGATTACGTCGAATAATTTCATATTCCGCGCGCTTACAACTTGGAAAGTAAGTCCAAATTCAGGCGACAAAACGCGCGTTGTTCCAGATTTAGCAACGGATACCGGCACCACAAGCGACGGCGGCAAAACTTGGAAGTACACGCTTAAGAAGGGTGTCAAATACGAAGATGGAAGTGAAATTACTTCGCGCGATATTAAATTCGGCATTGAGCGCTCGTTTGCTGATTCTTTAAGCGGCGGTTTTAGCTACCATAAGACTCTTCTCGTTGGTGGAGAAAATTATGACGGTCCTTTTAGTGGAAAGTCGCTTGATTCCATTGAAACTCCAGACGATCAAACTATTATTTTCCACTTAAAAGCTCCGTTTGCAGATTGGCCTTGGGTTGCGTCTTTGGCAGCGTTTGTGCCAGTTCCAGCGAATTCTGGCGACGCGCAAACGTATTCAAAGCATCCTAAAGCTTCCGGACCATACCGAATTGTGCAAAACGAAGTCGGCAAAAAAGTTGTTATGCAGCGTAATAAGTATTGGGATTCAAAGCTTGACAGCATTCGCACAGCCGGTCCTAATGAGATTGTTTGGAAGCTTGGTTCGGATGCTACTGTTGCGGCTCAGTCTATGATTCAAGGAAATTCGGATACAAAATCCGCATTTTTGGCTGATTTCGTGCCGCCTGCTCAGCTTGCGCAGGCTCAAGCAAACCCTAAGTCACGAAGCTTGCTCACTACAAGTAGTGACGGTGCTCTTGAATATTTGGCTATGAATACGCGCAGAATAACGGACGTCAATGTTCGCAAGGCAGTTCAGTATGCGGTTGATAAGCAGTCGTACCGCACGGCGAAGGGCGGCTCAATTGCCGGCGGTTTTGCAACAACGCTTATTACGCCTGGTATTTCGGGCAGGAAGCAGTTTAATTTGTACGCTACAGATCCACGCGGAGACGTTGCTAAAGCTAAACAACTGTTGAAAAAATCGGGTCAAACTGGTATTAAGTTGAGCCTTATTGCGCGTCCGGATCAAACGCAAGTAGCTTCTTCTGTGCAATCCAGCTTGCAGCGCGCCGGCATAAAAGTAACTATTAAAACCGTTGACGCGGTAAACTTTACGGACGCAATCACCTCAAATTCAGGCGACTACGATTTGGCTTTGGCTTCTTGGCAACCTGATTTTCCTTCTGCTTACGCCAATTTGGGCCCACTTTTTGATTCTTCGCAAATTGGCGGCGGAAACTGGAATATTTCTCGCTACGAAAATCCTAAAGTAGATGCCCTTCTCCGAAAAGCAATACAAACTGTTGACTCGCACGAAGCGGAAAAATTGTGGCAGCAAGCAGACCGCACTATTATGGCTGATTCGCCGGTTGTGCCGCTTATTTACTCGCATAATACGTTTATTCACGGAAGTGGCGTGGAGAATTTCTACATCGGAAGTTTCCCTGCGTACCCGAATTACGCTGCTGTGTCTTTGAAGAGGTGATTAGTTGTGGCTGATCTGAAAGAAAAAGTTGTTATAAGTGTCGACGGCATGTCGATTTCGATTGGCGGCCGTCAAATTACGCGAGATATATCGTTGAGCATGAGTGCGGGTGAAGTTTCGGCTTTAGTGGGTGAATCCGGCTCCGGAAAGTCGCTTACTGCGCTGGCCCTTATGGGTTTGCTTTCAGATTCTGCCAAAGTTGAAGGAAGCGCGCTCCTTAACGCTACTTATGCCAACGAATCTGCCATAGATTTACTAAGCGAAAATGCGCCTTACGAGCGTATTCGCGGTGGAATGATTGGCATGATTTTTCAGGAGCCATCCAGCGCGTTTAATCCTGTTAAAACAATTGGTAAGCAAATTGAGGAAGCGCTAATATATCATCCCGAAAAAGCAGGAAAATTAGGCGCAAGAGAGCGCAAAAAGCGCGTAATTGCGCAGCTTTTAGAGGTTGAGCTGAGTGATGCTGAGCGCGTGTATCGTTCGTACTCGCATGAGCTTTCTGGAGGTCAACTTCAGCGTGCGATGATTGCGATGGCGTTAATAAATCGTCCGCAAGTATTAATTGCGGACGAGCCTACGACTGCGCTAGACATCACTACGCAACGAGATATTTTACGGCTTATTCGCGAATTGTCGGAAAAATTACAGCTTGCTGTGCTGATTATTACGCACGATATGAGCGTTGTTCGTGCGCTGGCTAGTGAAGTGTACGTAATGCAAGGTGGAAATATTGTGGAATCTGGTAAGGTTCAACATATTTTTGCAGATCCGCAGCATGAATATACGCGCACTTTGCTGGAATCGGTTCCGAAATTTGATATGCAATATGCGCAAAACGGCGATTCTTACGAAAGTATGGAAGAAGCAGCTGAGCAGATTGTGAAAAATATTTCGCAAAATATTTCGCAAAATATTTCGCAAAATATTTCGCAAAATATTTCTGCAAATTCGGCAAATATTGATAACGTTGCGTCGATAGAAGCTTCGGCAGCGGAAACATCTTCAGCGGAACTTTCTGCAGCGGAACTTTCTGCAGAGGAACCATCTGTAGAAATTCGCAACGTAAGCGTACAGTATTCGCACGCGCGCTTTAGCAAATCAGCTAATAAATTCGCATTAAATAACGCAAACCTGCGTATTAACGCCGGTTCGACGCTCGCTTTAGTAGGCGAGTCCGGAGCTGGAAAAACCACAATTGCAAAAGTGATTTCTGGCCAAATAAAGCCAAACTCTGGCAAAGTTTTGCTAAATGGCGTGGATATTAACAGACTTCACGGAAAAAGTCGTCGAAATGCAATGCGAAGTATTGGCTACGTTTTTCAGGATTCCGGATCTGCGCTTAATCCGCGTAAAACCGTTGGCTGGAGCATTGCGGAACCGCTGCTTTTGCACACGCAACTTGATGCTAGTGAGCGTGAGGAGCGCGTGAAGAAGATGCTGGAACAAGTGCAGGTGCCGACCGATCTTGCAAAGCGTTTTCCGCACGAGCTTTCGGGCGGGCAGAGACAGCGCGTCGGTATTGCTCGCGCGCTTATTTTGCAACCATCTTTGCTTATTGCAGATGAGCCGACTTCTGCGTTGGACGTTACAGTGCAGAGGCGTGTGTTGAATTTGTTGCGTGATTTGCAACAAAAGTACAATTACGCGTGCTTGTTTATTACGCACGATTTGGGGGTTGTGCAGGAGATTGCTGACGAAGTTGCGGTAATTCGTGACGGCAGCGTGCGGTATGTCGAGTAGTATGTTGAGGCTCGCCATTACAGTTGATAACTGTTTAGGAGGTAGCATATGGCATCGTCGGCACCGATTGGCGTTTTTGACTCCGGTCTTGGCGGCATTTCTGTAGCGCGTCAGCTTCGAAAGTCACTTCCGCACGAGCAAATCATATATTTTGGTGATTCTGCTAACGCACCTTACGGCATTAAACCGCTTGAAGAAGTTAAAAAGCTCAGCTTCGCAATTGTTGAGCATTTTATGCAGCTTAATGTAAAAGCCATAGTAATTGCCTGCAATACCGCAACTTCCGCGGCAGTGAACGATTTGCGCGCGCACTACAGCATACCTATCGTAGGTATGGAGCCTGCTCTTAAACTGGCATGCGATTTAGGCAAAGGAAAGCCGCAGAGAGTAATTGTGGCCGCAACTGAGCTTACTTTGCGCGAACAAAAGTTTGCTAACCTACTGAATCGCTTTTCGCAAAACAACACGATTTTTTCTCAACCTTGCCCAGATTTAGTGCGTATTGTTGAGCAGGGGAATCTTAATAATCGCAATATAGTTTTCGACGCGCTTCACAAGTATTTCGACGAATATGATTTAGAAAGTATTGATTCGGTTGTGCTTGGCTGCACGCATTTTGTGTTCTACCGCGATTATTTCCGCGAATTTTTGCCGGCGCACACGAATATTGTTGACGGAAACGAAGGCACAATCAATCATCTTCGCAAAATATTGGAAGAGCGCGGACAGCTTGCAGAAGATTCTCAAGAAGGAAGCATTACGCTCACTAATTCTGACCTTAGCGAGCGTATGCAAAATCTTGCAAAAAGCTTATGCAAGTAAACTAATAAATTAGTAAAAACAATCTTATAGATTATTTTACAGCTTAATTGCGCGTCATTCAGTCGTGTGGATATTCGTGTGGTAGAGATTTGAGATTTTTTGCACTGAACGAAGGACACTCGCGCGGGTAACGCGCTCGCTACGAAACTCGCGTTGGAAGTCCACTGGACTTCCAACTTAAGCGAGTTTCCGCTCCGAGTTGCTTTCGCGCGCTACGCTCTGAGCGCGAAAGCAGGTCGTCGCGCAGAGCCGAAGGCTGCTGACAAGCCGAGCGAAGAAGAAAAATCGAAAAATCTCTGCGATAAGACACGGTTATTAACGATTAAGCACGCAGAGTTTGGGGGATTTCTCTACGAGAACTAAAAGAGGACTGAGGAAGCAACATTCTTTTAAGAACAAAGCAGACATAAAAAGCCTCTAACAGTCAGAGCGACGAAGGACGGGACGTTCGAGGAGAGAAATCCACCAAAACTCGCGCTACATTAAACAAATAGAAATATAATCTATAAATTAGTGACTAATTTATCAGAAAATAAATTTCGCATACTGGCTTAAAATAAGCGTAACTAATCCCGCAATCCATAGCACGTCAACAAGCAAGTCATATTGTAAGCGATAGTAGTTTTTAAGCCAAGTAAACCGAGTGATAAGCAAATTCTGCGTACTCACGCTTGCGTGCGAAAGCGCAATAAACTGCACGGTTGTAGAGAACATAAGCACAATGCACCACGGGCACAACGCGTGAATCACAAACATTGATTGTGAAAACAGCCAGTAGGCATAAAGTAGCGCGCATAACCCGCCAATCCACGTGCATGTTGCAAACCAGCGCGGCACGCACACGCGAATCATGCCAATAACAGCAATAGTAACGAATACGCTTTCTGCAGCAATACCAAAGAACGCGTTTGGAAAACTTAACTCGCCAAACTTCACAACTTCCGCTTGCCAAGCTTGTGACACGCGCGAGCAGGAAACCACTCTGTTAAGATCGCAGCTCAGTAATTTTTTTGGCGCGCGCGCTAAAGCAAGTGTTTCTGCGGAAAGAATAAGCGATGTCACAAGCGCTACTGCGGAGAAGAATAGCATTACGCCGTAGGTCCACACAGCAGAGTGTCTCCAACCGCGGAGTGTCGTTTCGCAGTTTTCAAGTTTTGAGTCGTCTTGCAGCATTGCTACTCCTACAGGTGTCTGACTTATGTAAGTGTTTGAATTTATGTAAAGCGTACTATTTCTATCTTTACATAGCACAGTTTACGATAATTATATGACTGTAGTAAGCAACGACATTGGTAGCGCATTGGATTTAGATAACGCAAGCGCATCAACTTTTTCGCGCAATCGTTGGGATTTGCATTGTCACACAGTGTATTCGGACGGTACTGCGACGCCAGAAGATTTGGTTTCCCAGGCTAAATTAGCTGGTTTGCAAGGTGTTGCTATTACAGATCACGACACGACCGCAGGTTGGGAAGATTTTCGCTCTGCGTCCAAATCTTCGAATATGCCTGTGATATTCGGTTCGGAGATTACTGCGGAAGATTCTGGAGTGTTCGTGCACATGCTCGCGTACCAGTACAATCCGCAAGATAGCTTAATTGTGAGCATGTTCGCGTTGACTCGTAAGCGGCGTTTTGAGCGCACTAAGCGAATGGTTGAGAAAATGTCGCACGATTTTCCGATTACTTGGGATGACGTTTTGTCGCAGGCTAAGCTTGGTGATTTAACTACAATTGGTAGGCCGCATATTGCTGACGCTTTGGTTAAAGCTGGAGTTTTTCAAACGCGTTCCGAGGCTTTTGCTGGCCCTGTTTCTACGCGCGGACCATACTATATTCCGACTCCTTCGCCGAACGTTCGTGAAGTGATTGAGGCTGTTAAGCACGCTGGGGGAGTTGTTGTTATTGCGCACCCTGCAGATCCGCAGCGTAACAGCGTTCTACTTTCGGATGCTCAGATTATATCCTTTGCTGCTGCCGGACTTGACGGTTTGGAAGTGTATCATCGCGGAAATTCTAAAGATCAGCGTCAGCGTTTGCTTGCTTTGGCGCAAAAATGCGATTTGCTTGTGACTGGCGGCTCGGATTGGCATGGTTCCGGCAAGCCAAACCGTTTAGGCGAAGAAACAACAAGTAGTGACGTAGTATCTGAAATATTGTCCCGCGGCTATAAACTCTAAACTCTTGAGGTATTAGTTGAGGGCGCCGAAGCCTACTGCGTGCTTTGGAGTGTCGCCAATCAGCGCGTAAGATAACGACGAAGCAGACACCATAATCGTGCGGCCATTTACGTCCGTAAACTCAAGCATATCCTTGGAATCGGTAATCGTTTTGCGCACTTCATCCGCACTTTGGTTAGTTTCAAAACTAATCGAATCGGAAACATTCTTTACACCAAGCACTACTCGCATATGTCCTCCTATGTGCGCGTAAATTTATTACTTATTGCGTTTATTTTATTTGCTTTTACGTACTTTTACGTACTTTTATTCTTCTAAGTCAGCTTGTGCGTCGCGCATTGCTTTCTCTTCGCGCTCAAGCAGAGGAATAATTACCGTTTCGGGCTTGTTGTCATTTGCGGAAGTTTTATTTGCTTCTGCTTCAGCAGAAACTTTATCTTCCTCAACTTTTACGTTTTTTGAACCTTCTGTGGAAGTTTTATTTTCTTCAGCTTTTGCGCTACTGTCGCTACTGTCGCTACTGTCGCTACTGCCGTTACCTTTTTCTGTAGGATTCGTGGCAGCTTGCGCAATAGTTTCAGCCGTTTCGTGACCTGTTTTATTTTCCACGTGCGTAATTACCTGAGTTGCAGTGTCGTCAGCAAGTTGCGCGGCTTTTTCTGCTTCTTCCGCATTCGACGCGTTCGCAACAGCATACTGAACTGTTCGCTCATGAGTATCGTCATTGAGCGAAGGATTGCGTTCCGCTGTTGAATCTTGATCGTCTACATGGGAAACATTCTTTTCTACGGTAATATCGCGTTCGTTGGTTTGGTCAATATTATTCGTATTGTCGGCATCGTAAACATTTTGTGCTGAACCGTTATGTGCAATTTGACGACTTTGCGTATTGTCGTTTTCGAGAAGCGTTCCAACAGTAATCGTTGAAGCTGGATTACTCGCGTTACGAGTTTTAGAAGTTTGAGTGTTACTAATACGCGTTAATTCGTGAGCCAAACGTTCAACCTGCGCCTTAAAACGCATTATGCTTGTTGTGTCAGCACGCTGCAAAGCTTGAACAAAATCACCAACCTGCTCCATTTGAAGCCACAAATTCGCACGAAGCATAATCAAACTATCAAGTCGAGAACCCATCATGCGTCCGTATGCAGAAAGCACAGCATTGCGACGCTGCTCGTTAAGCTTTGCGAAAATCCAAGCTAAATCGCGTGCAGGATCGTTAATTTGCATGCTCTGCCAATTTGTTATCGTAGTAATAGTTGAGCCCGTAAATAAAATGTCGCCATCAGCAAAACCGCCATGAACTGGGCAAGTTTCAAAAGACCACAATCCTTCTGTCTCTAATACTCTGGACCAACTGTCAGTAATCTCTGCTGGAATATGACCTGCTTGGCGTAGTCTTTTAATCCAACCTGTTAGTTGTGCACGAATTTGGCCGGTTGTGAAAGCTGGATACTTTCCGCGAGTAATAAAAGAAGGGCGAAGTCGGTGAATTGCGCCGATTGCTGTTCCAACGTTTGCACAATCTTCAGTGGTTAGTAGACGTAAGTCTCGTGCGGTGCCATCGTGATGTTCGCAAATTAGCACTGTCGTATCATTGTCTTCGTTGGCAATAATATTTGACATCCTGCTAGCAGAGTTTTGTGATTCATCTGCATTTTGCGCAACGTTACCGTCTTTGTTGTTGTCGGTTTCGCGCTTTCCTGGCACAAAAGTAATCATAGTATCGTAAGCAAACCCAAGCGCAGCCAAATCTTTACTATGCTCAAGCGTCCAAGCAGCGCGAGCCCTATCTCGCAAACGTTTGCGACCTTTGCTGTCTGCGCTAATAAAAACGTCATAAAGCTTACCAGAAACATCTTGCACAACGGCGTGAGAAATTCCTGCTTCGGTGTCGGTGGCATTAACTTGCTCGCTTTGGCGAGTTCCTGCAAACTGTACTTCGGGCATGGCTGCAGATGCCAGTGCTGCCAACTTGAATCTACTGAGTTGTGTCACACTCCCACAGTAATACAAAGCACCGAGATTTTGCCAATTTTTGGTAAGTTATGCACATATTTTTGCTTTGGTTGCGCAAGCGTCGTTATTGCTGCAACAATAGTAAATATGAATTCTTCACCAGAAGCTTCTCCAGAGGCGCTTTTAGATGGGCTGGATGATGCTCAACGTGCAGCTGCCACAGCAGTGGAAGGCCCAGTGCGCATCATAGCCTGCGCTGGAGCGGGTAAAACGCGCACTATTACGCGACGAATTGCGTATGCTTGCGCTACTGGAAAGTGGGATCCTGAGCGAGTTATGGCTGTTACTTTTTCCGTAAAGGCGGCTGCAGAAATGCGCTCGCGTATTGTTGCGCTTGGTGTAAGTAATATTGGTTGCGTTGCGACTTTTCATTCCGCGGCTTTGCAGCAGATTCGTAGTGTGTGGAACGATGTTTGTTCTGCTCCTTTTCCGTCAATTATGAACGATTCTCAGCAAATCATAACTTCTGCGCTTAAGCGTTACCCAGATTTTGCGGATATGACTTTGTTGCAGAATCGCGATATTTTGGCGGAAATTAATTGGGCAAAAGTTTCTCTTATTTCTCCTGATGATTATGTTCGCGTGTGTTCTGCAACGCATAGGATTCCTCCAGCAGGTTTAGAACCGCAGCAATTTGTCGACGTGTACGAAGCGTATGAAGCAGAAAAGAATGCGCATAATTGCATTGATTTTAACGATATTCTTCTGTTAGACTGCCATATTTTACGAAATTTTCCGGAAGCTGCCGGTCGTATTCGTCAATCAGTTGGATGGATTACTGTTGACGAATATCAGGATGTGTCGCCTTTGCAGCATGAATTATTGCGATTGTGGATGGGGCAGAACCGCGATATTTGTGTTGTTGGAGACCCTGCTCAAACAATCTACTCGTTTGCCGGCGCAAGCAGCTACTATTTACTATCTTTTCCTCAGGAGTTTGCTCCAGTAAGTGCAAATATTAGTTTGGATACGGATTATCGTTCCACAGAGCGTATTGTGGGTGTTGCGAATAGAGTGCTTTCGGCTTCTCCTTATAAACGCGATTATGTAAGAGTTAAAGCGATAAGTAAAGGCGGTGTGCGAGTTTCGCAACAAGTTTTTGCTACGGATGTTGATGAAGCTTTGGGTGTAGTTGAGCAAATCGCGAAGCTTGTAAACAGCGGTGTGGCTAAGCCTGGTGAGTGCGCAATATTAACTCGTACCAACGCGCAGCAGCAAGTGATTTGCAATGTGTTAAAATCTGCCAAATTGCCGTATCGCGTGCGCAGGGACGTTGGCTGGCAGCGCAATGTGTTGGAGGATGCGCAAAGCGCAAGTGTGACTAGTGGTGCAGCTGATTCTGCGTCTTCTGTGATTTCAACGATTACTGTTTCAACGATTCATGCTGTTAAAGGTTTGGAATTTGGCCACGTTTATGTGATTGGTTGTGCTGAAGGATTAATACCGTTCGGTTCTGCTTCTACGGATGAAGATATAGAAGAAGAGCGCAGGCTTATGTATGTTGCGGTAACAAGAGCGGAAAAAACGCTTCACCTTTCTTATGCATCTCGCAAAGATGGCAGCACCGGAATGAATCGTGCGCCGAGCCGTTTTTTGGCTTAATTTCGCTATTTTCTTTACACGCATGTAAAGTAATAATCGCTTTTCCTTATATTGCGACATTTCCTTTACACGCATGTAAAGTTTTAATCGCCTTCTGTCTTAATTCCGTTTTTTCCTATACACGCATGTAAAATAATTGTCACTATTTAGCGATATGCCGTTATTTTCTTTACGTGACTGTAAAGAAAATAACGTTTTAATTGCGCGCTAGATTATTTATCCTGATTTTCGGTGTTTTCGCTTCCGTTGCTTCCATCAGTTCCGTCAGTTTCGTCCGAGTTTTTTCTTTGCTCCTTTTGACGAGCGTCTTCTTCTAGCAGCTTGCTAAGCTCTGCGTCCCAATCGTTTACGCCTAAATCGTCTTCTGTTAATTTTTCAAAAGATTTTTCGATATGAGTATTTTGTGCACTGCCAGTAGCGCTCTCGTTATTATCGTTATTTTCGCTACTTTCGCTGCTTCTGTTATTTTCGCTACTTTTTTCAGATTTTTCAGTAGATTGATTAGATTGATTAGATTGATTAGATTGGCTTTCTGCAGCGCTTTCCTTAGTGCTTCCAGCATTTTCCGTAGTGCTCTCCGTAAAGCTATCAGCATCTTCTGCTATATCTTTTGCTATATCTTCTGCTGAAATTTCTGCACTACTTTCGCCACTAGCTTCCTTCGTAACTTCGTTCGCATCTTCCGGCAAAGTTGGCAGCAAATCAGGGTGGCTCCACAAACTATCTCGTTCTTCAATTCCGCGCTCGCGAGTCAGCTTTTCCCACAATTGTGCAGCGTCACGCATACGGCGAGGACGCAAATGCAAACCAAGCAACGACTCAAACGTCACTTCCGCTGGTCCTCCTGCTGCGCGCTCACGCCGCATCATTTCACGCAACTGTTCAATATGCTCAATATGTGCCATTCCAGCCTGCCAAGTAACGCAATCAACCCAGCCTTCAACAAGCGCAAGCAAAGTTTCCAAACTGTGCAATGCTTGGACTTGCTCTTCGGAATCGTTGCTGCCAATATTCTGCAGATTCACAGCTCCAGAAATAGCATTAGGATCCATAGTTTCAACGTCTCGAAGCTGCTCTTCCATAGCTTCCAAATCAATATTTATGCCATTTGAATACTTAATAATAAGCGCTTCAAATCGCGGCATAAGCCATGGTGCTGCTGCAAAAAGCCTTGCGTGAGCAGACTCTCTTAAAGCAAGATAATTCATAACTTCAGTTACGTCCAGCTCCCACACTTTTGCATACTCAATGCAATTGTACGGAATTAAACCGCCAGCTTTATTTTCTAATAACGAAAGTCCTTGATCAAAACTGCCGTGTACTTCGTGAGAAAGCGCTCCAGCAGCCTGGCCTAATTGCATGGCAAACGAAGTATTTCCAAGAAGCTTCATTAGTTGCATTGGGTTATTCATTCCATCTGGAAGCGGAATTGGCACAACGCCCGCAAATAATCCTTTTACTTCGGCGTCGTCCAATCCTTGGAAACGTTCTTCAATAACAGAGCTAAGCGCTTCGTTCACGGATTTTGCAACAGGATTGGCAAATTTTATCCACGCTCCTAACGTTTCTTCTACCCAATCCGCTCTTGAAAGTACTGCTGGAGTTCCTGGTGCAGGGTCAAATTTGCAAGTAATATCAAGCCACAAATTTGCTTGGCTTAAAGCTCGTCGTGCAGCGTCTGCAACTTCTGCATTTACGCTACCTTGATCTCCAGTGGCGTGCTGTAAAGCGATTGATTGCGCTAATTTTCTGTTTATTGGCCCTTCTTCAAGCGTCGCTTCCATTTCGTGAGGATTATTTAATCCGCCAGCGCTGAAAGCTTGCATCATTCCGCGCACTTCGTCCGGTTTTGGCAGTTTATCTGGATTTTGGTTTAAGAGTTGTTCTCGCAGCTCAAAAGGAAGTTGGTCAAGCTGTTTCCATGCCTCTTCGCCTTGTATTGGCCCAAAGCATTCAATAAGCCATTGGTGAATTGCATCATCGTTCATGATTTATCCTTTGTGCTACGAACTTAGAGCAAATGTGTTTGTTTTAATATATTTGCTTAATATAAAAGTATTCTACTAGATAATGTTATTTTGTGCTAAATTTTGCAATTAAACTTATTTTTCTTAAATTATTTTCGTAACTATTTTCGTAACTATTTTCGTAACTATTTTCGTAATTATTTTGTAACTATTTTCGTAATTATTTTCGTAACTATTTGCGGAAACTATATAGGGTCTGTGTATGATACAAGCATGCTTGGGTTTTCTACATGTTCTCAATTATTGCAAAAGTGTTTTAGTAATTTGCGCATAATATTTAGTCGAGTAAAAGCGTATATTGATTCGCATTCTTTTCGTCATATGCTTGGGTTTTTGCTTGTAATTGTTGCGGTGATTGCTTTAATGCTTCCTAGCGCTTACGTAGTTGAGCAGCCTGGTCCAACGCAGGATGTTTTGGGATCGTTATCTAAAGTTCCCGTAATAAATATAACTTCTGCGCATATTAAGGAGCATAAAGATACTGGCAAATTATTAATGCTTACTGTAAGCACTTCGGGCGTGCCAGGGTATGAGATTCCAACATTTTATGCGCTGCTATCGTTTATGAATCCGGAGAGAGAATTGATTCCTCGTGAAGCTGTTGTGCCGATTGGGCAAAGTGCGGAAGACTACGATAAAGAATCTATTCACGAAATGGATGATTCTCAAAACGTTGCTCAGCTTGTTGCTTTAGAGTACGCAAGTGAGCATCTTAAAATTAATACAAAAGACGTAAAAGCTCGTTTGCATATTGAGGATATTGGAGGCCCTTCCGCAGGTATGATGTATACGCTTGGAATTCTCGACAAGCTTACTCCGGAAGAGGAAACTGGAGGTAAGACTATAGCTGGTACCGGCACTATTGAAAAGTCGCAGAAAATTGGCGCTATTGGTGGTATTCGTCTAAAGATGATTGCGGCAAAGCGTGATGGTGCCACTTGGTTTTTAGCTCCTAAAGATAATTGTGACGAAGTTGTTGGTCACGTTCCTAAGGGTTTACGAGTTGTTCGTGTTAATACTCTTGATGAAGCTTACAAAGCGTTGAAAGCTATAGGTTCTGGTCGTGGCGCGAATAAACTGCCAAGCTGTAGCGCAAAATAAGTTATAAACGAAATCAGAACGAAGTAAAAGCAAAGTAAAAGCAAAATCAAGAATAAAATCAAAAGCAAAAACAAATCAAAAACAAAGAATAAGCAAAATCGAAAACAAATTAAAATAAAAATCAACGCGCAAAAAACGTGGGCGATGAGGGACTCGAACCCCCGACATCCACCGTGTAAAGGTGGCGCTCTAGCCAGCTGAGCTAATCGCCCGTTCGCAACAAAGTAAAAACATACATGATGGTATGTACGAATGTGTGCAAGCGTGGCGCGCGTCGCAACAATCGCGTACAGTATACTGAATAAGAACATGTGCTCAGGAGGTCGATATTCGATGGCTCAAAAACCTGATACCGCTCGTAATGCTTCTGGAATGGAGCGTGTAGGTAAGCGTAAGCTAGGATATAACATCTCGCAGGTGGATACTTTTCTGGAGCGCGCGCATAAGTTGTATGAAAGCGACGATGCTCGACTTACGCAGCAAGATATTCAGGATGTTTCTTTTGAACTTGAGCGAAATGGATACGTTATTGGTCAAGTTGATGCAGCGTTGTCTCGTTTGGAGCGTGCTGTTGTGGATAAATGCACTGAGCATGAGCTTTCTGAATGTGGTCGCGTAGTTTGGAAGGCGCGAGTAGAAGAATTGTATCGTAAACTTTTGCAGCATGCTCAGAGAGATTACCGCAATCGTTTTGATGAAGGAGTTGCGCGTAGGCCTTCTTATGCTCGTAAACAGGTTGATATTATGGTTGATCAAGCGCTTGATAAAATTGCGTTTATGCTTGGTCACGAGCTTGAGTGGGAAACTGACGAAGATACTTTGAAAGATATTGATGCAGACTATGTTTCCAATGTGGTCTTTACTCAGCGTACTGGTAAGCATGGTTACGATGAGCGTCAGGTTGATTATTATTTGAATGCTTGCATTCGTTTGCTTAGCGGTTTGGAATCTTTCGAAAGATTAGAACAGTATTCTGATTCAGACAATGCTTACTCTAATTCTTACTCTAATTCTTCTGTAAATCCTGCTCAGCAGTATGCGGTTTCCCCGTCTTTGGCTGACGCTGTAAAGTCAACTTCCAGCGCTGCTGATTCTCCTTCTCCTGTTCAGTTTACTTCGGAATTTGTGGATGATTCAGCTGCGGCTGATGCTTTGCCAAAGGTTATGAAAGCTCCGTCTGTTCCTAATATTCCTGATCACGATAAGCAGAGTATTTTCGCTCCTGTTGATTACAACAACAAGGCTTCTGATAATTCGTTTGAATCTTTGCATCAGTCAGAGCGTGCTATTTTTACTCCTCATGCTGCTGCAGGTAATTCTGCGAATTCTATTGATGATACTGATAGTAACGATGAGCTTTTGCAAAGTGCAACTGTGATGCACAATACTTCTGAAGCCACGAATTTGCCTCCTGCTTTTCCTCCTGTTGTTAATAATCATGAGCAGCACGAAGATAAGCCGGCTGGCTCTGAGAATGGCGCTGTAAATAGTGCTGTAAATGGCTCTGTAAATGGCTCTGTAAATGGCTCTAACGCTCCTATTCCTTCTTTCCCTCCTTCTGCTCCTTCGCAGAATACTTCTCTTCCTCTACCGCCGTTGCCTGTTCCTGATTTTAATTTGGACGAGCCGCTTAAATTAGAGGTTCCAGACATCTCGTTCCCGTTAATGGGTCATGTTGACGAGTCTGATGCTAATAATGGCGAAGAGAATGAGAGCAATAATAACGGAGATCGTGCTTAGCTTTTGTGACTGATTTTATTGGCAGTCGCTACTTTTGATGCTGGTGTTTTAATGCGTTATTTTAATGCTGGCATTTGCTTAAGTGCTGTGAATAGTTGCGGTAGATAAGCACCGAAGGTTGTGCAGTAAATATATGCAGTAAATAAAATATAGTCTGTAAATATAATCTGCAAATATATTGCAAATATCTACCGCAAATAAGCTAAGTAATATCTTCTGCAAATAAGCAGTAACAGCCTTAAATAAAGTTTGTTATCTTTATAAAGTTGTTCTTTGAAGTATGGTTTGATTTATGCCGTTGTATCGAGATGAAGCTGTTGTGCTTCGTGCGTTTCCTTTAGGTGAAGCGGATAGGATTCTCGTATTGCTCACAAAACAGCATGGTAAAGTTCGTGCTGTTGCAAAGGGTGTGCGTCGTCTTAAATCGCGTTTTGGAGGCCGTCTTGAGCCTCTTATGCGTGTTGACGTGCTTCTTGCGCAAGGCAAATCTTTAGATGTTGTGTCGCAAGCTGTTTCTATTTCTGCGTATGCTGGTGAGATTTGTGCAAATTATGAGTCTTATGAATATGCAAACGTCATGCTTGAAGTTGCGGATGCTCTGGTTTCTAACGAATATACTGACGAGTATATGCGCGAATATCAAGATACTTCCGGGCAGTATAGTTTACTTACTGCGGCCCTGTCTTCGTTGTCTAAGCATAAGCATGCGCCGGATGCTATTGGTATGTCTTATGTTTTGAGAGCGCTTTCGATTGCCGGTTGGTCTCCTCGCTTAACTAATTGCGTTGTTTGCGGTGGAGGAGAGGACTTGTGCTATTTTTCGCCTTCTTCTGGTGGAATGATGTGCGCAAGTGATCATACGCCTGAGTCAATGTTTTGTTCGGATGCAACTCGTGCGCAATTGTGCGCTCTTGCCAATGGAGAGTGGGCTAATATTGACGGAGTGTTAATCGACACTTCTACTGTGTGTTGTGTTCAGCAGTGGGCAGAATATTACATTGAGAAACCAATTCGTTCGCTGGGGTTGTTACATTCTTAAGTATGGCTTTTGAAAATGTGGATTATACGTCGTTGAATATTCCGGCGGCTCCTTTTAGTGACCCTTCTCGCATACCAGATTTTCCTAAGGGTAAGGTTCCTCGTCATGTTGGCGTAATTATGGACGGTAATGGGCGTTGGGCCAAAGAGCGTGGCATGATTCGTACTGAAGGGCACAAGGCTGCAGAGCCTGTTGTTTTCGACACAATTGCCGGCGCGATTGAAGCAGGGGTGCGTTATTTAAGCCTGTATACTTTTTCCACGGAAAATTGGAAGCGTTCTCCGCAAGAAGTGCGCTTTTTAATGGGATTTTCTAGGGATATTATTCACCGCAGAGTTGCGCAAATGAACGAATGGGGTGTTCGCGTGCGCTGGGCTGGTCGCCGTCCGCGTTTGTGGAAATCTGTTATTGACGAGTTGGAAAAAGCTCAGGAAATTACTAAGAACAATAAAACTATTGACGTTGTTTTTTGCTTAAATTATGGTGGTCGCGCTGAGATTGCGGATGCGTGTGCCGAAATTGCTAAGGAAATTCGCGATGGCAAAATTAAGGGTGATCGCGTTACAGAAAAGATGATTGCTGAGCATTTGTACAATCCGGATATTCCAGATTGTGATTTGGTTATTCGAACTTCCGGTGAGCAGCGCACAAGTAACTTTTTGCCTTGGCAAGCGTCGTATGCGGAGCTTGATTTTGTGCCGGAACTATTCCCAGATTACGGCCGCGAAGCACTGTGGAGGTCGATTGACCGTTATGCGCATCGCGACCGCAGGTTTGGCGGCGTAAAAAACGCTTAAACGCGCTTAATCTTCGTTGTTTTCGCGTTCTTTGAGAATCTTATCTACGAGCGCTGCTTTTGCGTCAATCTGACCGCTGAAACCAGGGCGAATATCCAGCTTAAGGATTACCCCCGTGCGATATCCTTTATTGACTAACGTCATAGTTGCGTCACGAACAACGCGCATAACGTCGTCAAATTCGCCTTCAATATTGGTGAACATCGCGTTGGTTTCGTTTTTTAATCCAGAATCGCGAATAACTTGCACAGCGTCAGCCACGTACTCGCTTAACTCGTCGCCAACGCCGCTAGGAGCGATGCACAATGCCGCAACTGTGTTGGTTTTGTGCTCGCTCGCATTGTCATTTTTGTTCTCGCTATTATTTTCGCTCATAGCAACAATCCCTTTAAACTTGTGCCACATTAAACAAATTGCAATATTTATGTTATTTTGATAATTCTACAAGCGTCACAGGGTTTTTCTATAATGGCAACGTTTTCACCCAAATTTTCTAGTTTTACGAAAAGGTGTATTGTGGCTGTTTCAAAGCTTGATGAAGTCGTGTCCTTGGCTAAGCGTCGAGGTTTTGTGTTCCCAGCTGGCGAAATTTACGGCGGCACGCGCTCCGCGTGGGATTATGGCCCTTTGGGCGTTGCGTTGAAGGATAATATCAAGCGCGAATGGTGGCGTTACATGGTAACCACGCGCGGCGATGTTGTTGGCGTGGATACTTCCGTTATTTTGCCTTCTCAAGTTTGGGTTGCTTCTGGTCACGTTTCCGTGTTTAACGATCCTTTAATCGAGTGCTTGAACTGCCATAAGCGTCATCGTGCAGACAAGTTGGAAGAGTCTTATGCCGAAAAGCATGGCGATAAAATGCCAGAAAACGGCTTAAAAGACATTGCTTGCCCAGATTGCGGCACTCGCGGAAACTGGACTGAGCCGCGCGACTTCAACATGATGCTTCGCACTCATTTAGGACCTGTTGAAGACGAAAACAGCTTGCATTATTTGCGTCCAGAAACAGCTCAGGGTATTTTTGTAGACTTTAAGAACGTTATGACTTCCACGCGTCAAAAGCCGCCTTTTGGTATTGCAAATATTGGTAAGTCTTTCCGTAACGAAATTACGCCAGGAAACTTTATTTTCCGCACTCGCGAGTTTGAGCAGATGGAAATGGAGTTCTTTGTAGAGCCTGGAACCGATGAAGCTTGGCATCAGTATTGGATTGACACTCGCGTTCGCTGGTACGTGGACTTGGGTGTGAAGCCAGAAAACTTGCGCATGTACGAGCATCCTAAGGAGAAGCTCAGCCACTATTCCAAGCGCACTGTCGATATCGAATACAAATTCGGCTTCCAAGGATCTGATTGGGGAGAGCTTGAGGGTATTGCAAACCGTACCGATTACGATTTGTCTGCTCATGCTAAGCATTCCGGTGAGGATTTGAGCTACTTTAACCAGGCTACTGGCGAAAAGTACGTGCCTTACGTTATTGAGCCTGCTGCCGGTCTTACGCGCTCGCTTATGGCATTCTTGGTTGATGCTTACGATGTTGACGAAGCTCCAAACACTAAGGGCGGCGTTGATAAGCGTACTGTTCTTCGACTTGATCCTCGCTTGGCTCCTGTTAAGGCTGCAGTTTTGCCATTGAGCAAGAAGCCAGAATTGCAATCCGTTGCTCAAGATTTGGCTGCAGATTTGCGCCAGCACGATTGGGTTATTGATTACGACGAAGCAGGCGCTATTGGCCGCCGCTACCGCCGCGAAGACGAAATCGGTACTCCTTTGTGCGTAACAGTTGACTTCGATACTTTAGACGACCACGCTGTTACAATTCGCGAGCGCGACACAATGCAGCAGGAGCGCGTTTCTTTGGATAAGGTTGCAGATTACGTTGCTAGTCGCATTAACGAAAAGCGCGTTAAGTATCCGCAAGGCCCTGTTGAAATCGTTGGCACTCGTGCAGCCGACGGCGCTACGGATATTGCTAAAGAAGCAGGTGAGGACGAATCTACTCCTGTTAAAATCGCAACTGCAGGCGGATTGTACTAATCGCGCTTAAGCATATCTTAAGTATTAATAAGCAAAAATATTATTAAAGTGAACGGAGTTAAAGCAATATGAATTTTTCTATAAAACCAGTAGATTTAGGGAAAGTTCATATTGCTACTCCTGTTGTTTTATCTCCAATGGCTGGAATCACTAACTGGCCATTTCGTGTAATCTGCCGTGAATTTGGTCCGGACGGGCTTTACGTGGCTGAAATGATTACAGCTAGAGCATTAGTCGCAAGAAATCCAAAAGCGCTTAGACTTTGCCGTTTTGCTCCTAGTGAAAAAGTGCGCTCACTGCAACTTTATGGCGTAAATCCTTCTATTGTAGAGCTTGCTGCTCGAATTGTTGTTGACGAAAACATGGCTGACCATGTTGACTTAAACTTCGGATGCCCAGTTCCTAAAGTAACAAGACGCGGCGGCGGATCTGCTCTTCCTTGGAAAACAGATTTGTTGCAGGAGATTTTACATCGCGTTGTTTCTGTTTGTAATCCTGCAGGGATCCCAGTCACAGCTAAATTCCGCGTTGGTATTGACGAAGATCATGAAACTTTCATGCAAGCTGGTCATATTGCTCAGGAGGAGGGTTGTGCTGCTGTAACTTTGCACGCTCGCACAACTGCAGAATATTACGGTGGTCATTCAGATTGGCAGCGTATTGGGGAGCTTGTAGAAGCTCTTGATATTCCTGTTTTTGGCAACGGTGATATTTGGGGTGCTGAGGATGCGCTCGCAATGTTTAAGGAAACTGGTTGCGCAGGAGTTGCTATTGGTCGCGGATGTCAGGGTAGGCCTTGGATTTTTGCGGATATTCGTAACGCTTGCGAGGGAAGTAGTGAGCGTGTTAATCCAACTTTGGCGGAAGTTGGTTCAGTAATTTTGCGTCATCTTGAACTTTTGGTTGAGTTTTATGATGGTGACGAGCGTATGGCTGTTCACGACTTGCGTAAGCATATTGCTTGGTACTTAAAAGGTTTCCCAGTTGGTGGCGGCACTCGTAAAGCTTTTATGGAATGCGAGTCTATTGAGGATGTTAAACGCAACCTAAACATGCTTGATGGCTCTCTTCGTTTGCCAGAACAAGTGTTAGACACGCCGCGCGGTCGCGTGCGTTTTGCTAAAAAAGTTCATTTGCCATACGGCTGGTTGGATTCTCGCACTACAAGTCACGAAGAGCGTGAAGCTTTGTTTGGCGATGATCCTATGGATGCCAGTTACTAGAGTTTTCTAGGGTTTTTATTGTTTTTATAAGTTAATTATTTTGTTGACTTATGTGAAAAATTAATTGTTGCAAATATTTGCGTATGGCCCGGTGTATTATCGAAGCAGTGACATTTTTCCAGTTTATTGTGGAAACGTCGTCAGTATCGAGCGTTTTGCGCTAAAATATTGTGTAAACGTGCGTGAGTGACAGGAGACAACGGTGAGCGAGATTGCCCAGACTGACAATTTCAACGACAAAACCATCATCAAGGTAGTCGGCGTCGGTGGTGCCGGCGGTAACGCTGTCAATCGGATGATCAGCGAGGGCTTACAGAATGTAGAATTTGTAGCCATTAATACTGACGCTAAAGATTTGCTGCGTTCTGACGCTGATGTAAAGATTTCATTATCTGATGCTTCGAGTCGAGGCCTTGGTGCTGGTGCTGACCCTGAGAAAGGCGCAAAAGCTGCTCAGGATCATCAGTCAGACATTGAAGAGGCACTTAAGGGTGCCGATATGGTATTCGTAACATGCGGTGAAGGCGGTGGTACAGGCACCGGCGCAAGTCCTATTGTTGCTCGTGCTGCGCATCAGCAGGGAGCATTGACTATTGCAGTAGTTACGCGTCCATTCGGATTTGAAGGACCGCAGCGTGCTGCGTCAGCCAAACTTGGTATTGAGAATCTTCGAAAAGAAGTAGATGCGTTAATCGTAATTCCAAACGATCGTTTGTTGGAGATTTCTGATCGCACTATTGGCATTATTGAGGCCTTTAAGACTGCTGATACTGCGTTACTTGCAGGCGTTCAAGGCATTACTGATTTAATTACCATGAATTCTTACATTCATGTTGATTTCTCTGATGTGACGGCCGTTCTTCGAGGCGCTGGTACCGCATTATTCGGCATTGGTTCCGCAAAAGGTGAAGATCGCGCAACTCACGCTGCAGAGATAGCTATCAGCTCCCCATTGCTGGAAGAGAGCATTGAGGGTGCTCACGGTGCTTTGATTAATATTGCTGGTCCAAATGATTTGAAGCTTCAAGAAGCATCCGCTGCTACTGAGCTTGTGCGTAAGGCTATTCATCCAGAAGCACAGATTATTTGGGGTCTTTCATTGGATGATTCCTACGGAGATGAAGTTCGAGTTACAGTTATCGCCGCCGGTTTCGATCCTCACCCTAAGTCGGAAGAAGCTTCGGCTCAAGCTGGACAGTTTGTTGACATGCAAGCGGATGTTAAGACTGTTGCTCCAGCTCAGTCCACTTCTGCAGTTAATGAGGAAACTAAGCCTAATCAGCAAGCCGAGCAGTCTGCTGCAGTGCAGTCCGTGTTTGATTCTGTAGCAAATCAGCAGTATGCACAATCTCCTATGCAGCAACAAGCTTCAGCTGAACCGGATGAATTAGATATTCCTGATTTTCTGCGTTAAGCGTAACGAGGGGAGGGTTGCTTCATGGCTGGCTTTATGAAGAGCGTGATGTCGTATGTTGGCATGGCAGATGTGCCTGAAGACGATGATTATTCTGAGTCCGGTGTTCAAGAAACATCGTTTGATAATGATCGCACGGTAGCTCCTGCTGTGTCGCAACGTAGTGATGATTTGCGTGCTGGCAGTTCTTCTGTGCGAGCGAATATTAATCGCATGAGCCGCATTACTACAATTCATCCTAAGTCGTATGATGATGCGCAAATGGTTGGTCGAGCTTTGCGAGATGGTATTCCAGTTGTGTTGAATCTTACTGGTGTCACAGAGTCTGTTGCGTATCGCATTGTTGATTTTTCTGCTGGAGTAGTATTCGGCGTGCGCGGTTCTATTGAGCGTGTAACTCCTCGCGTGTTCTTGCTCAGCCCGGCTCAAGTGAATATTAAAGTAGAAGATAATCCGAACGTAGATACTGCTCGTGACTTATTCTCTTAAAACGTATTACGCAATAAGATTTTAATTAAGCAGCGTTTGTCTAATGACTTGCGCTGCTTTTTTATACTTTTTGGTAGCATAAACAATGCGTACGTGCATGACTAAAATCATGCGAATTTAACTAAAGGCGTATAGCCAATAACGAAAGTAATCTAATGAGCAGTGAAAATGAAAACGAAAACACTATGCAAGCTAAGCAACGCTCTGTATTGTCGTTTGTGCGTCGTTCTGGACGCTTAGATGCGCGTTTACAGCACGCTCAGGAGCGTTACGCAAGTCAGTACCTATTAGACGTTACTGAAGCTCCTGGCTCTTTTAGATTGCGCGAAAATTTGCGCATTACGCCTGAATGGATTAAAGATAATTGGGGCAATAATAATCCGCTTATTGTTGAAATCGGTTCCGGGCAGGGCGAAAACATTGTTGCTGCGGCAGAGCGTTTACCGGAAACTAACTTTTTAGCGCTTGAAGTTTATGATCCAGGCGTTGCTCACACAATGCTTTTAGCTGGAAAGCAAGGCTTAACTAATCTTCGCATTGCGCAAATTAACGCTCCTGATTTCTTCGCTGCATGCGATTTAGGCGTTTTAGAAGAAGTTTGGACTTTCTTCCCAGACCCATGGCCTAAAATGCGCCACCATAAGCGTCGTATTGTGCAACCAGAGCTTGCTTCTACAATCCACCAAGCATTGCGTAAAGAGGGCGCGTGGCGCATTGCTACGGATATTGAGGATTACGCTTTGCACGTGCACGAAGTTATGGATTCTCGCGAAGATTTCGCAAATATTGGTGAATTAAAAGTAAGCCTTCCAATTGAGCACGTTGGAAAAGGTACAGCTGATACTGCAGCAGATCTTCCTCACGCAGATTTTAGCGAATCTGAACGTTTTGCTGGTCGCGTTCTTACGAATTTTGAGCGCAAAGGTTTGGAGGCTGGTCGCACGATTCACGACTTCACCTATCTTGCGCAATAATGCTATGCAAGCTTAAGTATTCATTGCTTAAAGCAACATTAACATCCACGCAATTGTTTTGTAAATTACATATAAAATCTTATCTTTTTAATCCAAAAAACTCGCATAAAACAATAAATACGACTATGTTAGTTTATTGTTCGTTAGTACGATTTGCATACGAAAATTTGCATACGAAAAGAAGAGTTAAGGAGTCTCACAATGGCAGAAAATACGCCAACCGAGCATGGTGAAGAACTGAAAGCTGACGGCACGCAGAAAGCAGAAGACCGCGTCAATAATCGTTCTCTTCGACCAAATAGCGATTCTTTCAAAGATTTTATGACAAGTAGCTGGGATAATCAGGAGCCAGAAGTTAAGCCTCTTGAATCTAGCAAGTATATTCCTGCACGATTAGAAGCACTTTCAAAGCGCTTCCCAGGTGAACGTTTAGTCATTCCTGCAGGACAGCCAAAAGTGCGAAATAACGACTGTGATTACGCCTTCCGCCCAGACACTACTTTTGCTTACTACACTGGCTTAGGTCAAGATTACGAAGCTGGAGCCGTGCTAGTTATGGAACCAGTAAGCGAAGAAAGCGAAGAAGCAAAGGCAGGTAAAACTCATATTCCTGAGCTTTTTGTAGCTCCACGCGCAGATAACAGCACCGCAGCATTCTACAGGGATCCACACTACGGAGAGTACTGGGTTGGCCCACGCGCAGGTTTGAAGGAACTTAAAGCCATGACCGGCATTGAAACGCGAGATATTGCCGAGCTCGACGACGCTATTGCAAAAAACGTAAGCGACGACGCAAACGGTGAAGGCATTCGCGTTCGCATTATTCGCGAAACTGATCCGGAGCTTACTGCAAAAGTTGAAACAATGCGCGAAGCAAGCGGATTCACAGACGAAGACGCAAACACTTCCGCTGATGACAAACTACACGAATTTGCTGCAGAAGCGCGAATGCTTAAAGACGATTACGAAATTCGAGAAATGCGCAAAGCTATAGCCGCTACAAAGCTCGGCTTTGACCGCATGCTTACGCGCTTGCCTCAAGCTCTTGGCAAGGAGCATTCCGAGCGAATGATGGAAGGCGCATTTAATTCTGTTGCTCGAGAAGAGGGCAATGAAGTTGGATACGACACGATTGTGGCATCCGGAAAGCACGCGCCAATTTTGCACTGGATGCGCAACACTGGCGTAGTTTCTAGCGGAGAATTGCTTCTTATTGACGCTGGCGTTGAAGTAAACAGCCTCTACACCGCTGACATTACGCGCACATTCCCAACAAACGGCAAGTTTACCGACTTGCAAAAAAAGCTTTACCAGTGCGTGCTTGACGCTCAACAAGCCGGATTTGAAGCAGCTAAGCCAGGAGCAACATACTCTGACATTCACCACGCTTGCATGCGAGTATTGGCAGAGCACCTGCACGACTGGGGAATTTTGAAAGTTAGCGTTGAAGAATCATTATCCCCAGAAGGACAACAGCATCGCCGCTGGCATGCTTGCGGTGTAGCTCACCATCTTGGCTTGGACGTGCACGACTGCGCACAAGCACGCTACGAGTCTTACCAAGGCGCAAAAATTACGCCAGGAATGATCTTCACTATTGAGCCAGGATTATACTTCGCAGCAAACGATTTAATGCTCCCAGAAGAAATGCGTGGCATTGGCATTCGTATTGAAGACGACGTGTTAATGACAGAAAACGGCCCAGAATGGCTTTCTATCGACATTCCAAAGCAAATCGACGATGTGGAAGCATGGATGGCTGAGCGTGCTCAAAAAAACGATATTTTCGAGCACTAAATAATCAAAAATATAATAATAAATTAATAAAATACTAGCAAAAACTGCTAAATAATGCGCTTAAGCAGCACTTATGGTGCACTCTGACGAAACGTAACACGCATCAAGCATGTTACTTATCGAAAGGGCGCACCATAATTGTTTATATAGCAGTTTTATAAGCAAAATTTGCACCGAAATGCTTTTACAAAGTTAGTAGTTAAGTTAGTAATTAAGGTAAATTACGAGCACGCTACCGGCTTGCTGCACTGACGCGCGCGAAAGGAATGTTATGTCTAAGCCAATTGTTCTTTCACTAGGCGAACTTTTATGGGACTTACTTCCACACGGAAAGCGCGTGGGTGGAGCGCCAGCGAATTTCGCATACCACGCACAATGCCACGGAGCACAAAGCTGCATGATTAGCGCTGTTGGTCAAGATCAGCTCGGAGACGAATTGATTGACAAAGTCAACAAGGCAGGAATCACTTCGATTATTCAGCGCAACGCTTGGCCAACCAGCACAGTAGAAATAGCGCTAAAAAATGGCATTCCAGAATACACTATTATGCGAAATATTGCGTGGGATCATATTCTTTATACGCGAGAGCTTATTGATTTAGTAGAACGCGCAGACGCAGTATGCTTCGGAACTCTTAGCCTTCGTTCGCAAGAAACTCACGACACCATTCTTCAATTATTGAAACACACTAAGCCTGGAGCAATGAAGTTCTTCGATATTAATATTCGAAGCGATCACTACTCAAAAGATCTTATTGACACGCTCCTTCAAGAAGCCACAGTTTTCAAGCTTAACGATTCCGAATTATTCCTACTGCGCGACATGTTCAACATTCGCGACACTTCCGACGAAGAAGCTTGCCGCTGGTTCCAAGCACGCTATGCGCTTGATTACGTGATTCTTACAGGCGGATCCACCTTTAGCACGATTATTACCAGCACTGGAGAAAGCTCCACTATTCCAACGCCTCACGTGGATATCATTGACACTGTAGGCGCAGGCGACGCATTTTCCGGAGTATTCGCAACACATATTCTTGAAGGTGAAAGCCTTAAGGAAGCACACCGCGCAGCCGTCAACACTGCTGCCTTCGTGTGCACTCAAGAAGGCGCATGGCCTAAATATCCTAAGCAAATACCGGATTATTTAGCAAAATCTGGAAAATAAAATAAAACTTAACTCACAAAAATACGAATAACAAATAACGCCACTTCATGAATTTGATGAAGCGGCGTTATTTACTTAGTGGGGCCTCAGGGGCTTGAACCCTGGACCGACGGATTATGAGTCCGCTGCTCTAACCGACTGAGCTAAAGCCCCACGCCGAAAACTCGGCAAAAGCTAGATTAGCACACACCCATAAACGTTGCCAACCTAGTGCGTCGAATTTTCAGTCCACGCTCAAAGTACGTCCAGACGCAAAGTTATCAAGAGCACCAGTAGCGCGCAAAGCCAAGTACACAAACCACACAAGCACGCCAGAAAGCAACAATCCGCTTATAAGCTCTGTAATCATGTGAATAGTAATGTAAGTAGGAGCCTTAGCTTGATACTTAGTGAAGCACAGGTACACACCATACTCGAATGCAACAAGAAGACCAGAAACAGCGCTTAAAGTCAAATTAAACTTGCGATACTTAAAAATCAAGAACGGAATTTCTGCAAAAACACCCTGTATAAGAGCAGAAATAATCGTATCCCTAATGCTAAAAGGCGAACCAAGCAAAACCTGCACAAGAGCAGCAACAACATTCACATACACAGCAGAACCAGGCTTACGAATCAAAAGAACCGCAAGAGTGCCAGACAAATACCACACACCATGAGTGATACTAGCAAAACCAGGAAGAACAGCAGCATTAAGAGTACGAATTAACGGAATAAACACCAAACCATATCCGCACAAAATAACGCCAAAAACAGCAGCAAGAGCAGATCCCAAAGCAATATCTGCCACACGCCAACGCAAATTAGTAACAACAGAAGGCTCCGGATTAGCTTTAACGTTCGCGCTATCCGTTACAGAAGTAGAAGATTTCACTTCATTGTTATCAGTATTAGTGTTAAAAATATCACTCATAAGAGATCCTTTATCTTACATGCTGCGCATTGTAAATTACATGATTAAATACTTCCTGACCTACGCAGCCCGGGCAGAAGCACCAATGAGCAAGTGTATCACCTAGAGAAAGCACAACATACGTTTTGTGATATTTAACATATTGACGTATGTTATAACGTTTTATAGAAAAAATATAAGACGCAAGAAAAATCGGAAAAGCAAAAACGCCGCTGAGAAACCCAGCGGCGTCGTAATTTGTACCCCCTAAGAGAGTCGAACTCTTGTTGTCAGATTGAAAGTCTGGTGTCCTAACCGTTAGACGAAGGGGGCTTCGGACCAAACCATATGATATTAACATTCTGGAAAGCAGTGCGCAACTCACGGCGTGTTGAAATTAAGTACGGCTTAATTGCGTGTTTTTCGTCATTCATGTGGATATTTGTGTGGTATAGATTTGAGATTTTTCGCACCGAGGCGGTAACGCCCACGCGCAAAGCGCGTTCGCTACTGAGCTTGCATCATAAAGTGACAGTTCCTTTACGTGCGTGTATAAAAAATGTCGGAATCTTGCTAAAAAGCGACAAAAACTTTACAAGCATGTACAGGAACTGTCGAAATCTCGCGGAAAAGCGATTATTTCTTTACGAGCGTGTATAGAAAATATCATTTGTAAGTGTTGTTGGTATCAACTAATCTAGGTAGTTGGAAAATGTGTAAGTGAGTGCAAAATAAGGGGGATTAACTAATTTATGTCTATGGAACATCCAAACCGTAACGGTGAGAGCATCATTGATATTGAGCGTAATATTATGAGCCGCGCTCCTGAGCATAATAAAACTAATCTTGATTTGGACAGGATGCGCTTAATTCTTGATATTCTTGGTCATCCGGAAAAGTCTATGCACGTTATTCATATCACTGGCACGAATGGCAAGGGCTCCACAGCTCGCATGGCAGAGTCGATTTGCCGCGCATACGGTTTGCGTACTGGTCTTTATACTTCTCCACATTTGGAGCGCATAAACGAGCGAATTATGATTGACGGCCAAGAAATCAGCGACGACGATTTTGTTGACGTTTGGGATCAAATGAAAGACATTATCGACATGGTTGATGCTCGTATGGAGGCTGATGGTAAGCCAAAAATGAGCTTCTTTGAAGTGCTTACGGCCATGGCGATTTGGGCTTTTGCAGACGCTCCTGTTGACGTTGCTGTTATGGAAGTTGGCATGGGCGGCGAATGGGATGCTACGAATGTTATGAATGCTGATGCTGCAATTATTGGCCCGGTAGATATGGATCATATGCAGTGGCTTGGGAACACTGTTGAGGAGATTGCGCGCACTAAGGCTGGCATTATTAAGCCAAATTGCACAGTGATTTTAGGCCCTCAGCCGCATGAAGATAAGGTTTTGCCAATTATTAAGGAAGTTGCTGAGCGTAATAATGCTAAATTATTGCGCGATTCTTCTTATGGTGACGGCGAGCTTGAAGTTGTGTCTCGCATGCCTGCAGTTGGTGGTCAGGTTGTTACTTTGCGCACTCCTCTTGGAACGTATGAGGATGTGCCAATTGATAAGTTTGGTGAGCACCAGGCGCATAATGCTTTGGCGGCGCTTGCTGCGGCTGAAGTTGTGCTACCTGTAAATGGCGCTTTGGATGGCGATTTGGTTGCTGAAGCTTTAAGCCAGGTTAAGGTTCCGGGTCGTATTGAGCAGGTTCGTACTTCGCCGACGATTATTATTGACGGCGGCCATAATGTGAATGCTGCTGAGTCTCTTCGTGAAACTATTGAAGAAAACTATCATTTTGAGCAGCTTATTGGCGTTGTTGCAATGATGGCGGATAAGCAGGTTGAAGAATATTTGGGTGTTCTTGAGCCGATTTTGACGAAGATTATTGTGACTCGTAATTCTTGGCGCGACCGTGTGATGGATCCGGAAGATCTTGAGAAGGTTGCTGTAGGAGTTTTTGGTAGGGATCGCGTGATTCGCGTTGACGAGCTTCCGGATGCTATTCAAACAGCCGTGAATCTGGTTGATGAAGACGATGAGCTTGGCGTTGGCTACGGTCACGGAGTGCTTATTTGTGGCAGCTTTGTAACAGCAGGGGATGCGCGCACAATGCTTGTTGAGCATGTGAATCCGGACTTAAAAAAGCCAAAAGATCAGCGCGTTGCAATTCACCCAAATATTGACGAGTCCTGAAATTAAGTTGTGCTCTTGCTACTTAATTCTTAAGGCTTTAGCTTTTTCTACAGTATCTTTTACGAGTACTGCTTGAGCGTCAACTAAAGGAATCTGTGGAAGTGGGAAAGCTTCGTTAAGTACGCTTAATTCTGTGCATCCTAAAATAAGTGCGTCGCAGCGGCAGTTTCCTGCAGGGTCGAGCATTTCACTTAATACCGATTCGTACCGGTGTAAGTCAAGCTCTCCAGTGCCTTTTACGTCGTCATAAATAAGCGAAGTAATACGTTCCTGCAAATTATCGTCCGGTGCTACAAAAGTGTATCCCGCTTCTTCAATAGCGCGCTGATACACTCCGGCTTTGCGAGACCCTGCAGTGCCCAAAAATCCAATACGATTGCATTTAGACTTTGGGTATCGTCTAGAAATTTCCGCTACAGCACCGCGCGGCATGTGCATAATAGGCACGTTGGTAAGTGCTTGGAACTTATCGTAAAAATAGTGCGCTGTATTGCACGTAAGTACAATAAACGATGCTCCAATTGCTGTTGCTTTCGAAATATCGTCTGCAAGAACAGGGAATGGGCTTTCATTTGACTCACCAACAATATATGCTGTTCTATCCGGCACAGAAGCGTCGTTGAATACTACATAATCTAAAAACTCTTGATCGTTGTGAGCATGCGTTTCTTTATTTAGTAGACGAATGTAGCTTTCTGTTGCAAGCGTACCCATGCCGCCAAGCACAGCAAAAAAAGGACGTTTCATTGTTTCATAATCCCTTCAGATTACGTAGCTTATTTTCACGCTTTGTTGCGGAAAAATTCTGCGTAACGCCTCGTATAAATTGAAAACATGTGGCGAACCATCAACCAGCGCAGCAGGTTCATATCCTTCTTATATTCTAGCGTAGTACCCCAATCGCCACGGCGAATCATATCAAGACCGCGCTGTTTTTCTTCTCCTTGCGCAACATAATTACGGAAAATTGAGCGCGGAATTTCCATCCACAACTTTTCTCCGCGACCAAACACAGTATCGCCGTTAAAAGGTGTATGCTCAATCAAATCTTCTACAAAATATTGCGCAATATTGTAACCATTCAACGTAACGAAGTAGCTGGAGCGTCCTTGACGTAAGTTGATTTCAAAAAGCTTATACTTTCCATCTCTTTCGTCGTATTTCATATCAAAATTAGCTACACCAACGTAGTGTATATCTTCCAAAAATGCTTTGATATTTCGGAAAACTTCCTCATTGTAGTCAGGAATAATAGCAGCGTAATTTCCCACAGCTTCTGGAGTTGGATCCTCAAGTAGAGGGTGGCCTAGGAACATCATTCGCACATGGTGTTCGCTGTCTACATAAGCGTTGAGCACTCGCATTCGGCTGTCGTCGCCCGGTATAAAGTCTTGCAAAATCATTTCGCCATCGTAACCGGCTTTATACGAGCGCTGAATAAGAGTATCAAGCTCCTCTGGGGTATCAATAATAAAAGCTTTCTTGCGCCCCTCAAAATCAACTTTAAGCCATTTAGCGCTATCTGCAGGCTTCATTGCAATAGGGAAGTTGAATGGAAGTTCCTTGTATGCGCGATTTGCTACTTCTTCAGCGTTCACTACTTTAGTTTTTGGATGCGGAAGATTATATTGTTCGCAAGTTTTGTAGAACGAGCTTTTAAGACTGAGTTGACGATTTAGCGCTTCAGGAAGAGTGTGGAATGCAAAATATTTATGCAATTCGTCTCCGCATTGGCTTAGAAGGTTCGCATAAACGTCTCCGCAAGGAATTAGAAGCAGTTTAGTATTAGGGTTTTCCTGTTGCCATGACTTAGCAAAATCAACCATTGTTTTGCGGAAAGTATTAAGCTCGCCAAATCCTGGAACAATGCGCACGTCAATAATTTTGCTAAATTTTGTAGGAGAAAGTTGAAAATATGCGAAAGCTATAGAAGTAATTCCGTATACTTCGTGGAAAGCTCTAGCCATTCCATAAGCGTTAATATCACTGCCGAGTAGTACTGGCTGGAATTTTTGATTAGTCATTTATTATCTTCTTTATTTGTTATTGAGGTTTTGTAATGATTACGTTTGTTTTGCTTATTGTTTTGCTTATTGTTTTGCTGCTATGTTTTGTAATTTTGCAGTATTTGTATTTACAATCCAAAAAGACGTTTTATTACGAACGAATCACCTTCGTATGGTACGTGCTTTCGTTTGCTTTTAATCCAGCGTTCGTCGCCCTTGCCAATAGCGAGAAGAACATTTAATCTTCCTTCTTGCTCGTTGTTTTTAATAGCGTCATTGTAAGCGTATTCGATTGCTTCGGTTCTGTTAATAATAATTTTCGACGAAATATTCGGGTTTGTAACGTAACTCTGCATATCTTCGCAAATATGCATTTCATCTTCTGTATCAGTATCTTCAGTAGTAAAAATAAACTGGTCAATACGATTTTGAGCTGCTTGTACGATTTCTTTACGACGATCGTAAGCTTTATTTCCTGCAGATCCTGTTACTAGCGTAATTCTAGGATTTTCCTTACCGTAACGTTCTTCAACAAAATCAAGAAGCACCTTAGTAGAAATATAATTATGCGCGTAATCGACGATTGCAACCGTGCTTGATTTTGTATCTTCAAACACTTCCATTCGTCCGGAAATCTTCACGTTTTCAACAGCGTGCAAAGCTTGTAAATCAGTATCCTGATTAATTCCAAGTTCGTTCGCAATAGCAATCGCAGCTAGCGCATTTTCGTAATTAAAATCTCCCGCAATAGATAGATTAAAGTCGTCAATAGGCAAGTAGTGTACGTCTTCCTCATGGCTATCTTCGTCCGCATCTCTAATAGCAATGCAATGTGACTCACTATTTTCTGCAGGTATTGCAATATAGTCAGGCGTAAGTAGATTCTCATACTCGTCATCGTCTGCGAGAGCAGAATAATTTATGCGATTGTCGTCAAAATAATCATTATTTTCATGTTCGCAAGCGTTATTATCTAATTCATTTTTATTAATGCGAGCAAAAGTTGTTACAGGCACGTCGTTACGTTCGGCGTCTTGCAATAGAAGATCCGCATAGTCGGCGTCGGCATTCAGCACCAAACGCTTAGTGTTTGCAATAATTTGACGCTTGCAATACAAATAATCTTCAAAAGTTGGGTGCTCTATAGGGCTAATGTGGTCTGGGCTAATATTTAAGAAAGCGGCAACGTCGAACTTAAGTCCATAAACGCGATTTACTTTGTACGCTTGCGAGGAAACTTCCATAACAAGGTATTTCATGCCGTTATCTACAGCTTCGCGCATCATCTTAAAAGCGTCAAAACTTTCAGGAGTTGTTAAATCTGACTCAACGTAATTTTTTCCGTCAACGCAGTTATCTACTGAAGAAAACAGTGCTGCTTTTCCGTGGGAATGTGCGCTAAGAATAGCGTGAGTAAAGTATGCGGTAGTGGTTTTTCCTTTAGTGCCAGTAATTCCAACAACTGTGAGCTTTTCTTGAGGATTTCCAAAGAATGCTGCCGAAAGCAAGCTCATTGCTTTGCGAGCGTCAGTAACTATTAAACCGACTGCATTAGTGTAATCTGCGTAACTTTTTTCGGAAACATATGCTTTTAAGCCTTTATTATCTGCTTCTAAAAGATATTCCGGCTTAAAATTGCCTTTAATAAAAAGCAAAGTTTCGGGCTTAATATAGCGAGTATCGTAAGTTGCGTGAGCAAAATTCTTATCCGCATCAATATTGGCAAAATAATATGGATTTAAAGACCATATTTCATTATGTGAATGAGTAGAGCTGGCAGCTTGTTCACTATTCGCAGTTAAATCTTGTAATTCGCGATGCTGAATCATCTCACGCAACAAACCATAATGCTGCAAAAGTTCGCTTGCGCTTTTTAGCGACAATGCATTGTAAATAGTCATATTTTTCTTCTTTTCACCAATATTGTACAAACTGCAGGTAAATAATATTCTCGCAAAATATTAATAATTAAATTGTTTTCGTTAAGCTATAAACAAACTATAGCCAAACTATAACCACGACCCAGTAATAGCTTCACGCCCGTGAGAATTTAACCACTGGTTGAAACTGTCTCTCCACTGAATATAAGCTTCACGCTGCCAGCTCATAAGGTTAAGTAAAGGCAAGTTTCCAACAGAGTCGTGTATTTCACACATAGGCGCAACTAAATCAAGAGCAGCAACTGTGTCTGCAGTAGCGTCGTGGAAGTCGCCGATTGGCTCAACTCCGTAGAACTGAGAAGTGATTGTGAGCGTGCGCTTGCCGGCTCTATGTGAAACTGCGCGGTCTATAACAAGTGGATCTACCGTGAGCACATCCTTGGAATTAAGTGTAGATATTGAGCAGGTTGGGCGCTGATCCAAAGGGTTAAGCTGCCATCTTTGTAAATCATTTCGCAGCATAGCAACGTCGAAAGTTGCGTTATAAGCAAGAAGTGGAATATTTTTTGATTGAGCTAAGCTCACAGCTTGTGCCAGCAATTCAAGTTCTTTTACAGGTTCGCCACCGTGTTCCTGCAAATATTCGTCAGTAAAACCATTTACTTCGCTTGCTTTAGGGTTCATTGGTTTATGCGGGTTAATAAGCCAAGTTGCAACAACGTCACCATTATGGCCAAGTTCAGGATTTCGTAAAACTAAAGTTGCTGAAGCAATAGCGTCTTTGCCAATGTTTGCGCCTGTAGTTTCAGTATCGAAACCAAGCAGCCATGATTTAGCAAGTTTAGTATTGTCGTATTGTGCTGGTGCTTCATCTAAAGCATCTAACAATTCTTGAATGTGAGTTGGCATAATTACAATTTTAGCGCAATGGCTCGTTATGGCGCGCGGCGTGTGAATTCTCTATGTGCAAAGTAAAAAGTATTATTGTAAACATGAGTGAGCGTAATTCAAGGGCAGGTGTTCAAAGACTTCAGCCTCGTAATGCTTATGTTCAGAATGGTAATTTTCTGAGTGCGAGTTCAATAAAATCTGGGCGTGGCAATCTTTCTACGCGGCGTAGTGAGCAATTTGAACAGCTTGTTTCCACTTGCGTTGATTCTTTATACACTCAGGCAATGCGATTAACAAATAATGCGCAAGATGCGCAAGATTTAGTGCAGGATACTTTTGAGCGCGCTCTGAAATCTTTTGCAACTTTTGAACCTGGTACTAATTTTGCAGCTTGGATTAATAGGATTGAGCGCAATCTGTATTTTAACCAATATGCTAAGCAAAAGCGTAGTCCAAAGCGCGCTAATGACGCTACTGGAGAGTACAACGATTGGGATATTTACGAAGCTTCCAATCATTCTCCAAGTGGGCTTATTTCTGCCGAACAAGAGTATTTAGAAGGGTTTGCGCCTAAAGAAATTATGGAAGCGCTAAATAAGTTGCCTTCTGAGCGTAGAAAAGTTTTTATTGAAGCTGCAATTAACGGGAAATCGTATAAGCAAATTGCTGAAGAAGAGGGTATAAAAATAGGTACTGTTATGAGTAGGCTCAATCGTGCTCGTACGCAATTAAAGCGTGAGCTTGCTGATTATGGTGAATCCGACTGATTGCGACTGATTGTGTGACTGTTTGCGACTGATTGCGATTGATTGCGACTGATTATGAAACAAAAAAGCCCACGATAAACGTGGGCTTAAAGTTATGTATAAGCAAACTCACAGCTTAAGCATTTGGCCTTTTGCCGTGATTAGCTGCCTTTTTGCGACGCGCCTTGCGCTTGCGTCCACGCATACCCATAATGCACTCCTTAACGATTAATTAGCGACTTAAGGGATTATCGCACGTTGCCAAGACTTGCATGTTCTTTTAGCTTAGTTTGCGTCTGCAATTCGGCTTGTTTGAACTGCGTTTTCAGCATAAATGCGTTAATTTTCGTTTAAGCTGCAATGTCTGCAACGGTTGCGTTTAATAATGTTACGATGTCTTGAGGATTAAGCACCACGTCTAAGCCGCGTTTTCCGCCAGAAACAAGTATTTCGTCAAATTGCATAACGCTGCTATCGAGCACAGTTTCATGATGATTTTTTTGTCCGAATGGCGAAATTCCGCCAACTACGTAGCCGCTTTCACGTTGTGCAACTTCTGGGCTTGTCATGCTAGCTTTCTTTGCGCCAACAGCTCCAGCAATTGCTTTCATGTTTAGTCTACCGTTTACTGGCACAATGCCAACTACGCGCTTTTCGCCAGTGTCGACCATAAGTGTTTTGCATACTTGAGCTGCACTTACGCCAAGTTTTTCAGCTGCTTCTATGCCGTATCCGTCGTCCATGTGATCAGCATCGTGATCGTATTCTGCTATGCGGAAAGTAATGCCGGCGTTTTCGAGTTGTGCAATAGCAGGAGTTGCTTTTCCGGTTGCTGCGTGTTTCTTACTCATTGCGTTTCCCCTTACTGTGCGTGCGTAATAGCAATTTGTATTACATGATATGCTATACCAACTGTTGACTTAATGCAGAAAAATCTAAAAAATAAACCCCTTGCGGAGCTTAGAAAGCAGCACAAGGGGTTTTATTAAATTAAATATTCGCTACAATCAGTTCTTTTACTTACTGCTACGAAATCACTCAGAGATTTCAGCGAAGTAAAGAAGGGTGCGAATCATGTTAGCGGTGAAGCCGCACTCGTTATCGTAGAAGGTAACGGTACGAGCCAAAGTTACACCGTCAACAGTGTTCACATCGGTCTGAGTTGGATCGAAAACGCCACCGTGGGTGTCGCCGATGATATCGGAAGACACGATGCTGTCAGCGTTGTAGCCGAAGTACTCGCAGTTTTCGAAAGCCTTCTTGAAGGCTTCGTTGATTTCTTCAGTGGTTGCTGGCTTCTCAAGAACGGTGGTCAACTCGGTAACGGAGCCGTCTGGAACCTGAATACGCTGTGCGTGGCCCTGGAGCTTGCCGTTTACTTCTGGAACAACCTTGCCGATTGCCTTAGCAGCACCAGTGGAGTGCTCAATAGTGTTGCATGCTGCAGAACGGTTGTTGCGTGGCTTGGAACCGCGTGGGCCATCGAGAATCATCTGAGTGCCAGTGTAGGCGTGGATTGTGGTCATGAAGCCGGACTTGATGCCCCAGTTGTCTTGAAGCAACTTCACCATAGCTGCCATGGAGTTAGTGGTGCAGGAACCTGCGGACACGATGTTGTCGGAAGCTTTCAAAATCTGATGGTTTACGCCGAATACAACGGTTGGAGTGGTCTCGTCCTTAGCAGGAGCGGAGATAAGAACCTTCTTGGCGCCAGCGTTCAAGTGAGCCTGGGACTTCTCTGCAGAAGTGTAGAAGCCGGTGCATTCAAGTACGAATTCAACGCCGTCATTCTTAACCCATGGAATGTTGTTTGCATCCTTCTCGGCATATACCTTGTAAGTCTTGCCATCCACTACGATTGCGTCTTCGGTGGAGGTTACCTCGACTGGGGTGCCATCATCGTGACGGAAAGTGCCGTGGGTGCTGTCGTACTTAAGCAAGTAGGCGAGCATAGAAGGAGTGGTCAGATCGTTGATGGCTGCGACTTCGATATCACCGGCCTGGCCTCCGCGAGCCTGAAGCTCGAAAATACGGCGGAATGCGAGACGACCGATGCGACCGAAACCATTAATACCAATCTTGACTGTCATGTGGTTCTCCCTTGAGTGAGACCTCGTGCGTAACGTTCTTAAGTCACGCGATTTGCGCGATGAAAATTCACGCATTGTGGTCATCGTTATTGAATTAACGGTGTTCATTTTAGTGTGCGGTATGTACGAAGAGTTGCAATATAGATAACTTTTGTTGTAACAGCACAGTGTGCAGAGTCTGAGCGTTAATATGCTGTGTTTTGTGAGTCTTTTTGTGCATTTTTTGGTAATTTATAGTTGTATTTTTTTCGGTATTTGCGCTGTTCAATTGAACATTTATTTTGTTTTGTGCACAAAATAAGGCTGGCGAGCAGATTTGTAAAACACTCGTCAGCCTTATTGGAAAATTATTTACATACTTATTCGTTATATGTCATAGACTCAGCCGCAGCGGTAGTGGAATCTGTAGGTGTCGCTTCACTTTCCAACGGAACAGCCAAAGCTTCGGATATAGAAGTGTCAACTTCACCTAAATCGCCGATTGGACGCTTAAACCAACTGACTTGAGGCAATGGCGCATTAATAGGAAAAGTAACAATAAGAGTTCCTTGATGAACGTCAATGTGTGCCGGAATGTTATCCAGCAACTCGTTGCTTAAACCTTGAACTGCATCTCCGTGCATAACAGCATGCTGAAGTTGATACTTCAATCCACTTTCATTTACATCGTTTGAAACAGGCGTATGTGAAAAAACTGATACTATGCGCGAGGACTCGTCAGTTGACGCAGGAAAATCGAGCGAACCGTCGTGAATAGCGGTAACAATCTGTCCATCTCCATACAAAAATCCAATACCGCCGCGACGCGCCAATCGCACCATAAGTTGAATATTGGAAATAGTGTGATCAACTCGGCCACCTAATCCACCAAAAATATGAAACTCGCGAGCGCCTTTAGACCAACCAACTTTTAATGCAGAAAGTAAATCAGGATCGTCTTTTTCTGCAGGCAAGCGCGTAATAACTGCATCTGTAGGCAACTTTAATCGAACGGAATCAAAATCACCAATAAGCGCATCAACGTGCAAACCTAATTCGCATGCATGATCCCAACCGCCGTCAGCTGCAATAGTTAAAGCGCGATCTGGCACATGCTCACGTGTGTGGTCGTAATAATCTCCTGCTGCTAATACTACGCAGCGTTGCAAAGGTTCCATACCTTCATAATAACGCTGCATTGGTACCGTTTTAATTGCGTTAAACAAGAGTTTATAAAGCTTATAGCAACTAGTATTTTGTTGTATTTTTGATTAGTGTTTTAGATAACATAAAGTGCTTGATGTAATATTGCAAGGCAAATTAAATTTTCCAAAATATTATGGATTTTCTGCATTAGCGCGGGAAAATAATTTATTGGAAAATAGCATAATGCTGAGTTGTGTATCCTACGAGGAGAAATAAATGTGCGGAATTGCTGGGTTCATCAACGACACCCCAATTAACGTCAAAACCCAAATCATAAAAGATATGACGGATGTAATTGCTCATCGTGGCCCTGATGAATACGGCACGATGATTGACGAACATGCAGCTCTTGGCTTTCGTCGTCTCAGCATTATTGATCTTCACGGTGGCTCTCAGCCAATGTATAACGAAGATGGCAATTTAGCGGTTACTTTTAACGGCGAAATCTACAATTACAAGCCACTTCGCGAAGAACTTATTAAAGCTGGACACACTTTCCACACTGATTGCGACACGGAAGTACTAGTGCACGGATATGAGGAATGGGGCAAAGATTTACTTAAGCGTTTGCGCGGAATGTTTGCTTTTGTTATTTGGAATAAAAGCACTCAAGAATTATTTGGCGCTCGCGACCATTTTGGAATTAAGCCTTTCTACTATGCGCAAATGAACGGTACTTTTATGTACGGTTCCGAAATCAAGTCTCTTCTTCGCCATCCAGATTTTAAGAAGGAACTGAACGAAGACGCATTAAAGCCGTTTATGACTTTCCAATATCCTGCTATTAACGAAACTTTCTTCAAAGGTGTGTTTAAGCTTCGCGAAGGTCATTGCTTCACTTATAAGAATGGCGAAATGCATATTGAGCAGTATTACGATCCTGATTTTCGCGAAACGAAGCAGCGCTTAAACGAATTAGTGGATTCAATTGATAAAACAGTCTGTGATTCTGTTAAAGCTCACCAAATTGCGGATGTTGAGGTTGGCTCATTCCTTTCCTCGGGTGTTGATTCAAGTTATGTTGCGGCAGTTGCTCGTCCAGAACACACGTATTCAATTGGTTTTGCAGGTGGCCGCTATAACGAGTCCAAGCAGGCTAGTGAATTGGCGAAGATTATTGGCTTAAATAATAAGTCTGAAATTATTGATGCTGCAGATGCTTTCCGTTACTTCCCGCAGATTCAATGGTATTTGGATGAGCCTGATTCTAACTTCTCATGTGTGCCGTTATTCTTCCTTGCTAAATTAGCTTCGAAAGATTTGCGTGTTGTTTTAAGTGGCGAAGGTGCAGATGAGTTATTCGCGGGTTATATAGATTATGGCGTTCATACGCGTTCTAAACTCATTAAAGTTGCTACGAGAATGTTGGCACATTTGCCTAAAAAGTTGCGTTATGCGGTTGGAAGAGCTGCAAAGGGTAAGCATTTTCATGGAGCATGGCATTTGTATGCTAATTTGGCTCCAGCAGAAGAGCATTTTATTGGACAGTCGAAAGTATTCGATGAAGAAGATGCTGTGAAGCTTTTGAAACCTGAATATCGTAAGGGTCCGAGCGTTCGTAGCATAGTTAATGCTATTTATAACAGGATTTCCGGTAAAGGTCTTTCTGAAGTAAAGAAAAAGCAATACTTAGATATGCATCAGTGGATGCCTGGAGATATTTTGCTTAAAGCAGACAAAATGACCATGGCTCACTCTTTGGAATTGCGTGTGCCTTTGCTTGACAGAATGCTTATGAATGTTGCCGAGCAAGTGCCTACTAAGTATTTGATTACTGACGAAAATACTAAGTTTGCTTTCCGTCAAGCCGCGGCTCGTCACTTGCCGAAGGCTTGGTACGATCGCGAAAAACTTGGTTTCCCAGTGCCTGTTAAGGATTGGTTACGTGAGGAACGATTCTATAAGATTGTTCGTAAAACTTTTGAAAGTGACGATGCTGCTAAATTCTTTGATCGTGACGCTTTATTGCGAATGATTGATGACAACTATGCTAAGCGAACTGATGATCGTCGCAAGATTTGGACAGTTTACACATTCCTAACATGGTACGACGTTTACTTTAACCATGATGGTTTGAAACCTGAGCCGGTAGAAGTTGCGTAGTATTTGTTAAAAATTTCGCATATTTTTCAAATTTGCTTTGCTTAATTAAGGCAGTCAGCACACATTTTTGCGTGTTGACTGCCTTTTTGTCAAAGCGTGTAGTACAATAGTGACTCGGCTTGAGTAATCAAGAAAGTGGGATGCCCCACCTGGAAGCCTTCTGTGGTTTCGGGTTCATGACTTCGGTCACGCGAGTTTTGCTGTGTTTAAGTTGCTCGCTGCGTTTGTGTGCGCTGTGTTGATATGAAGTAGTGAATTTCGAAATCTTTGACTTCTTGGCGTATTGCATCTTACCAGTATTTAGAAGGATTGGAGTCATCATTAGCGACGAACCACGCATTAACGAGGAGATTCGAGTCTCTCAGGTGCGCCTTATTGGTCCAAAAGGCGAACAGGTGGGAGTTATCGCAACCTCGGTCGCGTTAAACCTTGCACGGGAAGCGAACCTCGATCTTGTTGAGGTGGCGCCTACTGCTAAACCTCCAGTAGCCAAACTTATTGACTACGGCAAGTACAAGTACAACGAAAAGATGAAGGCTCGCGAAGCACGCCGTAATCAGACCACCGCTGAAGTTAAGGAAATTCGTTTCCGTCTCAAGATTGATGATCATGATTTTGACGTAAAGAAGGGTCATGTACTTCGTTTCTTGAACGGTGGAGATAAAGTCAAGGTCACTATTATGCTGCGTGGCCGTGAACAGTCTCGCCCAATTGGAGGCGTTGAGCTGTTACGTCGACTTGCAGATGAGGTCTCTGACAGTGGAACCGTTGAGTTTGCGCCAAAGCAAGAGGGTCGCAATATTATTATGACTCTCGCTCCAAAGGGCAAGAAGATTCATACACAGTCTGAGCAGCGTCGTCGTGGCGCTGAATCGCGTGCTGAGCGTCAAGCTCGCCAAGCTGCACGTCTTGCCGCAAAGCAGGAAGTGCAAGCGCAGGCTGCAGCTGCAGCAAATGCTATGCAATCCGATCAACATCACAAGGAGGGCAGCAATGCCGAAGATGAAAACTAATTCCGCAGCGTCCAAGCGCGTTCGTCTTACCGGTACCGGTAAGGTGATGCACGATGGTAGCGCCATGCGCCACAACTTGGAGCACAAGTCGGCTCGTAAGCGTCGTGCTCTTTCTGAAGATAAAGTATTGGCTACTGCTCAGAGCAAGAAGCTTAAGGGCTTGCTCGTTAAGTAAGTAAAAGCAAGTAAACAAGTAAGAATTGCTTGTAGACGGATACGCAATCGAAAATTTTTTAAGAAAGCTGAGGAATACTTATGGCACGAGTAAAGCGCGCAGTAAACGCTCACAAGAAGCGTCGCGTTGTTCTTGAGAGGGCTTCTGGCTACCGCGGTCAGCGCTCCCGTCTTTACCGCAAGGCAAAGGAACAGCTGCTCCACTCATTTACTTATAACTTCCGCGACCGCAAGGCTCGCAAGGGTGATTTCCGCAAGTTGTGGATTCAGCGCATTAATGCTGCTGTTCGCGCTGAAGGCATTACCTACAATCGCTTCATTCAAGGCTTGCACTTGGCAGGTATCGAATTGGATCGTCGCGCTCTTGCTGAGCTCGCTGTTTCCGATATTGAAGCGTTCAAGGCTGTTGTAGAAGCTGCTAAGGCTGCATTGCCAGCTGACGTAAACGCTCCAGTTGAAGCCTGATTTATTAGTTTGCGCTTGCTCGGCTTTGATGCTGTGAGCTTAAGCGCAAACGTTTGAGATTTTCTCGAAGCCCACCAATCTAGGTGGGCTTTTCTTTACCTGCGTATTCTTATTATTTTGTAAAATGAAAACAAATTCTGCGATAGTAGCGTATTTCTGTAGCGTATTTCTGTAGCGTATTTCTGTATTTGCACGTAAGTAAGTTACAATTAAAACCATGCGCTCAAATCATGATTCCTCGGATACTGCAAGTAATATTTCAGAAAAATTTGCATCATATATTCAGCGGTTTATTGCACACATAGATATTGAGCGTGGTCTTTCTAAAAAAACTGTAGCCGCATATTATTCAGACTTGCAGGATTATATTTCATGGTTGAATAACGTGCGAAATATAAAAAATATTAACGCAATCAAGCAGCTAGATATTGAATCTTATATTCTCGATTTGCACAAATCAGGTTTAGGATCGCGCACGATTGCTCGCCGCCTAGCAAGTATTCATGAGTGGCATCGTTTTATGCTAGCAAACGGAATTATGCAAGCTGACGTTTCATCGCAAGTAAAAGCACCAAAACAAGCTGAGCATTTACCGGATGTTTTAAGTATTGAAGAAGTAAATCGTGTTATTGAAGCAGCAGGTAATTTTGGTAGCACGGACGCGATTTCGCTTAGAGACGCAGCATTACTCGAATTTTTGTACGCTACAGGAGCGCGAATTTCTGAAGCTGTAGGCGTAAAATTTGAAGATCTTGATTTAGACGAATCTGTAGTAAAACTCACCGGTAAAGGTGCAAAACAGCGTTTAGTTCCAATAGGCGGTTGTGCTGTTAAAGCTCTTCGCAAGTATATTAATCAAGCTCGTCCAATATTATCTTCCAAAAGTAAGCGCGAATTGCACACTATTTTCCTGAACAAGCGCGGAAACGCACTGTCTCGACAATCCGCTTGGTCAGTTGTTACTGAAGCAGGAGAGCGCGCAAAACTTGGGCGTCCCTTGCATCCTCACACCTTGCGTCATTCTCTTGCTACGCATTTAATAGCAGGCGGGGCGGATGTGCGCACAGTTCAAGAGCTTCTTGGGCACGCTTCTGTGACTACTACGCAAATCTACACTCATATTAGCCCGGATGCTTTGATTGAAGCGTATGTAATGAGTCATCCTCGTGCTAGATAATTTTATGCTCAGAGTTTCGTGAGTATACCTGTTGATAAAGTGGGGAACATGCCTACTGATTTACTTGGACGCGAATACGAGACTTTTCATGCACCGGAGCCATTAACTTCTCACGGTCCTGCACGAATTATTGCTATGTGCAACCAAAAGGGTGGCGTTGGTAAAACCACGAGCACTATTAATATTGCTGGAGCTTTAAGCCAGTATGGTCGTCGCGTTTTGATTGTTGATTTTGACCCGCAAGGTGCTGCAACTGTTGGGCTTGGAATTAATGCTAATGCGCTTGACAACACGGTTTATACTGCATTGTTTGATTCGTCCGTAGACATACACGATGTGATTAGGCATACCAATACGGAAAATATTGATATTATGCCGGCGAATATTGATTTATCTGCGGCAGAAGTGCAGTTAGTTACAGAAGTAGGTCGTGAGCAGATTCTTGCAGGCGTATTGCGTAAAGTTCGATACGAGTACGACGTTATTATTGTGGATTGCCAGCCTTCACTTGGCTTGCTTACAGTTAATGCGCTAACTGCTGCAGATGGTGTAATTATTCCGCTTGCTGCAGAATTCTTTGCATTGCGAGGAGTCGCTCTTCTTATGCAATCTATTGAAAAAGTGCAGTCACGAATTAATCCAAATCTTCAAGTATTTGGCGTTTTGGTTACTATGTATACTCGCACTTTGCACAGTGAAGAAGTGTTACAGCGCATTTACGAAGCTTTCCAAGATCGTGTTTTGCATTCCGTAATTTCCCGCTCAATTAAGCTGCCAGATTCTACAGTTGCGGCAGTTCCTATTACTATTTTTGCGCCTGAACACAAGACTGCAAAAGAATATAGGGAAGTTGCGCGCGAGCTTATTGCTAAAGGCGTAGTTGCGTAAGTTCCTGTGGTTCTGCGTTAGTGTGGATTAAAAGCTGTCTGCGCTCGCGAGTAGAATCGGCGAGGTTTGGCAGTTTGCTGATTTTGGTTTTTGCCAATAACTTATTGCAGCTATTTAAGTGGCTTTATGCTTGTGGTAGCTGCGTGTAAATAATTACTTAAACGCGAAGAATGGAAGAGGTTTTGTGATGACTGTTCGCGGTGATATTCGAAATGTGGCAATTGTGGCGCACGTCGACCACGGTAAGACCACTCTGGTAAACGCCATGCTTCAGCAGTCGCACGTATTTTCTGAACGTGAGGAAGTCCCAGATCGTGTGATGGATTCCAATGACTTGGAACGCGAAAAGGGCATTACTATTCTTGCTAAGAACACTGCAGTGCAGTACACCGGCCCATTGGCTGAAAAATATGGTCACCCAGAAGGCATCACTATTAACGTGATTGATACTCCTGGCCACGCTGACTTCGGCGGCGAAGTTGAGCGCGGTATTTCTATGGTTGACGGCGTTGTTCTTCTTGTTGACGCTTCCGAAGGCCCACTTCCACAGACTCGCTTTGTGCTTCGTAAAGCTTTGGAAGCTAAGCTTCCTGTGATTTTGTGCGTAAATAAGGTTGATCGTCCAGATGCTCGCATTGAAGAAGTTGTTGGCGAATCTACAGATTTGCTTCTTGGCTTGGCTCAGGATGTTGTTGAGGAAGGTATCGATCTTGATCTCGATGCTTTGCTTGATTTGCCAGTAATTTATTGCGCCGCTAAAGCCGGTTATGCTTCTGTAAATCAGCCAGAAAATGGTGGTTTGCCAGATAACGACAATTTGGAGCCATTGTTTGATTCTATTATTTCCAACATTCCAGCTCCTGAATACGAAGAAGGCGCTCCTCTTCAGGCTCATGTTGCAAACATTGATTCCTCCGACTTCCTTGGACGCTTGGGCTTGGTTCGTATTTACAACGGCACTTTGGAAAAGGGTAAGACTTACGGTCTTTCCCGCGTTGATGGTTCTATTGAAAACTTCCGTGTTTCCGAGCTTCTTCGCACTCAAGGTTTGGAGCGTACTCCTGTAGCTTCTGCAGGTCCTGGTGACATTGTGGCTGTTGCTGGCGTGAACGATATTATGATTGGTGAAACGATTGTTGACCAGAACGATCCAAAGCCACTTCCATTAATTCATGTTGACGATCCTGCAATTTCTATGACTTTCGGCGTAAACGATTCTCCTCTTGCTGGTACTGAAGGAAAAGATCATAAGCTTACTGCTCGTATGATTAAGGATCGTTTGGATCGCGAGCTTATTGGTAACGTTTCTATTAAGGTTCTTCCAACTGAGCGTCCAGATGCTTGGGAAGTTCAAGGTCGTGGCGAGCTTGCGTTGGCTGTGTTGGCTGAGCAGATGCGTCGCGAAGGCTACGAGCTTACGGTTGGCCGCCCTCAGGTTGTTACTAAGACTATTGATGGTCAAATTAACGAGCCTATGGAAAACACAACGATTGACGTTCCAGAAGAGTACATGGGTACCGTTACACAGCTTATGGCTGATCGTAAAGGCCGCATGGATTCTATGAGCAACCACGGTTCCGGTTGGGTTCGTTTGCAATTTACTGTTCCTTCTCGTGGCCTTATTGGTTTCCGCACTGCTTTGCTTTCTGCTACTCGCGGAACTGGTATTGCAAGCTCTATTTCCGCCGGTTACGCTCCATGGGCTGGTCAGATTGTTACTCGCCAGAACGGTTCTATGGTTTGCGATCGTAAGGGTGTTGCAACTCCTTATGCTATGCAGCGTTTGCAAGCTCGCGGTATCTTCTTCGTTGATCCTCAAAGCCCAGTTTACGAAGGCCAAATCGTTGGTATTAACAATAAGCCAGACGAGTTGGATGTGAACATTACGCTTGCTAAGCATATGACGAACATGCGTTCTTCAACTGCTGATGTTCTCGAGACCTTGACTCCACCAATTAAGATGAGCTTGGAAGAGTCTCTTGATTTCGCAAACGAAGACGAGTGCGTTGAAGTAACTCCTGAAGCTATTCGCGTGCGCAAGATTATTTTGAGCCGTGACGAATGGTACAAGTGGCGTGCTAAGCAGCGTCGTCAGAACAATGCTGCGTGACGTATCCTCGAAAATACTGTTTGTAAATTGAGGCGTTAATTATTATGTCATCAAAACCGTGGTCGCATCGCTTACCTTTATGGGGTAGGTATGCGACCACGTGCGTTTCTGCAGTTTTGTGTTCGCTAATTGGAACGTTTATTCATCGTTGTGGTGCAATAGATAATATTCCTTATGGTTTTGTTGTTGCAATGATATTACTTCTGCTTTCTGCTTGGTGCTCTAGAGCTCGTAGTGGATGGTGGGGATTATTTATTCATGCAACAGTTTTTTCAGCGTTTGCTTGGATTCTCGCATTAGGTTTTATTGGCAGTGCAATTCTTGTGCCAGTTGGTTTTACTATTCCTGTGCCTTGGTGTGTGCACTATGCGGGATATTTGTGGCTCTATGGCATTCTTATTGCTCACGCAATTTTGCTTTGTATGCCTCAGCGTTGGTTTGTTGTTTATAGTGTTAAACAAGTAAAAAATTTGCAATAATTTAAGCGCGATTTCGCTGTAAGTTTTGCATACAAAGAAGTATTAAGCAGTATTAAGAAGTATTAAGAAGTATTTTTTACGGTAGTCTTGCTTACAATATTCTTAATTGCAACAATTTTTAAGGAATAGTTATGAATAGTAGTAACAGTAATTGCTCACGTAAATTATGCTATTTAGGGCCGGAAGGTTCTTTTACGCATCAAGCAGCTTTAAAAGTTCAGCAGCAGTTACAATTGTTTGATAATTTGCAACTTATTCCAACTGCTTGCGAGAATGTTCGCAGTATTGCTAGTGAAATTGAAGAGCAGCACCATTGGGGTGTTATTGCGTGGGAAAACAATATTGAAGGCGTTGTAATACCTAATTTAGATTTACTAATTGATGCAAAAAATATGGTTGGTATTGCTCACGTAGGCGTCGATATTAGTTTTGATGCTGTTATTTGCAAGTCAGATTCAATCGATAACTGTTCTACTATTGTTGCTCACCCGCACGCGTTGGCACAATGCCGTAAGTTTGCTCAAGAGCGTGGGTTACAAGAAAAAACTGCGTCTTCAAACGCTGCTGCTTGTAGAGATTTAGTTCCTGGTGAAGTTGCTTTATGCCCTAGAATTTGTGCTGATTTATACAATAGGCAGATTGTGAGTGAAGGTGTTGAAGATTTTTCTGGCGCGCGCACTGAGTTTTTAGTATTAGCTCCTAGAGATGAGGCTTTAGATTTTGTTAATGTGCAGCGAGAAAACTTTTCATCATTTTCATCAATTATTGCTTTTATTCCGCGTTGCACAGGCGCTGGCGTGTTAGCAAATTTGCTTGACGTTGTGCGAGATCATGGTCTTAATATGACTTCTTTTATGTCTAGGCCGATTAAAGGGCAGGGCGGTTTATACAGTTTTATTGCAACTGTTGATGCTGCTCCTTGGAATTCTACTTGTAAAGCTATGATTCAAGAGGTTGTTGAGCATGGCGATTGGGTTCGAGTTTTAGCAGTATACACTTCTAATAAGCACAATAATCCAGTGATGAATGATTGGATGCTTCCTAATGGGGGAGTTTGCGTTGAACCTTCAGTTGATGCTTTGCGTAATTTGAACGTAACGCGTGCAGAAAGAGAATTATTATGGTAGAAGGTGCTGAGTTTTCTCCAAAATTTTCTGTAGCTATTGCAGGACTTGGTCTTATTGGCGGATCTCTTGCAAAAAGACTTGCAAAATTGCCGGAATGTAACGTTTATGCTTGGAATCGTCACAAAAATATGTACGATGAAGCTAAAAGTTTAGGAATTACCTGTGTAGAAAATGTGCAAGATTTATCTAAACTTCGCCCGAACGTTCTTATTTTGTGCAATGCTTTGGTTGCTATGCCAAGTATTTTGCAAGAAATTGCGCCTTATATTGACAAATCTTGCACAACTATTAGCGATGTTGGTAGCGTAAAAACTTTAGTTCGAGAGCAGGTTGCTGCGGCTGGTTTGCAAGATTGCTATGTTGGTGCGCATCCTATGGCTGGAAGCGAATTTACTGGTTGGGGAGCTTCTAGCGCTGAACTTTTGGAAAATGCTTTGTGGGCATTAACTGTTGATAACAACACGGAGTTTTGGCGAGTTAGCAATATTTTACAAATGATTGTTTCTTTATGTAAGAATCGCGCAATAGTTTTGGATGATGAAACGCACGATAAGTCCGCAGCACTTATTTCTCACATGCCTCACGTTGTTGCAACTGCTCTCGCAAATGTTTTGTGCGAACAATCTAATCGTGCAATCGCTTTGCAATTATCTGCTGGCTCGTGGCGAGATATGACTCGCGTTGCTCTTACGGATCCTCAACGCACGCGCGCAATGGTAAGCGAAAATAGGCATAATACTGCGAAATTATTGCGTTCCGTAATTTCTGAGCTAACTTTTGCTGCAAATATGCTGGATAATAATTCCGAAACTGCGGATGCGTTAGAGCAAGAGTTTTTTGATAAAGCTCAATCGTGGAGAGAATATAAATACCAGCAGCGCAACTCGTCTAAAACTAATACTAATCAAAGCGATGATGCAAATAGCAGATTATGGAAGTATGATTCCAGAAGCAATTGGCAGCAAGAATTACTAGAATCTGCGCGCTTAGGCGAATCCATTGTTGGACTTTCCGGATCCAACACCAACGAATCTTCTCAACTCTTATTGCGCGCAGATGCCTCCCTAAGCAATGTGTAAAACTCGCGCAACATTAAACAACTTACACACTAAGAGGTTTTTGGAATTTGCGTTCTGGAATTGGCTTTAATCGGTAAATAGTTTTGGCATCAATGAACATTTCTTCGGCAGCTCTAGTGCCGTTTGCTGCAGGATCTCGAAGCAGATGAAGCATTACACCGTCCCACTCGAGTACGTGCCCAATCGCATCATGATACTCGATTTTTTGCGCTCCATCGTTATTTTCTTCTATAATTTTGTATGTTCTTACTACTATGCGCGCGCCTGCAGGTATTTGCTGCGGTAGTGTAGTTGATTTTGTACGTGTGTTCATAAACAAGCTCCTTGTTGTATTATGCATGTGACAGGCGCGTATAGCAAACGTTTTGTTTTGAGCTTTTATGGAAGGTGAGTTAAGTATGAGCAATAAATCATCAGTTGTTGCTGATTCTTTGGCTTATTCTTCTAAGTATGCGAGTTTAGTAGATGATTATATTACGTATGTGCGCGCGAATAAGGGCTTGGGGAAGCGCACGCAGCGAGCTTACGAAAGCGATATTTTGCAATGTTTAGCATGGTGTAATCGGCACGGTTTTAATAATATTTCGGATCTTGCTACGGATGATTTGCGTTCGTGGATGGCATACGCTTCTAAGAATCATGCGCGCTCAAGCTTAGCTAGAAAAGTTGTTGCTGTGCGCGGATTTTTTGCATGGTGTCAGCATGTTGGGCGCATAAATAGCGATCCTGCAGAAATTTTGATGACTCCAAAAATTGAAAATATGCTACCTACTGTTCTTGATGAATCGCAAGCAGAAGAGTTGATGAATAATGTTGATTCTGAAGCTAATAATTCATCATCATGTTCAAACGAGAGCCGAGCAATTGAGCTTCGCAATGCTGCAATTCTAGAGCTTTTATACGCAACTGGCATGCGAGTAGGTGAGCTTACTAGCTTAAATGTATATGATGTAAATTTTGAATCGCATACTATAAAAGTTACCGGCAAAGGAAATAAGCAGCGCGTTGTTCCTTTTGGTATTCCTGCTTTTAAGGCATTATCTGCATGGCTTTCTAGTGATGGGCGAAAAGTTTTATTGCAAGATTCTGCTGAAACCGCAATATTTCTTGGCGCTCGCGGAAAGCGCATTGATCAGCGGTTAGTAAGACAGGTTGTGCATGATGCTGCTAAAAGTGCGCATGTTCCGGATATTTCTCCTCATGCTTTGCGGCATAGTGCGGCTACGCATATGCTTAATGGCGGTGCAGATTTGCGAGAAGTGCAAGAATTATTGGGTCATTCATCGCTTAATACTACGCAACGCTATACGCATGTATCTATAGAAGCGTTGAAACAGCGCTATTTACAAGCTTTTCCGCGCGCTTAATAAGAATAAGTTTGTGATTTCATTATTACCAATTAACATATCCTTTACAGTTTTAACAACATAATTTACATACATGTAATATATAATCCTTCGTAAAAAACAGTAAAAATTATTGTTGAAATAATAAAAAATTCATTTTTGCTTAAAAAATAACCCGCTAATTGCTTATATTTTGCAAATCAACAGTAAATTTTCCTGTTTTCTTGTAGTCTTGCAATGTTTGTAAAAATACGTACTATAGAATTTTAATCAACGAAGAGGCCTCGTCATTGGCTTGCAAGAATCCATCTGGCAATAAAAACTGGATGGATTTTTATGTTTTTAGCTCATGATTTGACTTTTCGTGGTGAAGAACAATCCTGCCTACCAGATGTTAGGAGAAAACATATGAAGAATAAGGCTTTAGCTTTTGCTGCTGCGGCCTGCTCGCTGGCCATGTTGTTTGGTGGCTGCGGCTCCTCTGCTTCGAAGACTGCACAGACCAACGGTGGCAAGGTTATTATTACCGTTTCAAACTCTGAACCACAGAACGAATTGGTGCCTGGAAACATTAACGAAAACGCTGGTGCACGTCCTGCCATGTTGGTCAACTCCACGTTGGTCACTTTTGATGAAAAGGGCAACCCAGTAAACGAGGATGCTGAAAGCATTACTCCAAACGCTGATGCTACCCAGTACACTGTTAAGCTTAAGAAGGGCAAGAAGTTCAGCGATGGCACTCCTATTACCGCTGAAAGCTTCACAAAAGCTTGGAGCTTCGTTGCCAACGCTAAGAATGCACAGAAGTGCGCTTCCTTCTTCCAGACCATTAAGGGTTATGCTGATTTGCAGAAGGAAGATACTAAGAACGATGCACAGCTTTCTGGTTTGAAGGTTGTTGACGAGGACACATTTACCGTTGATTTGGAGCAGCCAGATTCCGTGTTCCCAATTAAGGTTGGCTACTTGGCATTCGCTCCACTTCCAGAATCCTTCTACAAGAATCCAAAGGCTTATGGCGAAAAGCCAGTTTCCTCTGGTCCATACTTGTTCAAGTCTTGGGATCACAACAAGCAGATTGAAGTTGTGAAGAACCCAGCTTACGAAGGCCCACGTAAGGCTCAGAATGATGGCGTCACCTTCAAGGTTTACACCGATGGTACTGCTGCCTACCGCGATGTGCAGTCCGGAAATCTTGATTTGACCGATAACATTCCAGATACCGAAACCAAGACCTTCCAGAAGGATACTACTGTTAAGGCTTACAACCGTCCAGGTTCTGTAATCCAGCAGTTCACCATTCCTTCAAGCCTTCCACACTTCGATGTAAAGACTGAAGAAGGCAAGCTTCGTCGTCAAGCTATTTCTATGGCTATCGACCGTGAAACCATCATCAAGAAGGTTCTTAACGGCACTGCTTCTCCTGCGAACGAATTCACTTCTCCATTGACCCCAGGCTACAAGGCTGATCTTAAGGGCCACGAGCACGTGAAGTTCAATTCAAAGGAAGCAAAGGAACTCTGGGCCAAGGCCGACAAGATTTCCAAGTATGATGGTTCTCTTACCTTCACTTACAATGCTGATGGAAATGCTAAGTCCGTGTTTGATGCAGTTGTTAATTCTTTGAAGAACAATTTGGGTATCAAGGCTGAAACTACTCCAGTTCCAACCTTCCAGGAATTCCGTAATGCTTGCTCCCAGCGTCAGGTTAAGGGCGCATGGCGTGCAGGCTGGATGCCAGATTACCCAAGCCCAGAAAACTACTTGACTCAACAGTTCGCTTCTGTTGCAGCTGATGGCAACGGTTCAAACGAAGGTGACTACAAGAATCCTCAGTTCGACGATTTGCTTAAGAAGGCTGCATCTGCAGAAGCTGACGAAGCTACTAAGCTTTATCAGCAGGCAAACGAGATTCTTCTTGAGGATCTTCCATCCGTCCCACTGTTCTACTCGAACGCTAAGGCTGTGATGGTTCCATCCTTGAAGGGCTTTGTAATGGATTGGCAGAACATGCCATTGTACTACAAGCTTAACAAGTAAAGTAAACTGTTAGGTTTGCAAAGAAATAATCATAGTGTTACGTGATTTAGATTATGTAACACATGAATTCCTCTCAATAATTTAATATCGCTAATACGCGAATTATTGCTGTTCCGAATGTGTCATAGATTCTATGCGTTCACATTCGGAACAGCACTTTGTTGTTTTAGCTTCTATATGATGCATGTGATATGCGTGCATAAGTGGAATTTGTATAATCTGCCTGGTTAATAATTTTAAGCTTCGAAAAGTTTAATTACGCTGGTGCTGAAAATGCAAATTACTTAAGTTGGGTGAGTTGATTTACGTAGTTGACTTACTCATAATTTAAGGAGAAACCGATGGGTAAATACGTTCTGCGTCGTGTTTTGCAGATGATTCCTGTGGTTCTCGGCACCACGTTGTTGGTGTATGCTTTGGTTTTTGCTTTGCCGGGTGATCCAGTTAAGGCAATGTTTGGTGATAAACCAATTAACCATGCGGTCGAGGCACAGATTAGAGCCGAATATAATCTTGATAAGCCATTTATTGTTCAATACTTACTGTTCTTAAAAAATGCGCTTACTCTTGATTTTGGTCACACTTTTGCAGGCCAGCCAGTTATTGATGAGATTGGTCGCGCTTTCCCGGTTACTATTAAGCTCGCGATTATGGCTTTTGCTTTTGAAGCGTTATTTGGTGTGGCTTTTGGTATTGTTTCCGGTCTTAAAAAAGGTAAATGGTACGATAGCGTAATTCTTATTGTTTCTCTGCTTCTTATTTCTGTACCAACATTTGTTACTGGTTTTGTTGGCCAGTACATCTTTGGTGTAAAATGGCAGATTCTTCCAGTTACTGCAAGTATCAATCCTGGTTTCTATGACTTATTGCTTCCAGCAGTAGTGCTTGGATCCGTGTCAATGGCCTATATTATTCGACTTACTAGGTCTGAAATTTCTTCTAATATTGCGCTCGACTATGTTCGTACAGCTCGTGCGAAGGGCTTAAAAGAAAGCTCGGTAATTATTCGTCATATTTTGCGCAATTCGCTTATTCCTGTAGTTACTTTCTTGGGTCAGGATTTGGGCGCATTGATGGGTGGCGCAATGATTTCTGAAACAATCTTTAATATTCACGGCGTTGGATTCTTAACGTATCAGGGTATTTTGAAGGGCGAAGGTAACTTGGTGGTTTCTATTGTTACTTTGCTTATGCTTATTTTTGTGATAAGCAACCTTCTTGTTGACATGTTGTACGCGGCTCTTGATCCGCGCATTCGTTATGCGTAAGGAGAAGCATGATTATGCAAGAAAATGTTGAAGAAAATTTGACTGCTACAGATATTGCGCTTCCAGGTCAGGAACGTTACGTCGCACCTTTGGATGATACTCCTTTACAGGAAGTTGATTCCGTTGATGAGTCTGCTCCTGCAACGAGCATGTGGGCTGATGCTTGGCGTACTTTGCGTAGGAATCCATTATTTGTAATTTCTGCAGTTTTAATAGTTTGTATTATTTTTGTGGCACTTTTCCCTGGTGTTCTTACTAAGCACAATCCTAGCTATTGTGTTTTGGAGCATTCTTTGGAATCAGGTTCTGCTGCTCATCCATTCGGATTCGACATGCAGGGTTGCGATATTTATGCTCGCGTAGTTTACGGCACTCGCACATCCTTAAGTGTTGGTTTGTTAGCAACCATATTGGTCGTTCTGGTTGGTTCTTTGATTGGTGCATTAGCTGGCTTCTTTGGAGGCTGGGTTGATGCAGTTCTTAGCCGCATTACCGATATCTTCCTGGCTTTGCCTATGTTGCTTGGCGCAATCGTAGTTTTGCAAATGTTCCGCACTTCAAAATCTATTTGGAAGATTGTATTCGTCATGGTGCTATTTGGTTGGGTTGGCGTTGCTAGAATAGCTAGAAGTGCTGTTATGGAATCGAAGAATCTTGAATTCAATACGGCATCTACTGCGTTGGGATCAACGCCGATGCGTAATCTTTTCCGCCATATTATTCCAAATTCTTTGGCTCCAATCATTGTTGTTGGCACAACTTCGCTTGGTTCTTACATTGTGCTTGAAGCAACGCTGAGCTTCCTTGGTATTGGCTTACCAACAACCACCGTGAGCTGGGGTGTAGATATTTCTACTGCAAGGAATGTGCTTACTACCAATCCAGAAGTATTGTTCTATCCATCTATTGCGCTTGCTATTACAGTTCTCGCCTTCATCATGATGGGCGATGCTGTAAAGGATGCGTTGGATCCAAAGAGCCGTAAGGCGTGAAGTTAGCGTGGAGGAATAGTAACTATGAGCATGACAACACATAAAGATGTAGATACTCTAGCCATGCAACGTGAGCAGGGTCCGTTGCTTGAAGTTAAAGATCTTCAGGTTGATTTCACAACGGATTCAAAGAGAACTGTTCACGCCGTTCGAGATGCAAGCTTTAGCGTATATCCCGGCCAGTGGGTTGCAATCGTAGGCGAGTCTGGTTCTGGAAAGTCCACTTCTGCAATGGCAGTTTTGGGTTTGCTCCCAGGAACAGGTCATGTTACGGGCGGTTCTATTAAGCTTAAGGGCAAAGAAATTAGTAACTTGAAGCCCAAAGAGATTGCTGCTTTGCGTGGTACTGCAATGGGTTTGGTACCTCAGGACCCTATGAGTAATTTGAACCCTGTGTGGCGTATTGGTACGCAGGTTAAGGAAGCTTTGCTTGCAAACGGCGTTGATGTGAGTCACGAGAAGCGTTCTGCTCTTGCAGAAGCTCTTGCAGGTGACGCTGTACAAGTTAAAAGCAACGATGATGAGACATTCCTTGGTTCTAAAGAACTCGCAGAATTGATGGAAGTCGCACGTAAGACTTTGACGGAAATCGGACTTGATGAAGACAAGTTAAATGAAGCCATGTCTTACTACAAAAAAGAGTGGGTTCCAGGTTCTGAAACTCGTTGGCGTGTAGCAGACGATTTAATCAAGTATGGTGTGAACGACGACAAAGCTTGGGAAATTGCCAAAAAGTATGTTCTTGGTGCAAGTGTTGAAGATCGTATTGCAGGTTTGCTTGACGAAGCTGGTTTGCCAGATGCTGCAATTCGTGCACGTCAGTTCCCACACGAATTTTCCGGCGGTATGCGTCAGCGCGCGTTAATTGCTATCGGTTTGGCTTGCCGTCCAGATTTGCTTATTGCAGATGAGCCAACTTCAGCACTCGACGTTACTGTGCAAAAGCGTATTCTTGACCATTTGCATACGCTTACAGATTCGCTCGGAACTTCCGTTCTGTTCATTACTCACGATTTAGGTTTGGCTGCAGCTCGCGCACAGCATGTAGTTGTTATGTATAAGGGTCGTGTTGTTGAATCTGGTCCATCTTTGGACGTTTTGCAGCATCCGCAGCATCCTTACACTAAGCGACTTGTTGCTGCTGCTCCAAGCCTTGCTTCTCAGCGAATCATTTCCGTTAAAGAGCATGGTGGCGATGCGGATAATTTGCTTGAGCACCACGTAGTAGGTGAGCAAACTCTTGAAAAGAGCGAGCATATTATTACAGTCGACCACTTAACTCGCGAGTTTAAGCTTCCTCGTAAGAAGGAACTTTTCAAGGCTGTTGATGACGTTTCGTTCTCTATTAAGCGCGGAACAACTTTGGCAATTGTAGGCGAATCCGGTTCTGGTAAGTCTACTGTTGCAAACATGGTTTTGCGACTTCTTAAGCCAACAAGCGGAACTGTTACTTACGAAGGCAAGAATATTGCTGATTTTAAGGGCGCGGATTTGCTTGATTTCCGTCGTCACGTTCAGCCAGTGTTCCAAAATCCTTATGGTTCGCTCGACCCAATGTATTCGATTTATCGTTCTATTGAAGAGCCTTTGCGAATTCATAAGATTGGTGATAAAAAGAGCCGTCAGAATCGTGTTCGTGAGCTTTTGGACATGGTTCGTATGCCTGCTTCTGTTATGACTCGCTTCCCGAACGAGCTTTCTGGTGGCCAGCGTCAGCGCATTGCAATCGCGCGTGCTATGGCTTTGGATCCGGACGTAATCGTTTGCGACGAAGCTGTGTCTGCTTTGGATGTTCTTGTGCAAGATCAGGTTTTGCACTTGCTTAACGATTTGCAAGCGGAGCGCGGATTAAGCTACTTGTTCATCACTCACGATTTGGCTGTTGTTCGACAGATTGCGGACGAGGTTGTTGTTATGCAACACGGAAAGCTTGTTGAGCATGCTACAACCGATGAGGTGTTTGATCATCCTCAAAAGGAATACACTCGCGATCTTCTCGACGCAATTCCTGGTGGAAACTTGGAACTTGGCTTGGATTAATTTAATTAATTAGATTAACTAATCTAAATATTTAATTTAATCTAATCTAATCTAATAAAATAAAAATAAAGGTGCAGGGTTTGTAACTTGGTTAATAACGAGTTATAAATCTATGCACCTTATTTTTTACTTTACGTAACGTGCATATTTGTGTAACGCGCATATTAGAGTGGATTACATGATTACAATTACGACTTCAAATTTAAATGGTATTCGTGCAGCCGAGCGTAAGGGGATGCTTGACTGGTCCGATGCTCACACTCCTAACGTATGGTGTATGCAAGAAGTGCGTGCTCCTCAAGATGCAATCGACCCAATTATGACGAAAATTGAAATGGGATATCGCGCGTCTGAAAATACTGATATTGCAAATCATAAAGAAAACGAAGATTTTACGTACATAAATGAAATTTGCCGTGTAAAAGGTCGCGCTGGAGTAGCGTTAGTTACATCGCTTCCTGTAGTAGCAAAGCGCTACGGTTTGCCAGGTTTAAGCGAGGATGTGGATTCTGGGCGATGGATTGAAACCGATATTCGTACGCCTCAAGGTTATGAAATTACTGTTGCTTCTGTGTATGTTCACGCTGGAAATGTGGACGATCCGCAAAAAATGCAACAAAAATTCCGCTTTTTAGACACAATGCTTACTCGCTTAGGTGAGCTTCGGGATGCAGCAGCAAGCGGCGGAAATCAAGCAATCTTGTGTGGAGATTTTAATATTGCGCATACTTCACTTGATATTAAAAATGCTAAAGCAAATGAAAAAAGCGCAGGATTCTTGCCGGAGGAACGCGCGTATATTGACCGCTGGATTAACGAGTACGAGTTTGTGGATGTTATGCGCATGCTTGCAGGAGATATTCAAGGCCCGTACACTTGGTGGAGCCAGCGCGGAAAGGCTTTCGATAATAACGTTGGTTGGAGATTAGACTACCAGTTTGCAACGCCAGAAATTGCAGAAAGTGCTTGCGGATTTGTGATTGATCGCGCTGAAAGTTATGATGCGCGCTGGTCCGATCACGCTCCTTTAACTATAAAGTATGCGGTGTGATAATCTGGTTTGGTTAAGTAATCTACAATTATTAACAGTGCGCCTATTTTTAGCACGTGTTGTTTGAAGAAATGAGGAATAATGGGCTGGTTGTTTGGTAAACGTAAGACAGTAAAAACTTCGCAAGTTTCTAATGAAATAGTAGAAGTAAAAACCGGCCCATGGGATTATGATGACGAAGATGCGCCAGATTTCAGCGATTACCTTGATTTTGGTTCAATATATATTCCATATTTTCAGGGGATTGAAGTTCGCGTAAAAGCTCAGCGTGAAACCGGTAGAATTATTGGAGTAACAGTAACTTGTGGATCCTCAAGCGTAGAAGTTAAGGCATTTGCAGCGCCTAAAACTGCCGGAATCTGGCAAGAATTATGCAAGGATTTGCTTGATGGAAACAGTCAAGCTTGTACGGCACAAGGAGTGTTTGGCACAGAGTTATTAATGCCGGTAAATGTTGGAGAAAAAACTATTACAACTCGTGTTGTAGGAGTTGACGGACCTCGATGGATGCTTCGCGGAATATTCTCTGGTCCTGCAGCAACAGAACTTGCAGAAAATAATGCAGAAACGAAACAATTAGAAGAATGGTTCAGAGGAATTGTTGTAAATCGTGGTGAAGAGCCTCTTGTTCCGCGTGAGTTAATTCCTTTGCATGAGCCTATTACTAGAGAAGAAAAAGAAGCTGCAGAAAAAGCTGAAAATGCTAACAAAAACGGTGACGATAATTCCTCCGCTGAAAATACCAAGGATCCGTTAAAGAAAGACGATAAGCCATTAGGATACGATCAGCAAGTGGAAGTAAAAACTACTCTTACTCGCGGACCTATGTTTGCTGAAGTTAGATAGCAGTAAGTTAAGTAACGTAAGTTAAGTAGCGTAAGTTAAGTAACATAAGGATACCGTCTTGAAAAATAACGCTTGTGGCAAAAAAAGTTCTGGGCTTGCTTCCCTTGCTTCTATCGGTTCTGATGGAAGTAACTTTTCTGTAATCGATTCAATGGGCGGTATTCGAGGAATAATCGAATCCATGCTACCAGGCTTGCTGTTTGTTATTTGCTTTGTTGTAACTAGAAATGTACAAACGACGGTTATTGTATCGGCTGCTTTAGCTGTTTTACAGGTTATAGCTCGTCTTATTCAAAGGCAGTCACTGATGGGCGCAATTAGTGGACTTGTTTCCATTGCAATTTGCCTTATTTGGGTGTGGACGAGCCACCAAGCGCGCGACTACTACATGATGGGGTTTATTACAAACGCTGTTTACGGTGCGCTTCTCGCGATTTCGTTGATTGCGCGCGTGCCGGCTTTAGGTCTTGTTATTGAGTCTATTCGCAAAGTGCCTACGGAAAACTTTGGCGCTTGGCTCCACGAATGGCTTGACTATAAGCCGCTTAAGCGTGCGTATATGTATGTTACAGCATTGTGGATTGGTGTTTTTGCGCTGCGACTTGTTTTGCAAGTGCCATTATATTTGACGAATCACGTTGTGTGGCTTGGCACAGTGCGTTTGATTATGGGATTGCCATTCTGGGCGCTCGCAATTTGGGTTTCTTACTTGATTATTGCAACGCCGTTTATGCGTCTTCATCATAAAAATCACGAAGAAAAGCAGTGTGACGAAAATCCAATCGAAGAAAATAAGCTTAACTAAAATCGGCTTAACAAAACGCAAAATTGAGGTGTAATTAAATGCAAGTGACGATGCGAATCGAGAGATATGCGGATCAAGGAAGATGCGTAGGTCATCTTGACGGACGCGTTGTATTCGTGCGATTTGCCCTCCCTGGTGAGCTGGTTGTTGTGCGCATGGATGAGCCGATGCGTGCAAAAGCGCACTTTTTTACTGGCGAAGTGGTGGAAGTTTTGGAGCCTAGCGAGGATCGTGTGGAGCCGCACTGGAAGCTCGCTGGTCCTTTGGCTCAGGGCGGCGGAGTTGGAGGCGCGGATTTAATTCACGTTTCTTTGCCTGGACAGATTCGTTGGAAGGCTTCCGTAATTGCTAATCAATTCCAGCGTTTGGCGCATATGGATGTTGCGGATAGCGATGTTAGTGTTGAGCGCATTCCAGGGGATGAGGAGCTTAACGGATTTAATTGGCGTACGCGCATGGAGTTGGTTGCTGATGATGAAGGGCGATTGTCTATGCGAAAGCGCGAGTCGCATGACCGCATTGCGATTGATACTATGCCGCTTGCGTCGCGTGCTGTTTTAGCTGTTGCGGATTCTTTGGATTTGTGGAATAGAGAATTTGAGCCAAATTCGCAAATTCGCCTTGCTGTTCCAGAGCCGCGTGTTGATGTTTTGGATTTTAATGATAAGACTGCGCTTCTTGATGCGATTGGCGAAAATTATGCGCTTATAGTAAATGATGAGTTGGTTGCAGGCTCGGCTTTGTTGCGCGAGCGTGTGCGCGTTGCTGTTGATGGTGATTCATCGCGTATTCGTACTTTTGACTACGGTGTTGACGCGCGCGGTTTTTGGCAGATTCATCGCGAAGCTCCAGAGCATTTGGTGAACTATGTTTTGGGATTAGTTCGTTCTGCGCTTGGTGGGCGTAGTAGAAATACGGTTTTGTGGGATTTGTATTCTGGTTCGGGTTTGTTTACGATTCCGCTTGCGACTTTGGCTAATGTTGGCGGAGATTCTTCTGGTGCTGCGGGTTCTGCAGAGCCAGCCCGTGTGCTTAGCATTGAGGGAGCGCCGATTGCTGTAAAGAACGCAAGGCGAAACATTGGGCGCGCAGGTCTTAGCAGGGATGTTGTTGAAGCTCTTGAAGGCGATGTTGCACAAACGCTTGAATCGCAGGTGTTTAAGGCGAGTAAGTCATCTAAGATTGTTCGCCGATTTGCGCATCCTGATGTTGTTGTGTTGGATCCTCCTCGCGCTGGTGCCAAAGCTCAAGTTTGTAAGCAAATTGCGAAGTCTGGGGCTAGAGCTGTTGTGTATGTTGCTTGCGATCCTACTAGTCTTGCTCGTGATGTCGGCACTTTTAAAGAACTTGGTTACAGCGTTCAGTCCTTGCGCGCGTTCGACATATATCCAAACACTCATCACGTCGAGAGTGTCGTATTGATGTCAAAGGCTGATTAGGTGGGTGCATTTTTGCCCTTGTGTAGCAAGGCTTAGCGAGGGCTATCGTTAAAAGGTTTAGCGTGTGGTGGCTTTAGGCTGGGTTCTCGCGGTTTTTGAGTGCGATTTTGCTGTATGAGGAAACATATCAACGGTGTAGGGTCGAGTGCACAGGATGTTAACGTTAAAAGGTGCACCCACTTTGCACCCAGCTGGTGAAGTGGGGATATACAGTATTACAAGCATAATATAGTAAGAAATAATATGATGTTCTAAATCAAAGTTTCAGAGTACAGAGCAATAGTTTCAGAGTTCAAAAGCAAAGCTTCATTGTATACAACACGTAATGAAGCTAGATTTCAAATTATCATGTGAAGAATCATGGAAGATATTATCTGAAATCATAAAATCATCACCTTCAAACCTTGTATATTTTAAAACCCACGCGACTAATCAGCTAAATCCGCTAATTTAGGAGACTTAGTAGGCTCATGGTCTTGCAATCTAAAGCTCGAATTAATGCGAGGCTAAGATTATGTGAAATTGCAGGTAAGCCAGTAGGTGATTTACATCCAGTTTGCAATGGTATTGGTGAACTGCGTTTCGCTTTTGGACCAGGGTATCGTGTGTATTTTGCACAAAAAGGCTCAAAGTTAATGCTATTACTTGCTGGTGGGGATAAAAGTAGTCAAAGTAAAGATATTAAGCAAGCGAAGATACTTCTTGCACAGTTAATTGAGGAGAAGAAATGGTAAATATAAGTAAATGGGATGCGAGTGAGTATCTTGAGAACGATGATGATGTTATTGCATATCTCAATGCCGCAGCAGAACTCAATGATCCTCGCTTGTTGCAAGCTGCTATAGGCGATATTGCAAAAGCTCGAAGAATGAAAGAGATTGCTCAAAAAGCCGAGGTTGGAAGGGAAAGCCTTTACAAAAGCTTAAGACGAGACGGCAATCCCAGCTTCCAAACTATTGCGAAGGTTGTTCAAGCGTTAGGTGGACGTATTGCAATAGAACCAGCAAATGCGTGACACACACAGTTATCGTGGCAAAAATCGCAAATCTAGCAAAATCTGCCACGATAACATGCGTCCTGTTTACAGCGTCATGCAACAATTACAATGACTGAATTGTAAGGCGTAAGACTAGAATTACATACATTTTTAATACATTTAGTATATTAAATATATTTAGTTGATATTTGAAACAAAATGGCACTTATAGCAACAGAACAACAATTCCATATACATAAAACATCGTTTTATGATTTTATTGACATCCATATAAATTCAATAGTAGAATTTCTAATGTGTTGTTTAGTTGCACCGTAAAGATGCATGCAACTAGCGCTTTGCTAGTTTCTTTTATCAGTACGGTTGCTGATCATCATGGTTAATTAGGAGAGAAGATAAGATGAAAATTTGTTATAAAATGATAGCTACATGCTTTGCATGTTTACTGATTGCTAATGGATTAGTAAATGTAGCATATGCCGGTAATCATTCTGGAGTTACAACTCAAGAAAATAGTTTTGTAAAAGTACGAAATTATATAGCATTCCAAGGTGAGCGTTTCAGATTACTAGATACATTCCAAGACCCAAATTCAGCAAAGCAAAACTTTTTATCTGAACATTTTGACGTTATCAACAAAGCTAAGAAAAGTTATTCCTTGCCTGAATTAACTGAAAAAACAGCAACAATTTATAAAAACATTCTTTCACAAGAGGATGAAAAAAATACATTGAGAACAGACGCGACAGAATCTGTTGAATTTTTAGATTGGTATGAAAATAGATCTGAGAATGATGCAATACTTGCTGAACTTGAAAAAATAAATAAACAAATTTCTAATGGATTTCTATCTAAAGAAGAAGGCATAGAAAGCGCTTATTTACTTTTGCCAACATTACCAGAAAATCATAATGATAAACCATATTACGCAGACCGTAGTTCAGGGATTAATGTTTCTGCCGCGAAAAAATATGCTGCAAAATATGCTGTAAAACCTAATCCAAAATACGGTTATAAAAAAAGAGGCTGGTGGATTTGGGAACGCGGTGAAGATTGCACAAATTTTGCTTCTCAAATTTTGTACGCCGGTGGCGTATCAATGGATATGTATAATAATCCATCTAAAGGTTGGTGGTGGAAGGCACAGAATAACACTTCTATCTCTTGGGTTATTGCTAATACTTTCAAAAATTATATGGGAAGTGGCTACAATACAAAGCATTGGAAACAGCTTGTTCATTCTGTTGCTGACGGTGATTTTATCGGCGTTGATTATAACCAAGATGGAGAAGTTGATCATATCGGTTTCGTGTATCAAAAAGGTCGCGATGGTTTGAAGATTGCACAACATTCCACGAATTATTTAGCGTGGGATGGTGGATGGCCAAAACATGACGGAAAAGCTATTTATTATAGAGTACGTCGATAAATAGTAAAATTTTGTAACATTTTCATTTAAGAAGAATGTAAATAATGAATTTGCTAAAGAATATTTGTAAACGCAAGTGCGCGTGGTTATTGTTTATTCCACTTGACACTATATGCCTACTTACTCTGGCATATAGATATTTTATTAACACATCGGATGGGTATGTTTTATATGACGGTCTTGCATGGACTAGTGTAGTAAGTCTTGTATTGTTGGTTTGCGTTATTGCATTTTGTCGCGAGCGCAAACGCTGGATAATGTCAATAACATTAGTAGCGCTTTTCGTTATATCTACGCTTATTTGCATGTATGCACAATCATTAGCAGAGCTATTACAAGTTCCTATGGTAGATTATGCATATTATCCCGGCTCTGAAGTAAATACAGTTCTTATATGCCTGAATTTTTGCGTACATAGTGTATTGGTTATGCTTCTTGCATTTAATAGTTATAAGACTTTCATCGAGAAAGAACAGTCAGAAAATAGTGCATCTTGCAATATTGTTCTCGAGGAGAAAAAATTTAAAAATATTCATTCTTTCTGTGCAAAATATTTGTGGATTATTTTAGTAGTGATTGATGCTATAAGTATTGTATTACTTCTTCGATTTTGGTTTACAGGATTGCATGATGCAGTTAATTCAACATTGTATAAGGCAGTACAATTGTCTGGATTTTATGTGCCAATTTGCTTTGCAATTGCTGTGTTATCTTTGCGCAAAGATTCAATGCGATGGAAAGCATTAATACCTATTGTAATTATTATTTTTGATACATTAGGTACATTGCTATGGTCAAGTGATACAGAACTATTGTATGGGTATTCAATCAATCCATACCCTGGACCTCATATTTTCACTCTTGTTACTACGTGGAATTTCTACCTAATCACTTGTACAGCTTTTGCTTTAATGTTGCACAAATATAAGGAAAATGTACGATTAAAATCAGTTGATAGCGTTCAAAATAAAAAAGATTAGATGCTGATTCAATCCGCGCAATAATCGCGATTGTGCCTTGCAATTATTGCGCAGATGCGATTGAAGCCTCTTGGCGAGCAACGTCAAGCGCCTTGTTAAATGCATCGCTAGTCCAACTTGCTCCAGCAACAACCGAGATATGCAAATCTTTTAGCGGTTTTCCAACTATTTTTCCAGAGATAGCGCTAGCAAAAGCGTTCATGTGTTTTTTAGAGATTGGCGTAAACGGATGAGGCGTGATTTCAACACCGTTCACATTACCACTTGCAACGCTTAAATTCACATCAAAACTATCTTCTGCAACAGGACCATACGTGGCTTTGATTTTGTATTCGCCATCTTTGTAATCGCCAGTATCGGTTTTAGGCTGATTCTGCTGGTTTTTTGAATCTTGCGAATCTCCAGAATCCTCAATTTGCGCAGAAGACTTAGATTGCTGAGCGCCAGCATCGTACTTCCCTGAAGGGTTACCACCATCATCCGCGCTTTGACCAGAATTGCCAGCGAACTCATCGTTCATAGGAACAGCTTTTGGCTCTCCACAAGCGGACAACATAGCAGACGATGCAGCTATAACAGCAAGCGCAGCAACAGTTTTTGCAACTTTTTTTGGATTCGACATCCTTCAGGGTGGATTCCCTATGTCTAGCGACTGGCTAGGAATTCGACTCCAATTTCCCTTTTTTCAAAGGTAAGATACAGAACAAGAGAATAGTTTGAACTTAGACCAGCTTTAGGCTCTTTTAGTTTCATCATGGTTTTGCGTGATGCAGACTCAACGACGTATTCTTTGATCGCAAGTGTATCGCTTACCTCACTTCGGTCACATAAATATAATATTGCCAGAAAGACGGGTGCATATATTATGCGAGTTCAGATAATCCAGAACTGCTAAGTTCGAGCCATCTTGTGATTGAGAGGCTCTCTAAAAAGTCGCGATCATGACTTATTACTATTATTTGTTGTTTTTTTTTGACCAAGAGTATAGTGTTATCAAATTTGTCAAATAAGCTATTTGATTTGTGTAGTTTGTAGTGATTATTTAAGTTGGATAGCAATTTGCAAGTAATCATGCGAGTAGTTATGTAAGTTTGCATGTAAGTAGCTATGCAAGTTTGCGTTATTTTGAAAGAGTTTTTAGGGGAGAGCTGGTTGCTGTGAAGGCGATTTTTAGCAAAGATAATATTTTTATTCGTATGAGATCTATTAGTCCAGCATTGCGATGGGCGCTGGTTGGCTTCTGTTTTTCTATGTTCGGCAATCAAGCGTATGAAGGCTCGGTTTTACCTATACTCGCGCTGATTTTTACCGCCGGTCTTCTTGTTGTTTTGCCGCAGCTACCAAACACGAGCTACGCTACAGACTAGGGATGTAGTTGTGATTTTGAGTATTCTAATTGTAGTCTATTTGCGTAATTTAGTATTTGGGGGAATAACCCTATTTCTAGTTGTTACAAGTAAAACTTATAACACCTTATACATTTTATATGTTATCAAAAATAACAACAACAATTGCATGGCAAAAAATCATGTAATAAGATGAGTGCCAAACCTATTTGGTGTGCGACTCCGTGGAGTAAGTGAGGAGAATATTCTTATGTACAAGGTTCTTATGTTCGTGCTGAAGTTGGTTCTGTTTACAGCTGTGAATTTTATGTTCCTTTACTTGTCGATGGTGGTATTCGGCCATGATTTTGGTGTGATGTTCAAAACGTATGGGAATGCGCTCGGTCCGCTTATGTTCATGCTTGCTTTGATGACAACGATGTCGTTGCCTAATGAAGGAACCATTTTTGAGGATAAGCGGCAAAAAAGTGTGTCTAAAAACCCGAGTTATCGTTGAAATACCACGGAAAACTCGCTGTTATTAAGCTAAAAAAGCTTAACATTCAGCATTACTTGACATTGAAAACAAAAGGGGCTTAGGACAATTTTTAGACATTTTGTGCAATCATAGCACGATGTTCCATAATTGTCTTTTAAGCCCCATTTTAATTCTGTGGTTGTTGTAAAAATCAATATAAGTATGAATAGCTTGACGTAATTCTTCTGTACTATCCCAGTTAAGTGGATAATGCATTTCTGTTTTCATTCGTTCAAAAAAGTCTTCACAGGCAGCATTATCTCCACTGTTTCCTTTTCTTTACATGGAGCGTGTAATACCAAGACCTTCTAATCTCTCAATCCACCTACCGCCTCTATAGTGACCTCCTCTATCTGTATGAATAGCTAAGCTTTTACATTCTGTAATCTTAAGGGTAGTTAAAGCCCCTTCTAACATTTCATCTACAAGACACTAATCTGGGTGGTTTGAAAGAGCGTAAGAGGCCACTTTACTATCAAAACAGTCAATCATAGGGCTTAAATAGAGTTTTGACTCTTTTACTGAAAAC